>JAAXHI010000155.1 GCA_012270875.1 Candidatus Poribacteria bacterium | reverse complement strand
AGACGCTGGAGTTTAGATGAGTTGCCCCAATTCTTCAATGTCCTCAAAGGCGATATGAGTCTCGTCGGCCCGAGACCCGAAATGTCAGGTCTCATTGATACGTTCAGCGAATCCATTCCGCACTATCTTGCTCGGCAGCGCGTCAAATCTGGTATGACCGGTTGGGCACAAGTCAACGGCTTGCGCGGCAATACCTCACTTGAAGATCGGGTTAACTACGACCGTTACTACGTCGAAAACTGGTCGCTCGCCTTGGATATTAAAATCATCCTGAAAACGTTATGGGCAATAAAAAAAGGATCGCGGTAGTTTCTACCTATCCCTCAAAATACCGCCGTACAAAGGGCCATGCACCGGCTTTGTAATAACGATGTCCACCGTCACCGATAAAGAGTTCACACCTATCCGCTACACCAGCAACTGTATAGATTTCCTTCAACCGCTCGTAAGCGAATTTGACGTGATCTATCGGAAAAATCCCGTCATCTCGTCCTGCAATCGCGCAAAACGGACGCGGCGCGATTAAGCCAGCGACATCGTACATCTCTCCAAGCCGCATCACCCCCGGCACATAGTTGCATTCGCAGTGTCGGATCATACCGATGCTTCCTTCAAACGTGCAGAAGTAGCAGCTCGGTACCGCTACAGCGATGCGCGTCTCACATGCCGCCGCAAAAAGCGAGACGGTCCCACCACCAGAATTACCGGTAATCGCGATCCGTTCGGCATCCACCGGTAAGTTCTCTGTTGCCCAATCAATGAGCCGCGACATGTCCCATACACGCTCACCGATCGGGGTCCGCCCAACAAGTATACTATGAACCAACTGATGTCGGCATGAATGGGTATTGTTCGCTTGTTTATCAGCGTCAGTGCGCGTTTCACCGAAAGCGCGTGTCGTTGGCGCGATGGCGATGTAGCCTTCCTCCACAACTGCCTGCCGTGCGATGTCCCGCTCACCTTCGAGCATGTGTTCTTCCTCTGTTTCCGAATGCGCAATGCCAGCGTAGATATGCGGATGGTTATGTCCGTGCGGTGCGAGAATCAACGGCAGTTTGCCTTCGATTTCTTTTCGACGAAGTAGATAGAACGGCAACGGTACCGTCGGCTCTACCCACAGATACCAACTCTCTCGGAAGTGGTCACCCATATCCAAGACTTCCAGTTGTTCTGCTTTCGGAACGTAGCCTGCCAAATCGGATGCCATGTTATCCAAACCGAGGATTTCTCGTAACTTCGGACGAAAATTCGCTTGCCACGCCACCAACTCTTCACGTGTAGTCGCATGAAATTCATACGTTCTCGGGACGGTATCATATAAGTTTTTGAAATGTGTTTCAGCACTGTACATTGTTCGCTCGCCCATAAAAAATCAGTTCGCTCAATAATACTTGCAATGTTGCTGTAATGTTGCAATCATAGACGACACTACTACCCTTGTCAATTCAATTCGCAGGGGTATTCAATTGTATTTCTCGTAGGTATTAACACTTTATATATGTTATGTTTTTTAAAAATTCGCAGAAAAATTCGCAGCCTGTCGCAGCCTATCGCAGCATTTCGCACCGGATCCTGAAAAAAAGATGTCCAATCCAATAATTTCTTAAAATTGAATGGTCCTGACTCAATTCGCAAATCGGTTCTGCAAAAAACGCAAATCTTTCGTCAATTTCTTCAGGTTGGAACCCCATTTCAGCGGCGGAGAAAAGCCTATTGCCATTGTGTTTATGACTTGTGATTCAGTCAATAATATGATATTATAAGTATACAACCCCACAAATTAAAATACACACCATCCGAAAAACAGACGTTTGGGTAGTCTACACGATGATCTTAGCAAGGTCCACAATCACTTCATCGTATTGGAATAGCGATACTACCACCTCTACAGTCAATATGCAAGGTGGTATCGTTTGCAAACACACTTGGCGAAGTTGCCCAAGCGCATCAAAAAACATTAAAGGAACTTTTATGAAAATCCAAACACGCCACCTGAAACCGAGCCGGTTGTTAATTGCCTTATTACCCGCTCTGCTCATACTCTTTGTGGGTTATGTGAATGCTTCTCCGTATACGACGTGGCGTTTACCTGAAGGTGCCAAAGCGCGTCTCAATAAAGGCGGCGCAATTAGGGTCGTGTATTCCCCAGATGGCACCCTCCTTGCGGTAGCGAGTAACATCGGTATTTGGCTGTACGATGCACAAACCGGTGAAGAACGCAACCTAATCACAGGGCATAATGCGTCTGTCATAAACATCTTGTTTAGTCCGGATGGTCAAACCCTCGCCAGTCATGGTCATGGTAGAGTTGCCCGTTTATGGGATGTAAAGAGTGGGGATCTCCTGCGCACCTTCAGAGGATATCAGAATCGAGTCATAGGCATGGCGTTTAGTCCCGATGGGCAAACGCTCGCCGGGAATATGGAGCTCACTATCTTTTTATGGGATATAAAGAGTGGACGTTCCTTGCGTAGCTTCTCAGACGCTTCGCATCGCCATTTTGTTGGCATCTCGTTTAGTCCCGATGGGCAAACTTTCGCTGGTAATGACGGAGAAATTATCCATTTATGGGATGTAAAGGGTAAGCGTCCCGAGCGGCAGCTCAGGGAGCATACGAAGTGGGTCACAAGTATGTCGTTTAGTCCGGATAGTCAAACCCTCGCCACTGGCAGTAAGGATACTAAACTCCATTTATGGGATGTCGGTACTGGCGACCTTCTAAGGACGCTCACGGAGGATGCGGGTTGGATCACAAGCGTGTCATTTAGTCCCGATGGACAAACCCTCACCAGTAGGAGCAGGGACGGTAAACTCCGTTTATATGATGTCAGCACTGGCAACCTGCTATGGATGCTCGAAGGGCAGGCAGGCAGTGTCCGTCGCAAAGCGTTTAGTCCGGATAGTCAGACCCTCGTCAATTGGGGGTGGGACCATACGATCCGTTTATATGATGTCGGTACTGGCGACCTTCTCAAAGCGTTCATAGGGCATACCGAGTGGGTTCGGAGCGCGGCGTTTTCCCCCGACGGGCAAACACTCGTCAGCAGGAGTGCAGACCAAACGATCCGTCTATGGAACATCAACACTGGTGACCCCCTAAAGACACTCACGGGGCATATATATCGTGTTGATAGCATGGCGTTTAGTCCCGATGGGCAAACCCTGGCAGATGGCGGGAATTATCGCAGCACTGTCCGTTTATACGATGTCAACACCGGCGACCTTCTGCGGATACTCGAAGGACATACGCGGAGTGTTGAAAGCGTATTATTTAGTCCGAATGGTCAGACGCTCGCCACTGGGAGTATGGACACCACGATCCGTTTATGGGATGTCCAAACCGGTAACCTCCTCCAGACGCTTGAAGGGCATACGGGAAGTGTCATTAGCATGGCGTTTAGTCCGAATGGTGAAACGCTCACCAGCGGAAGTCGGGATAACACGATCCGTTTATGGGATGTAAAAACCGGCAACCTCCTCCAGACGCTCGAAGGACATACGGCGGAAATCAATAGCGCGTTTTTTAGTCCGGATGGGCAAACACTCGCCAGTGGGAGTCAAGATACAACGATCCGTCTATGGGATGTAAAAACCGGCGACCTCCTCCAGACGCTCGAAGGGCATAGAGGGAGTGTCAGTAGCGTGGCGTTTTCTCCTAATGGTCAGACGCTCGCCAGCGGGAGTTCGGACACCACGATCCGTTTATGGGACATCGGCACTGGCAGCACCTTCCGCACGCTCATAGGACGTACCAAGGATGTCAATAGCGTGGCGTTTTCTCCCGATAGACTGACACTCGCCAGCGGATATGTGGACACGCCTATCCGTTTATGGGATGTTCGCACCGGCAGAATCCTACGCACTTTCAGAGGGCATACGCGGGATGTTGAGTGCGTGTTATTCTCCCCCGATGGACTGACACTCGCCAGTGGGAGTAGGGACGGGACAGTGTTGTTGTGGGACCTCACGCCGGAGTAAGATTTAGTGAAGGCGATTTCCGCTGATTGTTTTCGCCAAAATGTGTACTCCCGCGTAATCTATGTCATTCATGATTCAGACAAAATGAAAGGATTTTTTGATGAAAGTATTGATAACCGGCGCGAGCGGTCGGCTCGGCGAGTATGTGATCCGAGAATTGGCATCAGAACACTCGCTGGTGCTGATGTCGCGCAGAACGCCGCCCGATGAATTCTCGCACCTACCCTTTATTCAAGGCGACCTGAACAACTTTGAGGACTGTCAACGTGCCGTTGAAGGTGTGGACGCGATCCAACACCTCGGCGCACAACCGGGACCCGTAGACCATCCAGATTTACGGGCAGGTGCTGAAGAGAGAGGTATCCCCTTTGATGCCACCTTCAAAACGAACATGCTCGGCACATACTATCTCATGCAAGCCGCGATTGAAGCGGATGTCCAAACAGTTGTGATGTCGGGTAGTAATTGCGCATTAGGGCACGGCTTCCGAATCAGCAAAATCCACATTCCGATAGACTACCTGCCGATCGATGAAGAACACCCGTGTTACCCTGAAGATTCTTATAGCTTCTCTAAACGCTGCGGCGAAGACCTTTTAGCGAGTTATACCCGCGCGTATGGCATCCGCACCTACATTACACGTCCGGCAGGTATCAGTCCAGAGGAGCGGCGAAAGCAGATGGCAGAAAATGCCAAACCGACAACCGCTTGGACCCCGTGGCTCTGGTGTTGGGTCGGGAGCGAGGATGTCGCCAGCGCACATCGCTTGATTATGGAAAAGGCGGACACGCTGCCGTCGCACAATGTCTATTTTCTCAACGCCGATGATACCTCCGCGTTGGAACCTTCTCAAGAACTGGTTGAACGTTTTAAACCTGAATTTCTTCCAAAAGTGAGAACACTTCAGGGATACCAATCGTTTATCAATTGCGACAAACTCAAAAATGCTGTCGGATGGCAACACGAAACAACATGGCGATAAATAGCAGTCAGCCATCAGCAGACAGCAAAGAAGTGTTTGATTTAATCAGAAACCTCTTTGCTGAAGGCTGATAGCCAATACGCCAAAATTGGAGGAAATATCATGTCAACCACTGACAGAGTAAGAATCGGTGTCATCGGTGTAGGGAGCATCTCTGTGCGTGGCATCCTTCCGCATCTCACACAAGACGACGTTCAAGATAGATTACAAGTGACGGCTGTCTGTGATCCGGTTCCCGGTCGCGCACAAGCCGCCTCTGAAAAATTCAATGTCCCGTATGCGTATGAAACCTACGAAGCACTCTTGGCAGACGGGCACGTAGATGCCGTTACAATTGCCTCACCCATCGGTTTGCATTACGAGCAGGGGAAACTTGCAATTGAACACGGGCTGCACGCACATTTCAACAAGACGATGACAACTACCGTCAATGAAGCGGACGACCTGATTGAATCGGCAGCACGCAAAGGCGTGAAGTTAGTCGCTTCCCCTGGGCAGATGCTCCGTCCAATCCACCAAGAAATTCGCAGACTTATCAATGAAGGTGCTATCGGCACATTGACATGGGCAGCTACCGGTTCCGCTTTCGGAAGATACCACGAAAACGAATCCGTGAGACACGGCGACGACCTACTCTCTAACATCAACCCTGCGTGGTATTTCCGAAAACCGGGCGGCGGTCCGCTCTACGATATGACTGTCTACGGTCTACACACGATGACGGGTATACTCGGACCTGTGAAGCGTGTGACAGCGTTTTCCGGCGTGCGTGTCAAAGAACGCGAATTCCGAGGCGAGATGCTTCCTTGCGATATGGACGATAATACCTTTATTCT
>JAAXHI010000013.1 GCA_012270875.1 Candidatus Poribacteria bacterium | reverse complement strand
ATCCATGTGAGAATATCGGTTATCTCTACCACCCTTTTTTTGGCAGGAGCAACAAGTAGTTTACCATCCAAATAAGTATGAGGCTCGGCCTCTTGGGCGCGTATGTTCTCCGCTAGGAGATCCGCAAGCTCAACGAAGGCGCCACTGGTTATCTTGGCCACCAGTTTGCCCGGAATTGGCGCGTAACCGGGGCCAACTAGCAAACGCTTTTCCGACCGAAGGCGCCACGGTCGGGCTGCTGGTCGACGGTACCAATGAATAATCGAACAAGGATGGTGCAGGCAACGTCGGGACGGGCGGCTGAGAAGCACGAGGAACCACGAGAATACCAACAGACGAATAAGTAGAGAGAAATGAGGGCACAGTCACGGTACCTGTTAAAGACGATGAACGACACGCAGTCGAAGTCGATGTATAAGTCGACGGCAGGCTGGTCGCGAAAGAGGCCGCGCTGGAATTGCCTGACGTACCGCTAGTAGAACTTGGCGCGCCGTTCTCCCGAAAGGCCCCCAACATCTGAGGTAGCGACTGCTGAAAAGCCTGGGAGATGGCCTGAGTCAGAGTCTCCGCTGAGATTGAGACCGAAGAGGGCGACGAGGTAAAGGAGGACGAAGAAGTGGAATTTGATGTGGTTGACTGGGCGGATTCATCACTCGGAGACGACGCGGGACCGGACGGGTCAAGCGAAGCCGTATGCTGTTCACCGTGTTGCGAGGCATGTGGACCAAACCTTCGAAGAAACGGATGGAAAAAACAAAGAAAAAGTTCGCGAAATCGACGACAACGGTGACGAACCGCTCGTAGAGAAGAAGAACACCGAGGAAAACGAAGAAAATGGGCGACAGAACCCAGCACGAAGGGAAAACTGAACGTGCCAAGGAATCACATGATCGATGTAGTCAGCCACCGGGCATGTGCATGCCAAAGACCGCTGACCTAGGCACTCTGGCGCTCTTAGTTGTTAACTCCTCTAAATTGCATTTAAATTCATTTAATTACGTGTATTATCTTGTCTGTTTGTGTTTCGGTATTTTTGGTGTTAAGTATTTTGCATACAGTAATATAAGTGTCTTGTTCATTCGTATTCGTCCTTCGGGTCTGTGAACGCATAACAACCC
>JAAXHI010000097.1 GCA_012270875.1 Candidatus Poribacteria bacterium | reverse complement strand
CTATAATATTGTCCAAACTTTAGTACAAGTATATGGAATAGCAAAAAAAATGGGCGAGCGAGGCGCGAAAATCTCGCGCGACAATCGTGCCAGCATTATAGCACGGTTCGTTGAAAAAACACAAGATTTTTTCACATTAATTTGACATACGCCAAAAAATAGTGTATAATTTAAAAACTAAAAATGGTGTTTAAAGCGTATCTTGGGAACGTGTATTATACCCCTTATTGGCGGTTCTAACAACGTCCCAACGGCTTGTAAATCTATACGATGTATGCCTTTCGGGGCGTAGCGCAGCCCGGCTAGCGCGTCTGCTTTGGGAGCAGAAGGTCGGAGGTTCGAATCCTCTCGCCCCGATTCAAAAAACTTTTAAAACACGCGCCTATAGCTCAATTGGATAGAGCAACGGACTTCTAATCCGTAGGTTGCAGGTTCGACTCCTGCTAGGCGTACTTTTTATTTATAGCGCACGGCAAATCAAAATCTGGTGGATGTAGCTCAGGGGCAGAGCGCTTGACTGTGGATCAAGAGGGCGTGGGTTCAAATCCCATCATCCACCCTCATGAGCGTCCGTAGTTCAATGGATAGAGCAATAGTCTTCGGAACTATAAGTTGGGGGTTCGAATCCCTCCGGACGCGAATATCTTTGGAGTATCAGGTGCGCGCCTTGCGCGCACAACGGCAATCGGCGAGTGAGTGCTTACAAAGCGCACCTACGATTCAGAGCAGCGAGCAACGCGCCGTTAGCTCAATTGGCAGAGCATCTGACTCTTAATCAGGCGGTTGAAGGTTCGATTCCTTCACGGCGCATCTGTAATAGAATACACGGAATTTGGGCGGGTGCTGGAATTGGTAGACAGGATAGACTTAGGATCTATTGGGGTTACACCTCGTGAGGGTTCAAGTCCCTCCTCGCCCATCGTCGTATTTAAGGGCGTTGGGACCAGCAAAATTGAGTGCCCTAACGAAAATCAACCGTACACGCCATCGCAGCAGATCGGGTTAATCAAAAATCAGGGCGTGCTATCAAAACACAGTTCGCCTCTCTTTGCCTGTCAGCAAAACGACACTTAAGGGTGAACTGTGATGTAAGGTATCCCCATTTTGGATACCCAGCATGAGGACAAAAGCTTGAGAGTTCAAATTGAAAGGTTAGACACTACGCGAGTCCGTCTGGACATAGAGGTGCCTCCTGAAGATGTTAATGCAGCTTTAGAGGAAACTTATGAAACGTTGCGTACCCAAGTCTCCATTCCGGGCTTCCGGAAGGGACGTGTACCCGTGGCAATCCTCAAATCAAGATTTCCTGATTACGTCAATAGTGAGGCTGCTCGCTATCTCATCGCTCCCGCTTATGAAGATGCCGTCCAGAGAGAAAAACTGAATCCGCTCTCCCAGCCAACTTTCACACCGCCGCTCAACGAATTACAAGTTAAGGAAAACGAACCCCTCCAGTTTTCAGCCACAGTTGATATTCGACCCAATATAGACCTCCCACCTTATGATGAACTTGTAACCGATAAAAATGCGGTCGATGTACCCCGTGAAGATGTCGATACTTATATCACACGGCTGCAGGCGCAATCAGCAACTTATGAACCGCTTGACGTTGAACGTCCAGTTGAAGAGAAAGATTGTGTCCGCGTGGATTGGGAATGCTTGCTCAACGGTGAACGCATTGATGATGAATCAAGGAAAGATGTTAATATAGAACTCGGCATTAAGGCTATACATGAGAAACTTGAACAGGCATTGATCGGTATGCAAATTGGGGAAACAAAATCCGTGGATATCGATTTTCCACAAGAACACCCTAACCCTGAGCTCGCAGCAAAATCTGTTCAATATGAGGTTACACTGCACGCCATTACACAGAAACATCTTCCACCTTTAGATGATGAATTCGCAAAAGACTTGGGGTACGAAAACTATTCGCAACTTTTCGGAGTGATATGGAACAACCTGGTCGAGGAAGAAACGAGTATACAAGTCGATAAACAGAAAGCGGAATTGTTGGAGCAACTCATCGACAAAATTGATATTGCTATCCCTGAACCCTTGATCGATCAATACGTACAACAGACGCTTCAGAATGTTAAACAGCAACTGACAAACGAAAGGAAAACACCAGAAGACGCTGGAATTAACATGGATACCCTGCCTGATGAACTCCGGCGGGACGTTATTCAACAAACAAAGCAATCATGGATCTTCAATACGATTGCTGAGGCGGAGGGTATCTACGTATCTGATGACGAATTGGAATACGAAATCCGACGCGCCGCTGAACAACAAAACCGAGACGCTCAAAAATATGCTGAATTATTGAAATCAAGCAATCGATTGGAAGATTTCCGGGGTCAACTCCAACAAGAAAAAATCTACCAATTCCTTATTCATCGCGCGTCTGCTAAACAATCACTTATAATTACCTGAAGAATCTGGCTATCGGCTGTCAGCTATCAGCAGTCAGTAAAGAGAATTTTGATTAAATCACTTGTAACTTTCCCGAATGATAACCTGTTAGCAGTTTAGCATAATCGTTTTGATTAAACCAATAACCTCTTGTAACTGATGGCTAACGGCTGACGGCTGACGGCTATAAAAAAAATGAATCTTGTACCTATCGTCGTTGAACAGACCAGCCGTGGTGAACGGTCATACGATATCTATTCACGTCTGCTTGAAGATCGGATTATCATGATCGGAACACCGATTGATGATGATATTATCGCAAATATCGTAACAGCACAAATGCTCTTCCTCGAAGGGAAGGACCCGGACGCAGATATTATCCTCTATATTAACACACCCGGAGGGTCTGTTTCCGCCGGTTTGGCGATCTACGATACAATGCAGTACATCAAAGCAGATGTGCAGACTTGGTGTTTAGGGAGAGCGTATAGTATGGGTGCAGTCCTGCTCGCTGCTGGCGCGCCAGGCAAACGCTACGCATTACCCCATGCAAAGACGCTTATTCACCAACCGATGGCAAGTGGTATTGGCGGTCAAGCTTCCGACATTAGCATTCATGCAAAAGAAATCTTACACGAGCGAGATCGACTGTATGCTATTTTAGCCGACCATACCGGTCAGGATGTCGAGAAAATCGCTACCGATGCTGACCGTGATTTCTATATGACTGCCGAACAAGCATTGAAATACGGTCTTGTTGACCATGTCGTAGCGCAACGTGCCACAGAGAGGGGATAGTTGTCGGTTGTTGGTTAAGAGAAAGACTTTACATATCAAGTTTCTCTCTTAACTCTCACTGCGAGGCAAACTGAAGGTTTTTCGCAGAAAAACCGAACCGACGACTGATGACCATTAAAAAAGGAGAAACAGTTATGTCACAATCTGCCCATCGTGAAGTGTCCTGTTCTTTCTGTCAGCAGGACAGCACACAAGTCCGCCTACGACTCCTTCAGGGTAGGGAAGCAAATATCTGCGTTGAATGTATTGTCCGCCTATCAGCATCCACAGCGGATACCGCTTCTTGCACATTTTGTCGGCGTGACAATACCCACGTTGAGAGACTTTTTAATGGACTTGAGGCAAATATCTGTGAGAGGTGTCTTTCTGAATGTATTGATCTTTGTGATGATATTCTTAATCGCAAACCAGATGGTAGCCTCGATTTCTCTATAGAGGCACTTAAAGAAACAGAGGAATCACACGAACAGTCCGAGCTTGAGGAAAACCGTGGGGAATCTCAGCAGAAGAACGGACGCGGTGCGCGTGAACAAACGGGTACCAGTACAGCAAACCCCGAAACAAACGGTGAGGGGCACACACTCGCAGAACCGCCTTCACCTGAAAAGATTAAAGCAAAACTTGATGAATATGTAATAGGTCAAGAACACGCTAAAAAGACATTATCTGTCGCAGTTTACACACACTATAAACGCTTGCATCATAGCAATACAAACGATGATGTTGAATTAGACAAAAGCAACATTTTACTGATCGGACCGACCGGCACCGGAAAAACACTCCTCGCCCAAACGCTCGCTAAGGTCTTAGATGTACCCTTCGCGATTACCGATGCAACAACGTTGACCGAGGCTGGATATGTCGGTGAAGATGTAGAAAATATCATCCTGAAACTGGTTCAAGCAGCGGATGGCGATGTCGCACGCGCTGAAACGGGTATCATTTATATCGACGAAATTGATAAGATTACGCGAAAATCCGAAAACCCATCTATTACTCGCGATGTATCCGGCGAAGGCGTTCAGCAGGCGTTGCTCAAAATCCTTGAAGGCACAACAGCGAATGTTCCACCGCGCGGCGGCAGAAAACATCCACATCAAGAGATGATCGAGGTAAATACCAAGAAGGTATTATTTATCTGCGGCGGCACCTTTATCGGGTTGGATAAAGCCATTAAAGATAGACTCGGAAAGCAGAGTATCGGTTTCGGTTCGCCTATCCAGCCGAAAAGCGAAACAAAAATTCACCAAATTCTCGCGCAGGCAACGCCAAAAGATCTCATTAAATACGGATTTATACCCGAACTGATTGGACGGCTGCCGGTCGTTACAACGCTACATGAATTGGACGCATCCGCACTCGTCCGTATCCTCACAGAACCGAGGAACGCTCTCGTCAAACAGTATCAGCATCTTTTGGCTTACGAAGGCGTACAATTTCATGCAACCGATGCAGCGTTAGTTGCTATTGCCGACGAAGTCATTGAACGCGAAACAGGCGCACGCGGGTTAAGAGCTGTCTTTGAAAAGATTATGCTCGATACGCTCTATCGGCTTCCATCGCTTGACGATGTTGAAACGTGCCAGATTACCGAAGCCACCGTACGCAACAGTGAACCGCCCGAACTTACCTATAGAAAATCTGAAGAATTGAAAACTGCTTAGCCACAGATTTGTAAATGAGTCGTTTGCCATTTTGGCAAAATTAATAGTATTTCATTCCCATAGATAGTAAGGTGCTGTCCGCATTCTCTTGAGGGTGTAGTGAATGCTACGTCCCTTGTGAACAGAAATGCAGACCTTCACAGCACCATTAAAGTCTAAAAATGCTGGCGTTTGATGCTCAGCACTGGAACAAAAACTATGAATTCGACAGCAACAACAGAACACGGAACCGTAAATTTGCCGGTTATTGATTTGCCTCCGGATTTCGATAGGTACTCGCCTTTCCCGAAGACAAAATCTCTTTTAATTGCCGTTCGTAAGATGGGAGTCCAGGCAACTCATGCTGCGCTTCAGTCAAATAAACGGGTACTCCTCCTCCACCAAAAAGTCGAGTTAGAGGAAGGAGAAGATGTCACACCTGAACATCTACAAACCATTGGTGCTGTCGCACATATTATCGAATCTTATGAACCGGGTGACGGCACCATCCGCATTGCCGTCGCCGCAGAACACCGCGCGATTGTCCTCCGCTATACGAAAGCCGCGGATTTTTTGAAAGCAGACGTGCAAATTGTCCATGAAGAAATCGGGTTGGCAGATGCTGCTGAAGGTCTCGTCAAAGAGACTAAGAAACTTTTCAGTGAATACGCAAAAACACGTCCGAAGGACCAAGGGCGCAGCTCACAACCCCACGTCTTGACATTAGAAGAAGCCAAACGCGCCGTCAAAGAACAAGACGAACCCGGACCTCTCGCCGATATTATCGCCAGGTTTCTCGACCTTACCGCACCAGAACGCCAAAATGTAATTGACGAACTCAACCCTATTAAACGGCTGCAACTTGTCGTCCAATTCTTGAACGAGGCATTGGAGCGGAACGAACTCCGAGATGATATTCACAATCAAGTCCGTGAATCCGTCCAGAAGACGCACCGAGAATTCTACCTTCAGGAACAGATGAAGGTCATACAGAAGGAACTTGGCAGAGACGATATCGCCGAAGTTGATGAACTCCGAGAACAGGTGAAAAATGCCGAGATGTCTGAGGAGGCGGAAGAAAAGGCACTCAAGGAACTCGATCGGCTCGCACAAATACCACCCCAATCCGCTGAATCCGGTGTCATCCGTACTTATGTTGATTGGATCCTCGCACTCCCTTGGAAAGAGAGCACCGAGCACCAACTCCAACTTCCTGAAGCCCAACGCATACTTGACGAAGATCACTACGGCTTGGAGAAACCGAAAGAGAACGTCCTTGAGTACCTCGCTGTTTTACAACTCGTCAAACATCTTAAGGGACCCATTATCTGTCTCGTCGGGCCACCCGGCGTAGGGAAAACTTCACTCGGCAAATCGGTTGCCCGCGCAACCGGTAGGAAATTCGTCAGAATGTCGCTCGGTGGGGTTCGAGATGAAGCCGAAATCCGTGGACACAGACGCACCTATATCGGCGCAATTCCGGGACGTATCATTCAAGGACTCCGTGATGTAAAATCGAAAAATCCGCTCTTCCTACTCGATGAGATTGATAAACTCAGCTCGGATTTCCGAGGCGATCCCGCCTCAGCGCTCCTTGAAGTGCTTGACCCTGAACAGAATTCCACGTTCCGAGACCATTACATGGATATTGCCTTCGATCTTTCCGATGTCATGTTCATCACAACTGCTAACACCCGTGTTACCATTCCAGCAGCACTCCAAGACCGGATGGAAATCATTGAATTGCCGGGGTATACCGACTTCGAGAAGCATAATATCGCCACCTTCACACCGAATGGCCTTCTCCCGAAGCAGCTTGAACGGCATGGACTTTCAGGCGACAATATCACCTTCACAGATGAAGCCCTCTACGAGATGATACATAAGTATACACGCGAGGCAGGCGTGCGAAACCTTGAACGCACAATCACCACTGTCATGCGGAAGATCGCCAGAGAGATTGTTACCGAAGAAACACCAGATCTCAACGTTGAAGTAACACCAGCGAATTTGAGCGACTATCTTGGACCCGCGAAATGGACGCGCACAAAAGCCGAAGAGCGCGACGAAGTCGGTGTCGCTACAGGGATGGTATGGACACAGATCGGGGGCGATATCGTCTCCGTTGAAGCAACTACGATGCGAGGTGAAGGGAAACTGAATATGACTGGACAACTTCAGGAAGTCATGCGTGAATCTGTCCAGACTGCTGTCGCCTATATCCGTTCCCGCGCCGAATTCTTCGGGTTTCCTGATAAGCAGTTTGAGCAGCTGGATATTCATATCCATATTCCAGAAGGCGCAGTGCCGAAAGACGGTCCGTCCGCCGGAATTACTGTCGCTACTGCGATTCTCTCCACGCTGACAGGTAAGTCTGTTCGTAAAGATATCGCTATGACTGGCGAAATTACGCTCCGCGGTAGAGTCCTACCCATCGGCGGCTTAAAAGAGAAAGCTCTCGCTGCTTACCGAAACGGTATCTTTGACATCATTATTCCTGTGGACAACGAGAAAGATGAAGTTGACATCCCTACAGAAATTCGTGAAGGGATTCGGTTCCATAAAGTCAACGATATGATGGAGGTACTGGAACTGGCGCTCACAGAACCTATCGTCGATCCCGAAGTTCCTGTAGAAATGCCAGTCGCCTCCCAACCATCTGTGTAAGGTAGTTGTCAGTTGTCAGATCGTTTTTTCTCTGGACGAGAAAAAACTGTCAGTTGTCAGTTAAAGAGGGTCCTGGACTCACCCAACATTTTTAGACAATCCGAAACGCTCTTAACCAATAACTGATAACTGAAAACCGATAACTCTAAAAAAAAATGCGATTAGACAAATTCCTGCAGGTTAGTCGCCTCGTAAAGCGACGAACGGTTGCTAATACCCTCTGTAGCAAAGGCGCAGTGAGCGTCAATGGACACGTCGCAAAAGCAGGGAAAATGCTTGCCATAGGTGATGTGATTCGCATGCCGGGGGCATCGACTACCGCGGAAGGGCATTCAACAGGCACTGAAGAGCCTCCTGAAGCTGAGTATGAGGTTCTCGAACTACCCACCGGAAACGTCTCACGCGCTCGGGCTACAACGCTTTACCGCCAATTAAACCGGTAGTCACCCCCTAATCTATCTAACCGAACTGTAAAGTAATTTAAAAAATGACGCGCAAAGAGTTCCAACTCCAATGCAGAGATGCCACGCACCAATCAGGAAGTATGATCGTTGAAAATAGACCCAAAATTGGTATAACGATGGGGGATGCAGCCGGCATCGGTCCCGAAATCATTGTCAAGGCACTCGCACGCGAAAGCATATATTCAATATGCCAGCCAATCGTGATCGGAAGTCCTGCTATTCTTCAAGAGGCTTGTCAATTTATACCCACCGGCGCACCGCAGCTAAAAGTCAATACCATCGAGACCCCGATGCAAGCAAGCGCAATGCATGGAACAATGGATGTACTTGAAACATCTTCAACCGCCCCTGAAGATATTTCCCTTGGCACCATAGATGTTTGTGCCGGTGCCGCCGCGGTCAAAGCGATAGAGGTAGCAACACGCCTCGCGATGCACGGTGAACTTGATGCGATCACAACGGCTCCAATATGCAAAGCTGCCATAAACCGAGCAGGCACACCCTATCCGGGACACACGGAAATGCTTGCCGCGTTTACGAACACACCTGACGCAGTAATGCTGCTCTGTCCACATGAAGCATTGACCCCCAAACCGGTTTCGGCAATAGTTCCCCGCAAGCAGATTGATAATAACCGAGTTGCTTTTGGAGTCTCTTTTGTGACAAATCACATACCATTGGCTGACGTGCCAAAGCACCTCTCTGTCCAAAGAATCGTGAATGTTATCTGTATCACGCAACAAGCACTGATCCACTGCGGCATCTCCGAACCTCGACTCGTCGTCGCAGGATTGAACCCGCATGCGGGTGAAGAAGGTATGTTCGGAGAAGAAGAGACGCGTTTTATCCGTCCAGCCATCGCAGAAGCAGAAGCACAAACGGGGATACCAATAGAAGGCCCCTTGCCTGCCGATGTGCTTTTTGCCAAAGCGAATCAAGGGCAGTGGCACGCCGTTATCGCTATGTATCACGACCAAGGTAATATTCCGATAAAACTTCTCGGCTTTGGAGAACTTGTAAATGTTACCTTAGGTCTACCAATAATCCGGACCAGTGTGGACCACGGCACAGCATTTGACATAGCCGGTAAAGGTATCGCCAGTGAAACCAGTCTTGTGGCAGCATTAAAGTGCGCTTCACGACTCGCGAATTAGCCGTCATGTTTCGCAGTGAGAACAGCAAAAGGCATGAGATATACCGAAAACCTCTTACAGATTGCTAATTATGGTAAATTTTAGAATTAAAAAGACATCATAAAGCAACAAAGTTAAAAAACTTGCGAGCGGAGACGGACCGTTTTTGCTGCGGTCTACAAGTTATAAGTTAAGAGGTTATAAGTTAATCCCTTGTGGCAATAACAGAATCGGTAACCACCACAACATAACTCTTAACCAACCACTTATAACCAACTACTTATAACCCTTATGAAAAAGACCCTTATTTTTTTCGCCATACTCCTTACGTTTCCTACTATTCCGATGCTGGTTTCCGTAGGTCAGTCCCAGTCGGGGTACCTACCCGTTGCTGGGAACAACGCGCCAGCACTTCAGATGCTTACGACCACAGCGGATACTTTCATAGCACGTTTTACGCTGCCAGAGCTTAAGATAACGACACCTGCCGCTGCTACCGTGGACGATGCCAGAGACAGCGGAACTGAAATTCATTTCGCTGGTGCGAATTGGACACTTGACGTAGGCAAACCCCGTCTGCCAATTTACACGCAGCGCATTGGCATCCCTATAGCAGGAACCCCGGTTGTTACCATCATTCAAGCGCGTTCAGAAACCAAGACAATTGAAAATGTGCGTGTCACGCCTGATGACCCAGTCTTTCCGACGCTGGTTTCCGAGAACCCTCCGGTCCTCCAAAAATTCTATCCCACCCAACTCGTAGAGGTTATCCCCAGCGGCTTTGTCCGAGATCAACGCATCGGCAGTCTACAAATCAATCCCGTGCAATACAATCCAGCGACAAAGCAATTAAAAATCTTCGCGTCTGTGACGTTTCGAGTCCACTTTCCGGGTGCTGTATCGGCTGGCGGCACCATCGCTACTGCCCCCCTCTCTTTTAGCGGATCTCCGCGCGTTTTTGAGGACTTGTTCCAAAGCACATTGCGAAATTACGAGCAAGCAAAACCGTGGCGGAAACAACGCCAATCGCTTTATGGTGGCCTTACGGACAGAAACCATGCCCCCGGCGCACCAACACCAATAACCGCCAACACGCGCCGCTTTAAAATTTCTGTTGCCAAGACAGACTTATATCGTATCACCTATAACAATATCAAGGCTTACACCGGCATTGAACCGGAAACTATCAATCTTGATACACTTCAATTGGAGAGTAGCGGAGCGAAGCAGGGTCTCTATATTTTTGATGAGAATGAGAACGATAAGCTTGACCCCGGCGAGCAGATTGTCTTTTACGGGCGCGCATTAGCAGACAACAAATTTACCGATCAAAACGTCTACTGGCTGCGTTTCGGGCTGCTTGGAGAACCCGCTGCAGGTCTTGAGACATCCCGTGTGACGACACGAGACGGAACACCGAAACTGAAAAATTTAGTAGCACCCACCGCCTTCTTAGCACGTACCCGCCTTGAAGAGAATTGGCATCATGATGTCCTGAACGGCTATGACGTTAAATCCGAACTCGCAGACCACTATTTCGGAACTGCTTTCCGGGGTGGAGACCGAAAAGATTTCCCTATAGAACTGCCGAATGCAGCACCGCGACTCGATGCGCGACTTGAGGACAGCAAAGCAACTTTGCGTATCAAATTCCAAGGTGCCTCCCGCAGGGGAAGCGCGCGCCACCGAGCGCGGATCATTTTCAACAACGTCCAACTCGACAGGCCTGAGGAATGGAAACGTCAAACTTCACAGGTTGCAACCCGTGACGTTCTCCACACGCGCATCTTTAGTGAACATACGAATCTTATGCGCATTGAAGCACTCGATAGAAACGATACACCCCCGGGATCCTACGACTTCTATCTCGATTGGTATGAACTTGACTATTGGCGAAATTTTCAGGCGGAGCGGAATCGCCTCGAATTTAACACCAAGACTACACCCCGCAATCGCGGCCAAGTTCAGTACCAAGTCGGAAATATCTTTAGTGAAAAGATAGACGTATATCAGTTGGACGAAAATGGCATTAGCAGCAAACTCATTGGCGGAGAAGTTACCAGAGCCGGTGCCAGTCATCGGATTCGCTTTGAAGATACCGTCAATCAGTATACGCGCTATTTTGTCATCAGTCGCGGTGCCTATCAAAGCATTAACGCCCTCGTGCCAACACCACCAACACCCTTAAGAAACCCCGCTAACCGAGTCGATTATGTCGTCATTACACACTCGACCTTCACCGAGAGTATTGAACCGCTCGTCGAATTCCGGCGTTCGCAAGGCTTGACAACCATGGTTGTTGATATTGATGACATCTACAACGAATTTAGCGACGGTCTTTTCAATCCTTTCGCAATCCAAAAGTTCCTACGTTATGCCTATAACAATTGGCAGCAGCCCGCACCGACTTATGTCCTCCTTGTTGGCGACGCACATTACGATTACAAGAGAGCCACCGTCGAAATTCACCGCCGAGAGTTTGGCGGTACCTATAACCTCTATCCGATCTTCGTACCGACGTACCACGGATGGGCACCTGAAAGTGGTGAAACTTCCATGGATCAGCGTTTCGTCAACGTCAGTGGAGACGACCCTTTGCCTGACATGCTTATTGGAAGACTCTCGGTGCAAACGCCTGAAGCCCTTGACGATATGGTTGAAAAGATTATCAACTATGAAAAAAATCTCCGGACAGGATTGTGGCAAGGGACATTAATCCAAGTCGCAGACGACCACTTAGATAAGCCGAACGATAGCGTCTTTGAGGAATCACGCGACGAACTGATACAAGAGGTTATACCCTACGGATATGACACCCGCCAAATCTATCTCCGAAAGATTAAAAGTCCTGAACTCACACGTTCAATAATCAAATCCGCAATTAATAAAGGCGCGCTCGCCATTGAATACACAGGGCACGGTGGCATCCAGACGTGGGCGGATGAGTCTATTTTCCGAATTGAAGATGTCGTCAAGTTGCGGAACTCATACCTACCTTTTGTCATCACAACGACCTGTCTCAATGGACAGTTTGATAAACCGCAACAAGCTGGAAATTTTTGCCTCAGCGAACAATTTTTGTTCGGAAAATACGGTGCCATTGCAGCACTCTCCGCGACTCGACTAACCTACGGCTCAGCAAATGCTGAATTTGATAAAGACCTCTTTGAAGCCCTTTTCCGTGCGGCTCCGGAGTCCCCAGAACTCGCAACCAAAAGTATTCCGTTACCCCCAACGATAGGACATATTGTTGCTGATGCCAAAATTAGTTTTCTCAACCGAATTCGCAATCCCAGCTGGATTCCCGGCACCGAACAATACACGCTTTTCGGTGACCCAGCATCTCGTCTTGCGCGTCCGCAGCTCGATGTAAAGGTCGAGTTGGAACGCGTAGCACTCAGCAGCCAACACCAAATCGTTATTAAGGCAAACGAAGTAGGTGTCGTCCGAGAATCAGAAATTGGAGGCACCGGCAGCTTAAGTTTCACGCGTATAGCCGATTTTAGCACAGAAGCATTCTCTGCTTTCGCAATTTTCGCAAATAACTTTGATGATAACCTCCGCAATGATATCACGCGACGCACTGGTGGTAGAATTTGGAAAGGCGAGTACGGCACCATTCGGATGGATGTGCCAAACAGCGCACTGCCCGGTGGGGGCATCGCACGTATCTTTGCCTTTGATGACACCCATGCCGCTATCGGAGGCGCGCGATTCTGGATAGATACACCTGTCCTGTACGACCTCCAAGAAACGCTTGACACCAAAATCACGGATACCCTTAATATCAGTGCACTTGTCCTTGACGACAAAGGACCAGCAGGAATACGCAGCATCAGGGTTGTATGGGATAACACAAATGACTTTGAAGTTAAGACAACCCCCATGGTGCCAGCACGCACACCGCTCGGTGATGTTCCACCCGGCGGACAATGGTATGAACTCGAAACGCCTATCTTTCTCCCGCGAGCTGGAGTACAGATACGCTACCAAGTCTTCATCACCGATAGTAGCGGACACGAAATCATTATCCCTTCAAAATTTGAACGTAACATCGTCAGGGCACCTCTGGGTCCCAATATTGCAATCGGCACAGACAAGATAGACAGACCACCGATTCGATACGTCTTTGATGAAAAGAAAGACGGTTACCAACTCGTTGCAGAGTTAATCAATAACGGGGGGCGTCCCGTCATTGCTGATATTGAGGTTGTATTTGCCGAAGGAAATCCGGATCCAGATGGAGATTCCATAATTGATGAGGACGCAAACATCCTTGGAACCGTAACCGTCAAACCCACCGACTGGGTAGAGGGAACGTATGTGTGGCAACGTGTGACGGTTATCCTGGATCTCGAGGCTCCCCTTAAGACAGGTCCGCACAAGATTTATGTTTTCGCGGACCCAGAGGACCCGGATATTGAAGACGACATTGCTGATGGAAACGTCGAAGAAGCACGGATCTTTGATAACAAGCAGCATGTCTCTTTCGTCGTCAACGACTTTAACTATATACCTGAGGAAGAGTTACTCGCCTTTAGTTTAGATAGGGTGTTCGACATCCATTTCCCTCCAAACGTGATTGAAGTTGAAACACGGGGCACGGCAGGTATCCCGCTTTCCGTTACATCACAATTGCCAACCGACCCTTCCCAACCTGACCTTCAATTTGCCCCGATTCCGCGTGTCGCTGCACTCCGGCGTGGGCTCATTCGGCAAGGGACAGCGGTCGCGCAATACTACGAACCCACGTTTCGTACGAACGCATCCGTGCTCGCAAAACCTGCCGAGCTCAAGTTCCGTTTTGATGTCAGTGCTTTGGAAGACATCGTACGGAAAGAAACCGAAATTCAACCTGACAATCCCGCATTTGAATATGAATTTACGCAGGTCACAAACCAAGTCGCAATTTATGCGTGGCAGACAGATTTAGCACCAAGTGCGAAACAGGATACCACGTCCACCCCGGCAGAAGTAGATGCGAATCTGTCTGCATGGCGCCGCTTGCCTTCACAGATTAACTACACCCCTGAAGGCGATTTTCTGCTCGAAAATTACGTCACACCAACACAGATGGAGAACGCAAGTGAACAGAAATTAGAAACCGATGCTATAACTATCAACTCGAGTCTCACCCCTGCAGGCACTTGGATTATCATGTTCCTTGATCCTAATGAATACGAGGTCTTTCTCAAGCGAAAAGGGGAGCAACGCACCGAAATCGAGAAACTTGATCAAACAGGACAACTCGATAATCCGTTCAGAGTAGAGGTGTACGGTTTGGAACTGCGGATCCCGAGTCAAGAGAACCCGTCTGCTGATGTTAATTATAAATTTGAATTTGCCGATATACTCGCTTTTAAGACCGATTATAATCCGCAGGGCGATGTTATCCTTGAGGGCACATGGAATGCTAATCTCGGCAACGGTACCGCAACGGTGAATAACAAACTTGGACCCAAAAAGGAATTTGAAACAGGCGATTGGTTCCTCTTTTTTATTGACCCTAACTATTATGAAATTCGTGATGCATCTAATGCACCCGTCCATTACCCCAATGGTGTCAAAGTCCACGGACGAGTGAACGAACCGCTTTTCCTTAGCCACCTCGGTTTTGAAATGATCGTCAACGCAGGTCCCGAAGCATTTGGGTTCGGCGATAAAGTTAAGTTCAGCACCGCTCGCGTCGCTACGATTACAACGGAGGTCAGTGAACTCAAGCGATTTGCCCTCATGCGTAGCACCGATAACGAGCCGCCCGCTTTTAGCCTCTGGGTGGATGGTGTCCAACCACAGACCGGCAGCGTCATTCCACCGCGACCTACTATCTCTATTGTGCTACAAGACGCTAACGGTGTTGATGTGGAATTTTTTACCTTTGATAAACAAAAGAACGCTGGACCTTTTGAACCTGTCACCGACTACGAACTCCGGGCACAGAGTAGCATCGACACGGCACCGATTGATTACCGGCCCATCCTCTTCCCGGGTGAGTATACTTTCAATATCGGCGCACAAGATTTCAACGGGAACGCTATCGGCGGCGACGCTGGGATTGTCAGTTATCGGTTCGTTGTTATTGAAGAGCCTGACATTACGCCGCCTACTATTGAGGTCCAGGTCACCGGATCCGGTACAGATGCTACAGATGAACTGCTTGATGCATCTTTAACAAACGGCACAATACTCACAGAGCAACCTCGCTTCAAGATTGTCCTCGCGGATGATAGCGCGCTTGATGAAACCACTTTTCAAGTCAATTTTGGAAGTGTGTATGAAACGCTTGAACTTTTGGATCCAAATAGTTACACCGAAACCTTCGATCCAGATGTACCCGCCGATGCCGCTATCACATACGCACCCGACCTCGCCAACGGGGAATATCAACTCCAGATTACCGCCGCAGATACCAGTGGGAATATAGGAGAACTTGTTACCGCCTTCACCTTAAATGAGGAAGTCACACTCAGTGAGGTATTCAACGTCCCGAATCCTACGTATGATGGAAAGACCTTTTTCACCTATCACCTCGCGCAGGCACCAGATACTGTCACAATCAAAATTTACAGTATCAATGGCAGACTTCTCCGAACGCTTGATGATGCGAGGGCAAACCGCGGCACCAACGAAACCGGTTGGGATGGCAAAGATGAAGATGGGATACGGTGTGCTAATGGCGTATATCTCTATCGCGTCACTGCCCACACGGAGGATAGAAAAATACAACAGGTGGGAAAACTCGCCATTTTACGATAAGAACGGCTATCAACTCTCAGCGAGAGTGGGTGACACATCTATTGTAAAGGCGAATAATCTGTCGGTTCGATAATCTTTGAACTCGCCACATTTACCAGCGGACCACCGATTTCTGTCAGGCGTTTCGCCGCTTGCCATTCCGGATCAGCGATAAACGCGTCCCACGCACGTTGATAATGCCCCAAGTCTTCAAACGCGAGCATGTAGATAAGTTCTGTGGTCGTCGCCTCACCAATAGCAGTCTCCCAAAACCCGACGACTTTCATACCGTGCTTCTCAAACAGCGGAACAGTGATATTGGCAAATCGGTCATTCAAATTTTTCATCTTCCCCGGCACAACTTGATACGTTCGCAATTCATAAATCATTTTTTTACCTTTCCTCTCCTCACAGAATGCCGTATTTATCATAAACTTCGCGTAGCGTCGCACCGGCTCGAAGTGCATCGCGAGTACGGTTCTCACCGCTCACCTTTTCCAGCGCGGCTTCAATCACTGTTGTTTCCACCGCTTGTGGAATAACAACAACGCCATCCGCATCACCGAACACAATATCCCCAGGATTAACCGTGACACCGCCACACTCAATCGGAACGTTATACGCGATGACATCGCCGCGTCCGTTAGAGTCAACAGGCGATAACCCCGTCGTGAACACCGGAAACCCCATCTCCATAATCTGACGCACATCTCGGATAAATCCGTCAATGACAGCACCTCGCGCACCTCGCGCGAGTGCCGCCGTTGAGAGAAGTTCACCCCAAAAACAGATTCGAGTACTCTCATTAGTTGAGCAGATAAGCACATCGTCCTGTTTGAGGCTATCCACCGCCGCGATTTCCTGCTGATACGGTTCATCCGGAATCTCGTAGACCTCTACACACAACACCGGCATCGCACGACCCACCACAACCGTCATTGGGGTAAGCGGGCGGATAGTGTGTCGCAGTGCCTGTTCACGGTAACCCGCTGCGTCCAATGCATCCGAAACTACAGCGGCGTATAACCGCTCTTTCATCATATCAAACAGTTCTGTATCGTTAGACCAGTTTTTAATTTTCCCTTGCGGTTCGGTAAGGCGAGTCTGAGTCTTAGTGTGCCTTTCCGTATATCCGCCCTCCACTTCGTTATGGGCTGCTAAAATCCATCAAGAGTCTGCGCGTAATGTAATGGAGTACAGCCCAAGCGTTCATAAATTAATAATCCTGGTAGCCGACTTCTTGGAGACGCGCCGCTTTCTCGGCAACACCGTCGCTCAATTTTTCTTTATATGCCAACAGTTTTGCCTCCAATTCCGGGAACTGGAGTGCCAAAATTTGGACAGCAAATAACCCCGCATTTCTCGCACCACCAGAACCGATTGCCATTGTGCCGACAGGAATACCCGGAGGCATCTGGACTGTCGCATAGAGCGCGTCCACACCGTTGAGGGGTCCACCGTCAATCGGCACCCCGATGACCGGCAGGGTCGTATGCGCCGCGATGACACCCGCAAGATGTGCGGCACGTCCGGCACCCGCAATAATGACCTTTCCACCTTCCGCTTTAATCTTTTCTGTCCATGCCAGCGTCCGTGCCGGCGATCGGTGCGCCGAGGAGATTGTTATCTCGAATGGAACTTCAAATTCCTCTAAAACTTTCGCGGCTTCTGCCATCTTTTCCAAATCAGAATCACTCCCCATCACAATACCAACAAGGGGAGTTTTGTGTGCTTGTAACGACATATCTATATTTGTACCTCGTATTGGCTGTCGGAAACCATTGGCTATCGACTTTCAGTTAAGAGATTTCTTGCGGCAGTTACTTTATCTGCTACTACCATAAGTTGCCTCTGATTCTCACTGCGAAGCATGCTGACTGCCGATGGCTGACGGCTATTGATAAATAATATGTGAATTTCTTTCAATAATTAACGGTTCGGGACCCCCTGACGGAAACTGTGCTGCCCACTCATTCGGATCGTAATCACGGGTAACGAAACACGCGCGATGCACCGGCACCGCATGCTTCAATCCGATGCGTGTCGCCATTTTCACACATCCGTCGTAGAACGGGAACTCACCCTCAGTCGGATGGTTCGTCAAGAAACCGATGTCCGGTTTATGTGCCGCCACCGCTGAAATTAGTGCGTCATGTTCTGCGAAATTGTTGATCGGATCGCCGCTGAAGTAAAGCACTACGCCGTCACTGACAATCACGTATCCCAAATGCGTAACATCGGGCGGTGCTATATCAGCGGATGCGTCGCCATCAGGCGGTTTCGCATAGACAGCATGAACAGTAAGACCATTGAGTGTCGTGGATGCTCCAGCGCGAATCTCCGAGACGTTCGCAGCGGCAACATCTGTTTCGGCGGCAATTTGGCGCACACTCTCTTCAGGTCCCACAAACCGTGTCTCATTGGAAGTTTGCCACATCCGACGTATGGACTCTGGACACGTGTGATCTCCGTGCGCGTGCGTTAAGAGCACAAAATCGGTCGGGAGTACCGATTCATCAAGCGGCGGTTTGGTATGAATAAAACGATCAGCGGGACGCTCCCGTGGAAAATAGGGGTCGATTTGGACAATAGTGCCAGCGGAATCTTTCAACGCAAAGCTGCTCTGTTCAAACCAATGAACAGCGATAGAACCCTCCGGCACCTTCAATTCAACAAGTGGATGCATATTTTTAAATTTCCTTGCGGTTCGGTCAGGCAAAATTCTTATTTGACGTTCCAAGGCGTAATCCTGCTTCGCTGTGAGAACCATTACATTACGGACTACGGTTTTTGGTGCTAATTTTCATCAGAAACCCGATTTTGTTCTTACTACGGAGCAGGAAAAATCGGAGGGAAACCCAATATTTAAAAACCCTTTTTATTCGCTATCGGCTATCAGCATTCAGCAAAGACGCAAGCGTTTCATGAACGTTTCTGTGTTTGCTGACCGCTGACGGCTGACGACTGATTGCTTCTATAATAGAGATAGACCGCCAGCACCCCCGCAATTGATCCAAGCACATCTGCCACCCAATCTGCGAGCGTAGCAAACCTACCCGGGACGAAGGTCTGATGCCATTCATCGCTTGCCCCGTAGAGAATTGAGAGCACAGTTGCGACAAGCCATATAAGTTTTGATGGCATTACCGCGGGTTTCGCCTTTACAAAGGCTATCGCGAGCAGCCCACCCAGTATCGCATATTCGATAAAATGGTAGAGTTTGTCAATCGTTAGCCACTCAAATTCTGGCATCGGCAGCGGCGGTTGCTCCCAAGACGAAACCACAAAGATAAGTGCCATATACAGCAGAGACAGTACCCAGTATCTCATAGTTTTGAGGGTGCCAGTTTACCTCGCATTGTCCTGCAAGCCTATAGAGGCTTTGCAGAGTTGCCAGTTTTAACTGATAACTATTTCAAGGCATTGAGGATCGCGTCTACATCGTAGACACAGCCGCCCCATGTGCCACCACCGACCGACTGCAGTGCTGCCCAGAGTCGCGTGTCGTCTGGCAACGCCTCATCTGATGAAAGATCGGGTCGAGGTTGGCGTTCCGCTAATACACGTTCACCCGCTGCTGCACCAAAATTCTCGTTTCCATGCCCAACCAGATCAATGCTCCCGACCAGTCGCCGGGTATCAATCTCAATCTGGATCATGTCGCCATCAAGCACTTTCCCGATCGGACCGCCAGCGAGTGCCTCCGGTCCAACGTGTCCAATACAGGCACCCGTTGAGACTCCAGAGAATCGCGCATCCGTAATCAAAGCGATGTTTTTACCGAATGAAAGGTGTTTCAATGCTGCTGTTATCTGATAAACTTCCTCCATACCCGTCCCTTGCGGACCTCGGCAACATAACACAATGATGTCACCGGGTTGGAGGTTCCTTTCACCTTGACCCTTGATTGTCTGTATCGCCTCAGATTCCCGAACAAAGACACGCGCCGGTCCTGTCATCCGATACACACCGTCCGCATCAACAACGCTCGGATCAATAGCAGTGCTTTTAATGACAGACCCTTCTGGCGCGAGGTTGCCACGGGGGAATGTGACGGTACTTGTCAATCCCGCTGCCTGCGCAGCATCTGGACTCAGGATGACATCATCCGGGGCAACGTTATCGCGTTCCTCCAGAGTTTCACGGACGCGCGCACGCCGTTCAGAGGCTGCCCACCAATCGAGGTTGCTACCGAGGGTTTCACCCGTTGCCGTGAGTACGTCTTCATTGAGGCATCCTAACTCGCGTAGATGGAGCATAACCTCAGGCACACCGCCAGCAAGGAAAACTCTCACAGTCGGATGACCAACCGGTCCATTTGGCAGAACATCAACAAGACGCGGGACGCTCTGATTCACTTCAGTCCAATCGTCTACAGTTGGACGCTTAAGTCCAGCAGCGTGTGCAATCGCGGGAATATGTAGTAAGAGGTTGGTTGAACCGCCAAACGCTGCATGCACGACCATAGCATTCCGAATCGCCTCCGGTGTAACGATGTCATTCATCGTCAACCCTTTCGCTGCCAAATTCACAACAGCACGCGCCGAACGGAGTCCCATATCCGACCAGATGTTCTGACCAGACGGTGCCAATGCCGTATGTGTCAGACTCATTCCCAACGCTTCACCGACAACCTGCGAAGTCGCCGCCGTTCCCAAGAATTGACAGCCACCGCCGGGGGTTGCGCAGGCACGGCATCCCATGTCCGCTGCGTCTTGCAGGCTAATCTCACCGTGTGCGAAACGCGCGCCGATCGTCTGGATTTTCCCAGCGTCTTCGCCTGTCGTAGGGGGCAACGTCACGCCACCCGGAACGAGGACAGCCGGTAAACCTCGCATAGAGGCGAGTGCCATCATCATTGCAGGCAAACCTTTATCACACGTAGCAACACCGACAACGCCTTTCCGTGTCGGTAAGGAGCGGATGAGTCGGCGGAAAATCTGTGCCGCATCGTTGCGGTAAGCGAGACTGTCCATCATCCCGACGGTACCTTGTGTCCTGCCGTCGCACGGATCAGAACAGTAACCAGCAAACGGAATCGCCGCCAGTTCCTTCAGCTCAAAAGCGACCGCCTGCATGAGAAGTCCGACCTCCCAATGCCCAGTATGATACCCAAGTGCGATCGGGCTGCCATCAGGGGCACGGATACCGCCTTGTGTGCTGAGAATCAGAAATTCCTCGCGTCGCAGCTCCGTCGGAGCCCAACCCATCGCAGCGTTGTGCGTCAAGCCAAATACATCGCCACTCGGTCGATTGAGGAGCATCTCCGCCGTGAGCGGCAGACTGCCTTCAGGACCGGCAGCATGCGTCTGAATATCATAAATCTCGTTATCACCGGTTTCTAAAATGTCAGCGTAGTTAATCGGTTTTGCCATATTGTACTCCATTTTTTATAGTATGACAAGATCCAAGTTTTTGCCAGAGCAAGTATATGATCATTCCCTCAGGTAGGTCTTAATAGATACAATTTCTATATCTGCAAGCATGAATCTATTAGGTACTTGGCTCTAAAGTCCATCCGTTTTTTTCGGCAAGCTCCGCAAGGGCAAGCTGTAGTAATTTGAATACATTTCTTTGCTTACTCTTTGAACCAAAGAACTCAGGATTTACAACAATTTTTGAATGAGCAGGATTTTCAGGGGTAGGATCATAGATGACATCTACGGCGTGAACAGTGGTATCTGTATTCTGAATTTTTGTCTTGACTGTTCCTATTGCGCGGACATCAGCGGTAATAAGGCTAACAACACCATCTGTGTCACTTAATTTAGACAAAACAGGATTAAATCCTCTTAACTCCGCCCTATCTACAGATGGCTTTTTATCCCTATCGCGAAAGGCTTCACTACTAACTTTGAGTTTTCCTATATTATCATAAGCGTACTCTTCACCATATTTTTCTCGGACACTTCGATAGAGTATCTCATCGTTCCGTACGAAGTCATTTTTATTCATCAAGCAACCATTCCCAAAGCTTTAGATAATCATCACTGTTTAGAAAATCTACGTGCATCTCCGTATCTATATTTGTTCCCCAGACTTGAATATACTCGACTTCATTCTCTCCAATTTGAATATGTAATCTGCGTTTTTCTTCGGACCACTCCACAGTTACGTTACCATCCTCATCACTGGAAATGAAGGGCATAAGCCACGAATATTCCGCAGAAACGATAGAATCAAAAAATTCTTCCATAAGATGCTTTGCATGAACTATGGTTGATTCAGTCGGTTTTTTTGAGTCGTATCCATCCCAGTTATCTTCCCGTTGTATGAGAACATCAAACCGATCTAAAATTTCACGCCTTTGCCAGTATTGATTTTGGTTAGGGAGCACCACTTCAAATTTTTCAGAGTGCATGGGTTAAATACCTCAAACAAAGCGCAATAATATGGGCTATTTCCTTCGTGATACCACCCACTGCCTAAAGACAGGGGCTTCGGTTTCATAGCGATTGCGGTTTTCTCAGAGAGTCCACCGGCTTATTATCGCTCCACCAGCAGGCTATTATGCCGAATCAGATCGGTTTTATCGTGTATTAAGACACGGGTACCCCAGCCTGCAATATGTTTTTCGCAGCGTTTATATCTCTGTCGTGAGATGTGCTGCAGCTCGGACATGTCCACTCTCGGTCATCAAGGGTGAGTTCTTTATTATCGTATCCACAATCGGAACACGGCTTTGTCGTCGGTTCCCATTGACCCGCTTTAGCGAATACTTTACCATATTTAGCACATGTCCATTCGAGAATTAATGAAAACTCACCGAAGGCAATATCAGAGACTTTGCGTCCCCAACGTTTTTTCATGCCTTCAAGGTTGAGTGTCTCTATCGCAATCTTATCGTATCGACGCACAAGGCGGAGTGCCAACTTGAAGAACCAATCGCGTCGCCTTTCTGCTATCTTCTTATGGAGGCGCGCAAGGTGGCGTTTGGCACGAAACCAGCCATTAGATAGATACTCCTTACGAGAAAGTGCCTTGTTTGCTGAACGAAGTGCGTTGAGACTTTCCTTATAGAATTGTGGAGACGTTATTTTCATCCCGTCTGAAAGGGTGAGGAATGTTTTACAACCGAAATCTGCCCCTGCCTCATTACCGGTCAAAGGGAGTTTCTCCGAAGGTTCGCAATCCTCACAGACGAGGTGTAAATAGTAGTCGCCAACATTATCGCGTTTGATTGTGAGGGTCTTGATAGTTCCAGTCCACTCGCGGTGTTTCCAAAAGGTGAAGGATTTGTCTATACAGTTGATTGACAGACGATTGCCTTCTATTTCGTAACCCGCTTGTGTAAATGTGATAGACTTGTATTTGTGGTTAGGTTTGATTTTCGGTCTACCAACTTTGCGAGTCGTTTTACCTAAGCGGCGGGCCTCAATGTTATCAAAGAAACGCTGGTATCCGAAATCAATGCGACGGGCAACTTGCTGTATCATTTGCGAAGGCAGTTGATTCCAATGAGGTTTTGTCCGGGCTTTCAACTTCGTGATATGGCTACATATCCGAGCAAAAGACGCATACTTATCATATATCCGATAATAACGCCGCTGCAAATGTATCAAATGGACATGCACGCTATGCAAATCGTCTATCAGATTGCCTATCTGTATCAGATTCGATTGATGAGAGAACTCGTATTTGTAGGTTTTCATGGACTATCAAGTACCAAGCATTTATTCCCTTCCAAGGGGGAGGCAGACACATTGCTGAGAAGCAATGCTTGGAATGTCTGCCAACTTGATACTCTAATTATCCTACATTTTTTCCTAAATGTCAAACTTTTTTGATATAATTAACGCAATTAGCGGGCTTATATCCCAAACCTAAAGGATTGGGCTTTACGCCCGAATGCCCGTAAACTGATATAAAAGCTATTTTAGCACATCGCGGAGAAAAACGCAAACTTTTTCCATAACAACTGAAGGCAGAAGGTATGGCTACCTGCTTTTTCAGGTCAAACCAAAGAACTATTCAAACAACTGTGCGACCGGACACGTAAATCCTTCAACCACATCCTCACCTGTCAGTGTATCTTCACAGGTTAACAACGAGATATCCGTTGGAGAGCGATAGACCATGACGGTCTTCGCAATCGGTTCAATAACCCAGACAAGGCGTGTGCCAGATTCCAGATAGGCTAATGCCTTTTCAGTAGCATCATAATGTTTATCTGTTGGCGACACTATCTCAATAGCGAGATCAGGTGCCACAGAAAACCCTTTTAATTTATCATCTGACAACCGTTCCGTTGAGACAAACGCAATATCAGGTTTTACTACCCTGTCGCCCAATTGAAACGCCGTCTCAAGCGTATACAAACGACCTAACTCATTTTCTCGAACGTATGAACCTAAAGGTATTATAACGTTAACACCTATTTCACCATGTACAATTGCCGCAGCTGCCATCGGCACCAATTCTCCTTTTACATATTCATAACCCTCGAAATCATTTTCAAGAAATTCCTCCATAGTCATCGTACTATGTGATGATAATTCTTGAACAGATTCAGGGTTCGTCGGCGAATTACGCATCCGTTCCACCTCCGTGTAACGTCTATTTCCTACCGTGACCAGAGATAAGTTTCACAACTTCGGTTCTGCCCGCTTTCACCTCTGCCTCATCTACCTCAATTCGCATCATACCGATAATACCTTTAGTTATCAGCCAGTTGAGTTTTGCCCCTTCTATTGCTGTACCACCCATATTATTTCGAAGTGTCGTATCTGCACCTTTCTCAAGGAGGAGTTTTGCTGTCTCGGCACGTCCGAGGAATGCCGCTGCATGCAATGCCGTGCTACCGTCCCGGCTCTTTACATTGATATCTGCGCCGTGTTCAAGAAGCACTGCTACAATTTCCGTATGTCCCATCAATGCAGCAGTAGCCAGCATTGTGCTTCCAGATTGTGGGTCCTGGGCATTAGGATCGGCACCATCTGTTAGACCCTGTTTAACCGCTGCGAGATCTCCAGTAAATACCGCTTCGGATAGATTCTGCGCAGAGGATATGTGCCTGCTGTCAAATTCTTTGACACCGAAGAGTTTCGCAATTTCGTTTCTGCCCGTTTTCATAGTTGCGATCTCTTCCCTTCCAGTCTCAACACCTATCATATTGCCGATGAAGGTAGTAGTTCTCCAATCAAGACGCAGGGCATCCGCGGGTGTCCCACCATCATCGTTGCGTACCTGAAGTTTGGCACCGTTTTCGAGAAGAAGTTTTGCTACATCCGCTCGACCAAATACTGCTGCGCCATGCAGCGGCGTGCTGCCGTCATCGTCTTTCATATTAACATCAACACCGTTTTCGATGAGGAGGCGGGTCGCTTCAGTTTGTCCGTAGGTTACACTCCATGCCAACGGAGTCATGTTTAAATCGTCGTCTGGCGCGTTGACATCGGCACCCTCTGCGATGTAGCGTTTCATTGCCGGAATATCGCCGACGCGTGCGGCATGCCACAAACCTTCTTCGGGCAATTGGATAAATTGCTTCATGTCAAACCCTTCAGGTCCCATAACGAAAGGTGGGCGCGGTCTCTTTTTCCAGACAGGCATCCCATCGCCAATTTCCTGCAGGATGTCATTTTTACGGCTCCGGATAAAATCACGAACGTTCGCAAGCCCATTCTCAAAAGTCTGTTTTTCTTTGTCTTCCCACCATTCTTCACCTCGGAATTCGCGTTGTTCCGGTAGTAGATAAGGCTGAATCATTGCAGCGACCCTGTCGAGTTCGGTAAGCAATTCTACTTCGTTCCAGTGGCTTTTGAGGAGTTCCATCATTGTATTCGCGTACCGCTCGCGTCCTACCTCAAGTTGATACAATCTGTATGCAATCAACCCTTGTGTCTTGACGGAAATCGGTGCGCGTGAATTTCTTCGGGGCTCAACCATACTAAAGTTTGTAAATAGCGCGTCCGCTCCCCACGGTAAAAAGTGAAACTTGTCTGTATCAGGATTAAGGTAAATGAAATAATTGTTACCATTTCCAGAATAGCCATCCCAGAAGCCAAGTAGACTTTCCGTTGCCCAGAACCGGTAAAAGCTATCCAAATCGACGAGTTCGCCGATAGTTTCTTCCGTTACTTTGTCATCTGCAAGCACATCGATTAAGGCGATAATTTTTTCTCTGCCGAGCGTATCGTTGCCACGTTTGTGTTCAAAACTGTTTTCCCATTCCTCGTTAAAATCGACGACAGTACCTTCATAGAGTGGGCCATCGTCATTTCCAAAGGCACGTTTCAAAAGGGGTTTGCGGAAGGTTTCCACATGAGAATAGATCCCTAAGCTTTTGCCGTTCACTGTTACCTTCGCATACGCGCACCGCGGCGCGGGAGAACCGATCGCGTTAAACAACGCATACCCTACAAATTGACTCACCTGGCTCATGTCCTGTTTGTTGTTATTGAGTGTCAGGTTCGTCAGTCCTTCAATCCCACCCGCTTTGTCAACGTGATTTAATCTAATTTTAAGAGAGGGACGTGTATGGCTTTGCGAACCGATGAACCCTTTTTTACGGATCCCGACTTCCGGGAAAACCACACCGTCAATACTCACACTCGCGTCAACGTATGTATACGGATGATCCAGCGGCCCGAACTGCCGCTTCTCGTTGAGTGCACTCACAAAATCCCGGGACTGATACCGGATTGTATCCCAATCCCTTTCCGAAACAGTAATCTGCACATCTATCACCCGATCGGTTGGGAAAATATCATCTAACGTAAGTTCTTTTCCATCGCCGCGAGCAGCAACCCCGAAACAGAGGATTGTCGCTAAGCATAGTATCCATTTTATCATTTTTTTCTCCTATTATTTATTCCGATTACGGTCTACAATTAGTATAGCATATTTCGGATTTTCATGCTTGCAAATAAGGCAGGAAATAGTCTTGAATTAGTCAAGTGGATTGTTTGGCGAAATTGCTAGACCTCGTTCCATCCGCAATTGAGACAGGTGCGGTTGGGAAACCGCACCATTTTAGCAGGAAGATTGTTTATTGCCTTGTCTTAAGCGCGCCCCAAGTCGTCGTCAATTTACCAGCAATATCTACCGTCAGAATATCCCTCGCATTCATGACCGTCTCAACCTCCTCTGCCGTTAACGCACGGTCGTATACCGCCAATTCATCAAGCATGCCTTTATAGAGGTTAGCACCGCCATTCGTATCGGGTCGTCCCCCGATTTCGATATTGTTGTCATTCCAGACCATCACAGGACCGTTCTTCGGCACATCTTTCTCACCCTCAAGTTTCCCGTTGAGATAGATCTGAATCTTCTCCCCATCAAAAGTCCCGACGACATGATACCAGTTTTTCGGTTTTAAACCTAAGTTCGGCAGTGAAAGCGTCGTATCGACATCGGCACCGTTAAATGGCCCCATCTTCTTTTGACCGGAATTGATATACCAATACAACCCCTCACCGCTACCGAGTCCAAATTCAACGTTATCGTCGCTTGTGCCCGATTTGTCGTAAAAGATGTTCCCATAGACGTGTCCGTTGCCGAGCGCGACATCCGATATTTCAAAAGGAT
>JAAXHI010000090.1:11559-29797 GCA_012270875.1 Candidatus Poribacteria bacterium | reverse complement strand
TATTTTCGGGATCTACTATAAACTTCTTGTTCCCCTTATCAGGGGATTTTAAGGAGGAATGTGTAAGTCCTACTTCATTTAGTTTGTGCATCTGTGGGACGCAAACTGAAGTTTGCGGTACATAATAAATATGGCGTTTTTTGTGCTACTCCCATGCTATTTGTGTGACAACGCCAGCGTGATCGGATGGCCATAACCCGGAGGGCAATCGATCTGAGGGTTTATCGCCGACAGTATGCGTCACGATAGCAGTAGGTAGTTCTATATTACGCAGAAAAATCTGGTCAATCCGTTCAGAAAGTTCATCCGCATTCTTGAGATCACCCTCAATGAAAATCTCACCATTTTGACAACATGTGTTGCCACTACCTTCAGAATTCATCTGCCACGTGTCAACGTATCCTGCGGATAGTAGGATTTGATAGCCGGGACCATCAGGGGCTGGCGTATTGAAATCTCCGAGCAGAATAATGGGCAAGGTTTCGTTGCTGAGAATATTCACAAGTTCCTGTGTTTGTGCGAGACGGGCTTCCTCTACGAATGCCTCTAAGTGTGTATTGACAACGCGGTAGGTGACACCAGAAACGGTTGCGTCAATAGCGGTATATCCTCTTTTTACTTCAAGTCCGAGCATTTCGATTGTAAGCGAGTTTTCGTAGTTTGCACTTATCGGGCGCGATATTTCCACGTCGCTACGTGCCAATATCACATCAGAGTCGGTTAATCGGACATCTACAATGCCGGTATCTGTAAACATCGGCATTTCACTATCTATATTTTCAACTTGTGATGCAATAGTATAACTTACCCCTTCCGCTTGCAGTGCGTCCATCAAGATTTGGAGAAAATCCAAGACGACTTCTTCCGCTGGCACTGTGCCACCTGTGATGCGATCCCCTGGACTCTGACTGCGGATAAGTGATATTTCTTGCAGCCCGATAAGGTGCGGTTGATATGTTTTTATAGACTTCGCAATTGCAGCCGCACGGCTCGGAAAATCGGATGCGATGACGTTGTTATACATGTTCGCAACTTCTCCCGGCACCTGTAGCAAACTCTCTACGGATAGGAGATCGACTGCACTTGCACCGAGATATACATTATAGGTCATGACTGTGAGCGGTTCTGTATGTGATGTATCGGGTGGTGATATGATTGTATCCGTTATTCTTTCGCATCCGGAGATGAGAAAGAGTAGGACAAAAAACATTAGAACGATCTTTATATTTCGCATAGTATTCCTCCAAAGGAAGTTTTAGAATATTTTCACTATAACTTGTATAACCCAAGTTGCTAACTTGTAGCACAAACTTTAATTTGTGCATCTGTGGGACGCAAACTGAAGTTTGCGGTACCACTTCTGTTGTCAGTGATAAAAACCTGGTTGTGGCATAACTGCTGAGTTGAGTAGGTGCGTTTTCATTGTTTGCTTCTTTTCGTCATGTGTTTAGAACCGCGCCAGTATCTGTTCTGACGGCTTTATCGGTATGCCTTGTAGTCTTTTCCTACCGGTTGTCCAATCTAATGTAAGGTCAAGGGTATATGCTACAAAGTCATTCCAGTCAATGTCTGGGTGTTTTTCTTTTGCCTGTTCGTAACTCAAAGGGGATGCTTCCCAGTGTGGTGCGAATAAATCTATCCCATGGAATGCTATCTTTAGTGTCACGATTTCCGCAGTCTGCTCCCAATCAACAATTGCATGCCAATTATGCCCTCTATCTTGCCACCGATATTTTGTAAGGTCTGTCCGTGCTGAAGCAAACGTTATATGTTCTTTGTAATCTCTCATAAAATGTTTTGTAGACATATTCACAATTTCTAAATCTGTAGGTGTTTGTGAAAAGACAACATCTATTTCTGCCTGCCAATATCCTAATCCCGTTTTTCCATGTTGTAGAAAATTTCCATCAACGCCTTCATACGTTTTTGCTTCCTTGATAGAGGTGATTATTGCGTGGTCTAATGTTTCTGCGGGTATCTTGACAGTTTCGGTTTCTTGACATCCCAGAAACGCTATAAAGAGACTCAGAAGTCCAAGTATTTTATATGTCATGGTGTTTCTCCTTATGAAACCATGTTTGTGCAAACGGACAGTCATTTCCACGCGCGGTGTCTCTTTGTTTTTGTGTAATGTTTCTGCTTTCTTTTATGCCTCTGGGGCGTTTTTTGCCTGTGTTTTGCAATCCGTTTCTTTTTTGGTGTCTTTGTGTGTGCCTTCTGGTGACATTCACGGCAGAGTGCTGTCAGATCAGATAATTTTTCGTTGTAGATGCGTTTGTAGGTTTCGTGGTGGACTTCTGTAGCGCGCTCCCCACAACGTCTGCATTTATATCCTGCCTTTTTGAGAATGGCGGCGCGTTTGTTTTTCCACGCGTCCGATTTTAGATACTGCTGATACTTTTCACGCTCGGCTTTTCCCCAATACTTTTGAGCCCATTTCATCTGATACCATTTCATTTTGCGTTACTTCCTTGGTCGTATTTGATAGACGAACATGTTGGTCACAATTGTGCTTCAAATTACCTTTCGGTTATGTCTGAGGATATTTTTTGTAACTCTAATAATGGATAAACTAAACTGGATATGTGTAAATCCTGCTCATCCAACCGTTTTAGTCTCTCAATACACGTTTTGGCATCATACGTCTCCGAAGAAATATCCCAGCGTATATTCAAAAGATCATTCGCCTGAGAACGAATACTGTTATATTTAATTTTTCTTTTATTGATATACTCGAAAACTATTTGCCCTATCGGAAATAAAACAAGGAGAACCGCAAGAGGGCCTAAAATTTCAAATATCCAAGAGGGAGCACCTTGATTTATCCATACATCGCTTATCGTTTGGCCTTCCTCAATGAACGGAACCAATAAGATGAATCCTAAGGCGGCACCAATCCCAAATTGCTTGAGACGCCGCTTTCGGCGCGCCTTTTTTGCTTTAGGTGCTAAGCATGGTGTTTCATCTTTAAAAGCGGGAAAAGAATAAGGAAAAAATAGACAGCCTGGATAGTAATCGGAATGTAGTCCATCAATTTCATTTGAGATATTTGGAGCAAATAAACCGAAATAAAACGTCACTTCAAGATTAATCAAATCAAAATCAATAAGATCGCTTAAAAGAAAGTTCGTTATTTGCGTCAGATGCCACAAAGGGTTATCTAAATATTTCTGAACAAGATCGCGTTTTTCCTGCCCAGATTCCTCGCCCAATCCTTCTCTGAAGCTTCGCCGTGCAAATGTAATGTCGGACAAAAACTCCTCAAAGTCCGTTCTAAAGTCGTAGTCTTTATCCCACTTTTCATACCATTCGCCCCACATACCTTTTGTTACCGCACTTTGTATAGCCCATCTCAACGCACTTTCTGCGGAAAAATATTCTTGCCTCTTTAGATTATAACTTCGTATTTCTTCTTCGGTTGGCTTCTGATATACCGACCACCGAAACTCCGAACCCCAACTGAATAATGAATGGTGCAGAACAGAGTATTCTTTCTGAAGTTTTTTAATCTCATCAGCGTTTTCCTGCCAATTTATAGCTGCCTGATATTTCTGTGCCTGTTCACTATCATGTCCATGCTCTTCAATTGCTTCTCTACGAAGACTACTCAATGTTACCAGGGCGGGTCTGCGTTCTTCTTCTGGTATGTCTTCCTCGCTTGCGGGTAAGCTTGAGGCTAAACGCTCTATCTCCCGTTCTCTGTCTCTAATTCTCAGCAGAATAGGATGATTTTCCTGCGCGACACTTTTTAGGCGTTCCACTGTTTTATCCTTTAACCATTCCGATCGGCAATCTTTTGCTGCATCATACTCCCTATATTTGCGAGGTATGAACCCCCATTCTTCTAAATCTATTTGACCATACATAAGGTCTCCTTTTATTTTCGTTGTCGCATCTGATAATGCACAAACTAAAGTTTGTGCTACAAAGAGAAAAGTCTCCTGTTAATCCGCTGTGTATGAGCGGTGGTTTCCTTTGAAGTCGTAGATATTGATGAGACCGTCGTTTGGGCGGTCTTTGATTGAGCTGATACTTACAAGTTCTTTCCCTTCTTTGTTATTGATTCTCATCACTCCATTATAGCCGTTTTCAGTTACACCGATATAAGCAACATGCTTTCCTTTGGAATTAAAGGCTGCCATGGCCCCGCCTTCTTCAGTTGCCGCGAAACCTCCAACGACGTTATTATCTTTGTTGTAAAAACGAAGCGCATTACCATTGTCCTTTCCTCTAATAATATCTACCAGTCCGTCAATTACCAGTCCGTCAATGCTACTTAAAGAGGCTTCTTTTTCTGGGTCAACAACTGATTGAATGTTTAAATGACCACCCAAAACAATAGCACTCAACGAGGCTACCTCATGACCAGCTGGGTTATAAATTCTTAACGCCCCTCCTCCAGCGAAATTATGCAAACGCACCATCGTTTTCCCATCTTTGTTGACAACTTCTAATTCTTTACAAATGATTTTGTCAAAGACTTTTGTTGCGTTATCTTGTGCGTGTGCGTTGGGTGGTTGCGTGTGAATGATGGATGCGAGGAAGTATCCTGCGAGTGTGAATAGACTGCCGATGAGCATGTAGGTTAGTTTTTGTTTCATGTTCATTGTTGTTCTCCTTTTTGAGTATAGAGAAGTCGTGCTATATCAATTGTACCTCCTAATTCCGCTGCGATCTGGGACAATGCATACCTGCAATTTGATCTGCCAAAGAGGTATCCAAAAACATCAATTGGTAATTTTTCAAATTGCACAATGTAGGCTACCACTGGATTCTTCATCAACAAAAATTACCAATTTTACCAATTTACTTTTTTTCGTCGGTTGGTGTGTCTTCTGAAGTCTCGGGTAATGCTTTTAAGGCTGTTTCCGGTGTAGGTAACGCTGCCTGTGCTTCGGTTTCGGTTGCTTCTATCTCGGCAAGCATTAACTCACTATCCTGTGCTGGAAGTATATCATACGGGTTTTCGGATTCTGGTTGATGTGCCTCCGCTATAGACTGATACAGCGACACTGCGGTGACAAGGTCTTTTGTCAAAGATGCGTATTCTTTCGGGGTCAATCCTTCATTGAAATTGAACGTTGCTTTCTCAAGGGCAAAGTTCAAATTGCTGATATGCTTATCAAACGCACGTAGCAACCCATCACCCATACCACGAATATAAGACAAACGCCCCTCACGATACGCGGCACCATATTTCTTCGCATTGAACTTCTTATCGTTTGGGTTGCATGTGCGCAGAGATTCACGTAGCATTGACTTTGCTTGATCACGGGTGAAATCCTCTGTAAACATGAATTTTTTATCACATGCATCAAGAATCCTATCAATTTTATCGCCTATCTTATCGCCTCTGCCAATATCGCATGCCACATCTTTTCGAAAGTTAGTATTACTACAAATGTTTTTGAAACTATCAGCAGTTAACGCTTCTTTTACTGCGATTTCTTTTTTCTTCTGTGCACACTCAAGCAGATAACAGAACTCACCTGCTTCATCCGTATCCTCCTCGCCTATCCACGCAAGGATCGTCCCTGCGTCTAAAGATAATGCTAATTCTACTTCCGCATAACTATAACCGCTATGCACAAGTGCTGCCGCTTTGACGTAGTCCTTATCAATATCATCAAACGTTATCGCTTCAATAGATAAAAAGTACTCTATCCATTTGAAAATTGGTTCTTTTGTCCACTTATTATACTCATCTTTGGAGATGTTCAGACCTTCAAGGGTCGCGAAATCGCTTGAAACGTATTCTCTTTGCAGTTTGGTTAACTCTAACGCGATTTCTGAGAGTTGCTTTTTCTGGGACATGTAGATGCCCTCCTTTGATAACTGTTCCACTGAGGCATCCGATAGCAGACGCTCTCAATTGAAGGCGTTTGGCTTTTGTTTGATACGCCTTGTGTAGCTTGCAATATATTGGGGCGACTTCGCCATCAACCTTTCAGGCGATGGTGTCGGCTTATAGGCACTTGCACCGAGATATACATTATAGGTCATCACTGTAAGCGGTTCTGTATGTGATGTATCGGGTGGTGATATGATTGTATCCGTTATTCTTTCGCATCCGGAGATGAGAAAGAGTGTGACTAAAGACAATAGCACAATTTTCATTTTTTGCATAATGTTTCCTTTAGTTAGGTTGCGTCTAATAGTGCACAAACTAAAGTTTGTGCTACATAGGTAGCAACTTGAGTGGATGTAATAGACCCCATTGACTCATGTAAAGACTTTGTGCTAATGAAGATGTCAAACCCTTGTGGTGACTGCCTTCGTTAAAAACAAACGCACATACTTTTGACATGAGCCACCCCATTTTATTGCGTTAATTTTTCAAAACTGTGCGGGGAAGTTGCCGCGGGCGGCATCCATGACTTCGCCTGTAATTTCATCGTGACCGTTGTCTTTAGCGAAACTCTCAATCCCCATCTTCGCCATGGGGCGCACAAAAGCGGGGATCCGATCTAAGCGTTCGAGTGCCTCCGCTGTCCAAGTGGGACCGGTCGGTTCGGCAGGTTCTGGTTCTTCCTGAAAAGCGTCGGAGATAACGCCAGTAAAGGGACATTTGCCGCCTTCGGTCGTCTCGCCTGAACCGGTTTCTGACGAAAACATGTTAGGCATTGATTCACCCTTTGCTGTCTCTAATTGTGAGCGTACCAGCTGCATCGGTTGTGCTGCTTCGTTAGTACCACCGAGTTTAAGGTCCAAGGATTTTAGCATCTGGGTCTCCGATGGATTGAGGTACATGGCGATCTCTGTAAAGCAGTCAGGGCATTCAAAAAGTGCTGTCACGGAGCCTTGTTCAGGACGGGTCACGTCTTTAAATTTCATCGCTGTGTCGCAATCTGTACACAAAAATTTCATTTTTTTAAGTTTCCTTGCGGTTCGGTTAGGGTGAATTTGATGAAGAACGTTTTGCTCCGTATATCTGAAGAAATACGCAGAAACACCCTATCAAACACCCCAAGCAAAACACCGCTCTATTTCATTATGGGCTAAGTTCCGTCTTTCTAAAAAAGTTTTGGATTTTTTCAGCCACCTGTATGAGTACTTTGCTTGCCGGTGCTTCTGGGTACTTTTCAACATAAGGGATTCCGTTGTCGCTGCAGCGCGCAAGTTTCGGTTCAAACGGAATTCTATCGAGCATCAACTGCTGGAGTGTCTTATCAAGCATCTCGTCAACGGAAAAGAGCGGTTCTTCTTCACCACAGTGTTGACATACATAGCAAGCCATGTTTTCGACAACGCCGATGATCGGGACCTTCAAGATGTCCCGTGCCATGGTCACCGATTTTTTGACGATCAATTGTGAGACTTCGGAAGGGATTGTCACAACGATTACACCACCAAGGTTAGGAATGAGTTCTGCCACGTTTGGCAGCCGATCTGTTCCGGGCGGCAGATCCAGTAGCAGATAATCCAACTCGCCCCATTCGGTATCGGCGATAAACTCTCGGAGCGCGCCTACCTCCATCGTGGTACGCCATGTGAATGCATCTTTTTGTGAATGTGCATTCCAGATCACCGGCGCATCATCTTCAGCCAAGAGCAGATCCATGGAGATCAGTTTGGTGCCGATTGCGGTAATCGCAGGTTTGACTCCTGTAGTGGCGTATTCCAGTGTGACGTTGCGTACCCCCATCATCTTCGCCAGCGTCGGTCCATTGATGTCAGCGTCAACGACTCCGACAGTGTTGCCTTTTAGCGTGAGTGCGGTGGCGAGATTCGCCGTGAGAGAACTCTTGCCGACCCCACCTTTTCCGCTCATAACAGCTACGGTGTGTTTGATGGAGGTGAGCCGTTGTTGAATTCGGTTCGCTTGTGCCGTGACTTGTCCGACAATGTTAGAACCGGCATCGCTCGGCAACTCATTATATGTTTTCATTATTCTCCACCGATGGCATAGAGCGCTTGATAACTGCGGAGATAGAGCGTACCGTTTGAGATAGCAGGAGATGCAGCGATGACCTCCCCTAACGCATTGCTGGCGACGATTTCAAATTGACGGCCGGTTTTAACGACGGTGATAACCCCATCACGAGATGTCAGATAAATAAACCCATTGACGTAGACAGGTGAGGCGCGGTGCCGGTGCCGATGCGCCCGTTCTTCATAGAGTTTTTTTCCGGTTTTGGCATCAAGGCAAATCAGGACCCCGTTTTCTCGACAAAGATAAACCAATCCGTCGTGAATAAGTGGGGAAGGGACATCGGGTGTGCCATTTCTAAGTTTCCAGCGTTGCCAATTGCTGTCAGTTATATCACCTTGTGCAGCAGCCGGATCAATGCCCAAAACGGGTCCGTTTTTCGCCGAAGGAACAACAATAAGCCCTTCTGTTGCAACGGGAGAAGCGACGAACCTGAGGGAATAGTTATAACTCTCTTTTGGATTCAAGCCGCCACATCGCCAGATTTCGTTGCCATCTTCTAAACTGTGTGCGGTGACATAGTCCGCGCCATGGACAACAAGGTATTCACGCTCAGCATCACGGTAGATAATAGGAGAAGTATAGGCTTGTTCACACTCTTCGGTTGCATCACTATCGCGTTTATGCATCCAGATCTCTCTGCCTGTCATCTTATCGATTGCTAAGACGACCCATGCGTTGCTGTGGATGAGTTGGAAGTAGAGCCTGTCTTTGTCAAGGAGTGGGGTCGTTGACATGACGAAGTAGAGGTTAAACTTGCCGTAACGGTCAGCGAGATTGGTGTGCCAGACCTGATTTCCGTCAAAATCGTAGCAGGCGAGGTCCCCGGTACCGAGGAACGCCCAGACATGTTCGCCATCGGTTACAGGAGACGGTGCAGCAGAGTTACCTTCACCGCCGCGGACACTTCGGTTGCCGTGCCCTAAAGTCTGCTTCCAGAGTTCTTCACCATCGGTGCTAATACACATCAAAACAAGTGCCTTGCCTTCAGCCGAGGTGAGGAAAATTTTGTCTCCCCAGACGATAGGTGTAGAGGCGGCTTCGCCGGGAAGCGGTAAACGCCATTTGATATTTTCGGTTTGACTCCACCGAATAGGTGCCTCGGTTTCATTGCTGATCCCGTCGTTGTGCATCCCGCGCCATTGTTGCCAATTGTCGGCAAAACCGTTAGCGGTTAGGATAAATGCCAGAAATAAGAACATTATCGTGCATCTCAAAGCCTTCTTTTGCATAATGAACCTCCGCTGTTTAGTGAACCTTGCTATGATCCCGTGCCTATAGTCAGTTTCAACGTTTCTCGTCTGTCCATAAGCCGCGATCCGGTCCCTTCCATTGATAAGGTACTATTTTCGACAAGTCGCCAACATGATACTCCAGAAATTCACACTCCGCTTCTATCACATAACCTTCGTTTGTGTAAACAGGGAACTCTAATTTGGCGAGAGCGTCAAAAGGCTCGATTTCCAGTTGGACATCAAGTTTACCTTCCACTGTCTTATAAAAAAAATCTGCAGAATGGCTTTCATGTTTCAGGATCATGACAGTGCCGGATTGCTGAACCTCTCCGTTAGATGCACAAACCTTCACGCCGACGAGAAGATTACTCGCTGGTGGGGGATCTGACTGCACCTTAAACCATAAACCCTTGTGTGAACCCTCTGCAACGCCCTCATTTGGACCGAGTATTTGAAAAGTGACTGTTGGGATTTCGCTCATTATTTAACCTTCCGTTTTAAACAACAATTGTCTCTATACGTCAATACCAAGAATAAGGACTGGAATATCAATATCAGCAACGCCTCGCTGTTCCAAATCCCACACAAATTGCTCGAAATACGAGACTCCGGTAGACATATCATCAGCGAAGGACTTCACCGGAACAATTTCAATTCCGGCATCAATGTAGCCTAAGTTACGAAAAATAGTCATTTTGGCACACACATTATAGACCATAAACGCATACTTTCCAAACTGTACCTCTATCCCAAGCCGTTCTTTTAGAAAGTCTATTTCTCGGTATGCAGGGCGCATTTGTTTTGGTGAATATCCAGAGCGATAGTAGTCTGTCGAATAGTGGCATGTTATACGTTTCTTCTGCCATCCTTTGGACCCAAAACTCCGAGCAAAAGCGCGATTAAGGTTAGCCGGACTATACAACATTTTGCCCGGCATTGTGATCTCCTTACTTTCTTTAATTTTATGGTGTGCGGCATCAACAGAAGCAATAATATCCTCAATTTCTTGTAACAGATAAGGATGCGTCTGTCGAATGGAAGTCCCATCATTGAATGAATACTCGGCAGCAATAATCATGATCGTTCCGCTTTCACCACCTATTTCCATTCCAAAGGCAGTTGTGCAATACGTTCTTTTTCCGTTGGCTGGTGAATAGGTTTTCCTAACGGACGGAGTGGTAATGTCCCTTGCGCGAACTTCTGTATCCTCTCACGGGTAATAGCCACATAGTTTGAATCCTGTTCAGCAGCAACCGCTTTTCGATTATGCTGTAAGGCACCGATGATCGTTGATCCTACACCACAATATGGGTCTAAAACAATTCCTTCAGGGTCCGTGAGTGCTAAGACGCATCGCTGAACTAATTCAACAGGGAATTGACACGGATGCTCGGTTTTCTCTGGATGGTTCGCTTTCACATTCGGAATATCCCAAACTTCATCTTCCCAGTCCTGTTTGACAACATCCCAAATATCAGAAGGGTTCTTGCCGAGCGGGTTCCCTGAAAGCTGACCTTTCTTCGGACCTTTGAAGTGTCGCTTGCCCGGGTATTTTGCTGGAATTCGCACTGGGTCAAGATTGAAAACATATTCATCACCCTTCGTAAACCACAAAATAGTTTCATATCTACCTGAAAACCGCTTTGTGCAGTGCAAGCCGTGATTGAACCGCCAGATAATCCGATTCCGTAATTTTAAGTCAAAGCGTTTGAAAATTTCATAAAAGTAAATATCAAGCGGAAACACCTCACCCTTTTGGACGTAATTTCCGACTTGCCAACAGAGACTGCCAGTACCAGCGATCACCCGAATCAACTCTGCAATTACAGGCTCCATATCTTTTAGATATGACGCTAATGACGTTTTTTTTTCGTATTTTTTTCCTATGTTGTATGGCGGAGACGTGATGACTAAATCTACTGAATTTGATGGAGTATCTTTTAGTAGGTCGCTACAATCTCCATTAAAGAGAACAACGTCCGCATCAGTGTTATAGGTATCTGAAACTGTAACTTGACGTGGTTTATTGAAAATATTTGCCGCAGCGTCAACTGTTTCAATGCGAGAATCTTGGGATCCCATGCAAATCTCCTAAAGATATATCAATCGACAAAAGTTACTTACAGCAAAGTAACCTCACCTATATCCTACAAACTTCTGCAAGTTTTGTCCATCACTATAAGATACGAAGCAAAGAAATCTCCATATTTTTATTATAGGGACATTAATCCTGATTTGGTTGTTGGTAATACTGTCCAAGCACTTCGTTGGCGAGGCTTCTGCCGTCCTCAATGACGCGCGCTGCGAAATCGAGTGTAACCTGCTCAATATTGTTTTCTTGCGCCCGTTGTTCAATCCGAGTCTGCGTAATATTCCGCATAAATCCAGCAGGGACTAAATTCAGACGCTCGATCGCTTCTTCCGTCCATTTCACTGGACTCTCAAAACCTGGAACGCCTTCTGCATTTTGGGAGTCGGGTGTTTGCGCTTGCAAGGTTCTGAGTTCAGGTGCGTCTTCCCGAACAGCGGCAGCCTCGCCCATACTGTCGTTGATAATCTCGGTTGCGAAGGCATTCGTAATAGTGCCAATCTTTTGGGAGCGTGCGGATTTTTCGATTCGCGCTTTGACGTTTCGGCGCATATAGCCGCGTGGCACACCACGTAGTGCCTTTTTCGCCTGTTCCGACCATTGGAGTCGCACGCCATCAAAAGTCTCTTCTTCGGCAGTACCGCCTTCGTCTACGGCAACGTTCTCCAGAGAACTTTTGTCCACCATCTGAAAACGTTCCGGCGGTGAACTACAGACAGGACATTGGACAGGTTGCTGGTTATGTGCAGCGTAGCCACATTCGCCACAGATATAGGTCTGGACAGCGTCCGACTCCAGCACCTTCTGTTCCGCAATTTCTTTTGCGACGCGTGTCAGTTTTTCAGAGGCACGTTGCGGCATAATCGCTTCCATCGCCATGTCAATAACGCTCTCCGTAATAACAGAATGACCGCGTTCTATGGCAAACCGATGTACGGCTGTTTTAGCGATGCCGCGCACGAGTGGTGGGGCTTTCTCCATTCTATCTAACGCCTCTTGTGTCCAGACGAGGATCTCTTCCGCTTTCACATCTATTTGTGGGAAATAACGTTGACTGGATAAGAGGACATTGCACGGGGCAAGCCGTAACAGATTCTCGGCAGTGCTACCGATGTCCGTATCTTCTTCACTGTGGACACCGATCCTGCCTAAGACGAGGAGCCAAGGGTTCGTTTTTCGGGCATATTGTAGGATTTTTTCGTAGGCTTTTCCATCGAGCAGGGTAATTTTTAGGGTATAGTCGTGTTCATCTTTTGCGATGGCGCGTGCGACTTCAAGGTGTGATTGATAGATTTTCGCTAATCCCGTATCAATGACTTCTTCATGGAGTTGTTCTTGTTCTTTAAATCTGAAAGTTCTTGCGGCGCGTTCTGTGAGCACATTCACAACGGAATTGAAGACGATGTAGTGCAGATAGGGATCATAGACGCCAACGGCTTCGACCTGTTTGTTGAACTTTTGTCCGAGTTGTATCGCGGTTTTCAAACCTGAGAAAGACTCAGGACTGCCGTCAATTCCGACGAGGATATTTCCATCATGTGCTTCAATGGGTTCGAGGTCCCGGACGACGAGGGTATCGGTATTAATACGACGGACGACGCGTTCACAGACACCACCGATGAGGCTATCTTTAACTGCGCCCATGCCGAGTGCCCCCATGATGACGAGATCATAATCACTTTCCTGAATGTCTTCAACGAGTTTTATGTAGTGTTTGCCTTCCGGCATTTTGGGTTCAAACGGGATGTCAAATTCGGCGCACTTCTCCTTCATAACCTCCAGATAGGAATCAGAAATGAGTTGTAGTCCCATTGTAATGAGGGTATCGTGGATGCGACGTTGTTTCTCAAGTTCCACCTCGTCCTGATACTCTTCCGGGAGTGTGTATTCCATCTGCTTGAAGCGGACATCGTGCATCTTTGCGGCGTAAACGTGCGAACCGACCAATTGGGACCCAAACTTTCTCGCGAACGCAACTGCCAAAGCGATACTTGCATCCGAGTAGTCCGAATTGTCAACGGGTACGTAGATTTTTTTTATCATATTCTCTCCAATATTTTCACCGATTGTAGGGATACAGCACACAGACTAACAGTCTATGCTACAACGGATACAGAACACAGTAATTGTAACATTTTTGGTGAAGAAAATCAAAAGATGTTGATTTTCAGATTCAGGTTTAGGAACGCAGCAGCGTCATCTGCGTGTCCGTAAAATGCCGTTCTGTCTTCCGCATAGGTTCAAGCCATTGCTGAGGTAAGCGTATAATATCCTTCAAGGCACTCGGATTGTCAAAATAGGTATCGTCTATCTGCCAGAATTGGAGACGCGGAAATGTCTCATTGTTATGATAGAACGTTCCCATATCCGCTGCGACTTGACGCATACCCGCAGTGACAGGCTCAATCGTGATAAAGATACCGATTGCATCGTTTTCGTTCATCACATGGCAAAAGGCTCGGACTTGCGAGATTGTCGGTTTCCCGCTTTTGACTTCAGCGAGGATGCGCGTGTTGGTGGTCTGCCCTTCTTCTGGGTCCCATAGCGTAATATGCCCCACCTTTGCCTCGCCATCTTTACCGCCGTCGCCAACCGAGCGTGTCGGTTGCAGTCCGAGGCGTGTAACTGCCCAGTTAGAGAAGTCATGATATTTCCTTTCGTCACAGAATTCAAAGATGGAATATCTTTCCACCAGTCGTTAGGGGTCATCCCATCTTCTGGATAGTAATACCTCTTTTTACCCGCATCTACACGGATACGACATCTTCGTCCTTCGTCATCCACTTGCCGATAATGACTTTCCAAGTATTCTTCACTGATTGGCATTTTATAATTTCCCCAGTATGCCGTATCGGTTTTGGTATAAAGTAAAATAGTATCGTGTTTCTTGGCAAAGAAACGTTTAGGACGTCCACTATTGGAATATCCCCAAACAATTTCATTCCTATAATTTTCTACTTCAAATACTGCATCCATCACACCTTTGAGATAGTGACTCGCGGTTGGATCACAGTGTAGATAGATGCTGCCCGTATCTTTGAGGATGCGGTGCATCTCCGCGAGACGCGGTCCCATAAAAGCGAGATAAGCACGCATCGCTCCTTCGTTTCCAGACACCGCATTTTGTAGCACAAGGTCATATCCTTTCAGGCAGGTATCCAATGCTTTGTAAGTGTCGCTGGTGCGGGCGCGTCTTTCTATATCGGCGCGGGCATCTTGTGCGGGATCGTCCCATGTCCATGTATCCGTAAACGCTTTGGATTGTGCAAGCGAATCCGTAAGGAACGCGTTGTAGTCACGTCCGCTGTTGAAAGGCGGATCGGTGCATATTAGATCAACGCGTTGATCGTCCATTTCTCGCATGACTTCAAGGTTGTCGCCGAAATATAGTTTGTTCATTTCTTTTTTTAATCGCGGATTACCACGGATTACACAGATTTCTCGGACTACGTTGGGTTTCGCAGATTAAATTCAACCTACGAGTGATGAAAATTAACGGTTTACCCTAACGATTGGTCATAGGTGGTTAGGTTAATATTGAAAAAAGGTCTTTTGGTGGTTTAAACCCAAATCTTTGTTCAAAATCTAAGAAATAGTCGGGCTTGAGTTCTTTGGTTTTATCAAAGTCTTTTTTGGCACAGTTAATCTTTTTGTCGAAGTAGAAAGCGAAACCTCTCCAAGAATAGGCATCAGCGTAATCTGGTTTCAACAATATCGCTTTGCTAAAAGTTTCAACAGCAAGGTCAAATTGCTTTAATTGTAAGTAACATTGTCCTTGATCTAAATAGGTTTTAACCTCATACGGGGCATATTGTAATCTTTCTGTATAATGTTCAATTGCTTTTTGAATTGACTCATTTCGTTCTTCGTCTGTCTGATCGTTGATATTTTCCAAAGTCATCTTTGCGAAAATACGTGGAAGCATCGCTTCACGGGAAGATTGTAAGTTTTTATGTCTAATGAAGCCGTGTATATCGTTGTAAATACTTTCGGTGGATATGTCTTGAAAATTTCGCAGACAAATAAGTATCCACTGTTTAAGATCCGCAGGAACGTTAACAATTGGTATTAAGTCACTCGGATCAATAAAGCCTTGCGGAGGTTGAGCAAATACGCTCTTTTGAGCCATGACACGATTAAGAGGTTTCTGAGGTCGTTTGATTTGGTATTTTTTATCAATTTTCGCAGTTCTTTTCAACAAGATAATCCTTCCATCTTTGTCATGAGATCCATCGCAAGCGAAAAAGAGGGCTATGTGGTAATCTGTTGTAAAGTCTATAAGGTTAGTTTCACTGCCGTAGTGTTGCAGTTCAGTTAAAAGTTCAAATTCTTCTTTTTCATAATCACGGATATAGTTTCGTGCATCTTTCAAACTCGTTTCTTGGAGATTCTTTAGATTGTATTTCCCCGCATCAAATTCATCAGGAGAAAGGCGATAGAGAGATGAAGACACTTTTCCATTGTATTCCTCATATCCATTGTATTTTTCATAGTGTTCAGGTTCACCGCGGTAAATGCAGTCCCCATCAACCGATTTTTGCACTATTTCGCTGGTTATTTCCAATATCCTTTTCAAGGCCTTTTCGATTTCTGATTGATTCGACATCTTATAGTGGATCCCCTAATTCTTTTTACATTTTCTGAACTCCGAAACCTCTACGGCACAGGCTAACAGCCTATGCTACATATGTAAACTCATTTTCAGGTTTTACTATAATTACTATAGTTTGGACAATTTTAAGACAATACACATGCCGCCCTTACGGGGCTTAGGACTTGGTGGATATGCCGTTTCTATAGACATTTCGTCCCTACGGGACTGGCCTATTGGTGCAGCCGAGTTTATTTTCGTTGAGTTGCGTTTGTGTGAGAAACTTTCAGAAAAACCAGAGATCCTTTGAAAACAGGTTATGAACTCAACAGAAACTGTCCAAACTATAGTATATTTTCCGCTACAATTCAGAATCAGGTTTGTAACGCCTTCCGATGATGCCGCCGAGCATAAGTGCGATGAGTGTCGCTGGCCATAGATAAACCATCGCAGTTTGCCACTTCCAGTCAAGGATAAAGTGTCGAACAACGATGTTAATCGTAATTGGTATGTAAAGACATCTGCTCCACGGTCGGCTGAATCGCTTAAACCGTCCACGAAAAAATCCGAAGGTGAAGTGAATCAGAAAAGCTGCGAGAGAGATGAGGAAATTGACATCTCTCATTTTCTGAGGAGCGTTTTGACATCCCGCCGTAAACGGAGCATCGCGGGTTTACTTCGACTGTCGTAGTAGTCGTGGATATTCCCATCTGCTTTGACGAGAACGAATCGCGGGCTATGGAGTATTTCGCTACCGTTGTGCCCCGCGGCCAAACTGAACCCTTGTTCGGCTAACTGGTATATCTTCGTTTTGTCTCCCGTGAGAAAATGCCAACGTCTATTGTCTGCGCCGTAAGCCGTTGCGTAGCGCGAAAGCACATCTACAGTGTCTCGTTTCGGATCTACGGAGAACGAGACAAAATAGACCGGATCCGCGACAAATTCGGATTGGAGGCGTGTCATCTCCTGTGTCATTGCTGGACAAATCGTTGGGCAACTGGTGAAGATAAAGTCGGCGACCCAAATTTTTCCCGCCATGTCGGACAACCCTAACGGTTCTCCTTGCTGGTTCGTGAGGCTAAAGTCTGGCACGCTGACAGCAACAGTCTCAGTTAATGCCTCTGGTTCAGTGTCAAATACCGACCACAAGTTGATTCCTGTGATAGCGATAATGATAGCACCTAACGCTATCCAGATTAGTGTGCTTTTATCTAATTTTCGCCCCATTTTAGTGGCATTATCGGCTTGTGCTTCCATATTCCAAACCCAGCGAGTAGTTAGTGCGCCGACGTATCTGTAACTTCTGCTGCCGGTTTCTCTATGCCATCGAGTCGTGTATCTAACGTGAGGTCAGGCATCAGCATAATGACGAGAAAAACACAAATAATAAAAGGCGTTAGCACGATAATCGCCAACGTTTTCTTTTCAAACTTCAGATGCATGAAATAGTTAGCGACCAAGATAGCTTTCCCACAGGCGAGACCGATTAGAAGTATCGCTTTCAAGACGGTTGCGTATTCAGGGATTGCCACCGCGACCTCAATGGCTGTGAGTGCAGCCAGCCAATAAAAGATGTGCATGTATTTCGGATGTTCTTTGTGCCCGTTTTCTGACATTTTCATGCCTCCTACAGTAGATAGATAAAGGTGAAGACCATAATCCAGATAAGGTCAACGAAGTGCCAATAAAGTCCGACGATCTCTACTTCATGGTTAAACTCAGCGGTATATCTACCGCGTAAGCCGTGTATCAAGATAACAATAAGATAGATAACACCACCTGTTACGTGCAACCCATGGAAACCTGTGATGGCGTAGAAAGTCGGACCAAAGAGCGTTGATCCACCAATAACATCACTCTTTAACCCGTGCTCAGGGATACCTGTCAGGGTCAAACCGTGTTTAATCAAATGTGTCCATTCATAAGCCTGTAGTCCAAGGAAAATAATACCACCAGCAATTGTCAGTCCAAGGAACAGACACATGCGTGAAACATTGCCGTTCTGAATGGATTCGAGGGCTTTCACCATAGTGACACTACTGCAAATTAGCAGGAATGTCATGGCTGCGGTTAGGTTAATCCCGAGGATTTCGTCTGGTGGGACCCAACCGACGATGCCTGCACCAGCCCGGAGAGCCGCATAAGCCGCCAGCAATGCTCCAAATGACATGGTATCTCCGACGAGAAAAATCCACATGCCGAGTTTCCCCATGCTATCCGGCGTAAGCGAAGGCTCGTATACGTCTTCAGTGTGATCTAAAGTGGTAGCGTGTTCCACTATATTTAAACTCCTTATGTTAGTTATCGGTTATCAGTTATCGGTTATCAGTTAAAGAAGGGTTTGGAATTACCGGAATCCCGTTTTAAGTGGTTACTGATAACTAACAACTATT
>JAAXHI010000090.1:0-11476 GCA_012270875.1 Candidatus Poribacteria bacterium | reverse complement strand
GGTACGATGAGCATAACGAATATCAAGACGGAAATCGAGAAAAAAAATCTATACATCCTAACAGTCCTTTCATAATACCTACGAAAGATACACCAAAACATAGAGAATTGGCCAGAGTGCGACGACGAAAATCCAGTAGATTGTACAGGTATCAACACCGATGTAACGGGCAGCAGAGAAACGCCCTGCCATTGCCATACCCAAAACAATAAATAGCCATATAACAGCACTCAGTACATGAACGGCATGGCACCCGATTAGCACATAAAAGATGCCGCCGTATACGCCAGATTGAAGCGTGAGTCCGTTGCGAATGAGTTGTACCCACTCGCTGCCCTGCACACCGAGGAAAAGCAGTCCAAGTCCGCCAGTGAGTAATAGCCAATTACGGAGCTGCTTCAGGTTGTCTTTCTGAATTGCGCGGCGTGCTTGAAACATTGTATAACCGCTCAATAAAAGTAAGACGGTATTAATGCCGGTTACTGCGCGTGGCAGCTCAATCCCGATGTGCGATGGCGGGGGCCATGTGACATTTCCGACCCGAAATACGAGAAATGTCCCGATAAGTCCCGAAAACAGCATCGTTTCCGCACCGAGTAGGACTAATATGCCCAATCGTGCGTTACTCAAAGGTGGTCGATCAGACTCGCGCATTTCAACGTTATTCTCTGCCATCATTCACTTAATCTATTTTTGACAATCCCAATAACTGCCCCGATAATCAGTAGCAGCCCAATAATACCTAAAGAAACAGGGACAATAAGATCGCTAACAACACTTTCTCCATCTTTCAGAATCATAAAAACAATCTCAGCGACTGTCCCGATAATCAGTAGCAATCCAATGACACCTAAAATCGGGACAATAAGATTGCGAATAAGGCTTTCTCCATTTTTTACAATTTGAAAAACAACCTCAACAACTGCCCCGATAATCAGCAGAAGTCCGATAACACCTAAAATCGGGGAAGCCACACCTCTCATAACTTTTTCAATGAGTGGAGGTGTTTTGCTACCTGTAATCATCGTTGCTGTTACAACGGCAAATAACCCTATAAACAACAGAACCAAGATGAGTCCCAGGCGGCGATTCCGTTTGCGGTGCTCTGGCGCGTTCATGTGCGCTCCAATGGAAATGAAAATAACATCGTCCTAAGATTCATATTAAGTATTTCCCTTTAGACGCATTTAGATTTTATCCAACGCCATTGTGATAAATACCACGGGTAGATAGAACAACGATGCATATAACAGATAACGTGCGGCTTTTATAGAGCGTGTGCGAGCCAAATAGATACCGACTGCCAGAAATGCTACGCCTGATAGCAGTGCTGTGAAGAAATAGACGCTACCGGCAATGCCATACAGAACAGGCAACAAACCGATTCCGAGGAGTGCGACGCAATTAATTACTATTTGGCGGCACGTGCTTGCACCATCCGGGTGAATGACCGGTAATAGGCGGAATCCGGCTTTTGCGTAGTCTTCGCGATAGATATAGGCGATTGCGAGGGAATGTGGGATCTGCCACAAAAAGAGTATGGCAAACAGTACCCACGCCTCACCTGTTAGCGAACCTCGCGCTGCGACCCATCCAACGACAGGCGGTAATGCTCCCGGCACTGCTCCAATAAGGGTACACAGCGAAGTTTTCCGTTTAAGCGGTGTATAGAGAAACAGATAACTCACGACTATCAGCGAAATGACGAACCCGCTCAGCATATTGACGATGAACGTCAGATAAAGCATTCCACCACTTGTGAGTGCAGCACCGACAAACAACGCCTCTAAGGGATTCATCCTGCCATCAGGAAGCGGTCTTTCCTGCGTCCGCTTCATTTGTGCGTCTACATCGCGTTCAAGGTATTGGTTGAGTCCCAATACACCCGCCGCTGTCAACCCGGCACCGATCAGCGTATGCAGGCAGAGCAGCCAATTTACGGTCTGTTGCGCGCTGAGATAGAACCCTGCAGCAGTTGTAATGAGTATCATCACAACCAACCTCGGCTTGATAAATTCGACATAATCAGCCACGCGCCGCACGAAAACTGAGTGCTTTGAGGGTGGGCTTGCCGTATCTGTGTTATCTGGTAACGTTACTATTGTTGAACGCATTTTTTACACTATTAAATCTGGGTGTTGTTCTATTAGTTCGTAGTAGGGTAATTTATTGCCCGTTGTATGCCCCTTCAGAACGTGCGATGAATCGCACTACTACAAACGTACTCAATATGTCTGTCTCATTCTGTAGCCAAGGCACCACTTGCTGGCGCATCAGCAGCTACCGATGCATCAGTGAACCGGTAGATCTTCAGGGTAAGCACAAAACTGCTTACTAACATGAGTGCGCCGACTGCGACGTGCGCGGTGATAATTGTGACCGTAAGTGCTGCTGCGAATGTTTCGCCGAATGCTGTAAGTTTCGCGAAAAATGCCCCAGTGCCGAGCATCAACTGGATTGCAAGTAGACCGAACAACAACAGCGGCATTGTTTGTCCAATTCTCTGTGCTTCATCCTTTGTCCCAAGGATACGTCTTGCTAACAAAAAAATATGCAGTGCGACTAAGAAAGCAAAGAGAAGATGTGCGTCAAGTCTGCTGCCGGTATGTCGTAAAATCGCGCCAAAGATGAGCTGCAGATAAATAAGGCATGTGGTAATCAGGCTTAACCGTCGCAATTTTCGCGTTGTTTCGCTTGGTGATACACTTCCATTTTGCCACCACTCACGAGAGGTGAACCAAGCGATGCCACAGAGCAGCGCGAAAAACGCTTGCGCCAGACAGGCATGTACGATCGCGAAATTGCGATTAATCTGTGTAACCCGAAGTCCACCGAGAACACCCTGCACAATGACAGCGATGAGTGCGGCGAGTCCGAGCCATTTCAACCACTTCCGAGAATCTCTCACCAATATCAAGATAAAGAGACCGATCGTCAGAATCCCGACGAGTGAACCCATGAGTCGATGGCTATGCTCATACAGGATGCCTCCTACCATTTCTGATAACGGATAGAGGAACATATTGTACCCGAAGGTTGTTGGCCAATCGGGCACAGCCAAACCGGAATCCGTACTTGTGACAATCCCGCCGATAACAATCAACAAGAACGTTGTCCCTGCGGTGAGGCGTGCCATTCTGTGTAGCCATGGACTATAACTCGCGTGTTGTTTCATGCCAAATTCCACCAAAAGCCAAAAGAACGGCAGGCAAGAAGATTCTTGGTTGGAAGACAGGAAGATAGGAAGGTTGGAGTACCCTCCTGCCATCCTTCCGTTCTTCCATTCCATTTTTCCTCCGTCGCTTAGTCTCCGCTTGTTGCGGGTGCGTGTTCAGGTTGTGCTTGCGGTATCCAATCAGCTTCTTCACCGGGGACACTATATTCATAAGGACCGCGGTAGACAGTAGGGATTTGACCGAAGTTGCCGTGCGGCACGGGTGTAGGTGCTTCCCACTCCAGTGTATTGACCTGCCACGGATTCTGTTCGGCGACTTTCCCTTTGTATATGCTCCAGAAGAAGTTAAAGACGAGTATCAATTGTGCGAAACCGAGCGTGAACGCACTCATCGTGATAAAGATGTTCATGCCTTCAAACCCTTGCAGGAATTCATACTGCTGAGGGTTGGAGATGCGCCGCATGTGTCCGCCTACGCCGAGAATATGCATCGGGAAGAATGTGCAATTGAATGCGATGAATGTCAACCAAAAGTGAATTTTAGCTAATACATCGTTCATATAGCGTCCGTACATCTTCGGGAACCAGAAGATGATGCCACCAAAAATAGCGAACAGACTTCCACCGAATACAACGTAGTGAATATGTGCCACAATGTAGTACGTATCGTGGATGAAGATGTCCACAGGCGTATTTGCCATGTAGATACCGCTGAGTCCACCGATGACAAACATCGAAACGAAGGCGATACCGTGAAGCATTGGGGTTGTAAATCGGATCGAACCTCGGAACATTGTCCCCATCCAGTTAAATGTTTTAATGGCTGACGGCACCGCAATGAGCATAGTTGTTGTCATGAATATGGACCCCAAGCCGGGACGCATACCACTTTGGAACATGTGGTGTCCCCAGACGATCCAACCCAAGAATGCGATAGCGATCATTGCGTAGACCATAGAACGATACCCGAAGATCGGTTTCCGCGAAAAGACAGCAATCAGTTCGGAAGCGATACCCATGCCCGGCAGAATAAGGATATAGACTTCGGGATGTCCGAAGAACCAGAACAGATGTTGCCAGAGCAGCGGATCCCCGCCACCTTCTGCTGTTGCGGAGAAGAACGTTGTCCCGGCAAGCCTATCAAAGATAAGAAGTGCAAGCGCAGAGGACAGCACGGGAAATGCGAGCAGCAAGAGAATCGCGACGATGAAGAGGGACCAGATGACTAACGGCATCCGGAAGAAGGTCATTCCGGGTGCGCGCATGTTGATAATCGTGGTGATGTAGTTAATAGAGCCGACCAGCGAGGAAAAGCCTTGAAGGAGGAGACTGATCGCCCAGAGATTTAGCCCCCACTCGACACCTGTCCACTGTGGATCAGCGGAGAGGGGCGCGTAGCCTGTCCACCCTGCCGAAGCGTGTCCACCGGGTACAAAGAACCCACCTATCATCACAATTGCGGCAAGGACTGCGAGCCAAAAGGAGAGCATGTTGAGAATCGGAAACGCCATATCGCGTGTACCGATCATTAATGGAATCAGGAAGTTCCCGAAGGCGCCCACCAAGATGGGAACAACAACGAAAAAGACCATAATGGTGGCATGCATCGTAAAGAGCATGTTGTAGAATTCGGGTGTGATGACTCCACTCGGCATGCTTACCTCAAGCCATTCCTCCTTATCGGATTCGTAGATGCGTTCCCACATCCTGTCAGCACCCGTGACAACTTCACCATCGTCAATATATTGTTGCGAGGCACCGATGATCGGTAGCGGTTGATCGGGATAAGCGAGTTGCCATCTGAAGAGTAGTGCAAGCCCGCCACCGACGAAAAACATAATCAGTCCATAGATAAGGAACTGCTTACCGATTGTCTTGTGGTCGAGTGAAAAGATGTATTTACGAATAAAACTTTCTTCGTGATGATGTTCCGTATGTTCGTTATCGTGCATATTTACTATCCTCCTTGAGCCTACTGGGGCCATCTTTCTTGTACCCAGGCATCATAACTTTCTTGCGTATGCACATTAAGGTAGCCGAGCATTCCAGAGTGTCCGAACCCACAGAGTTCCGCACAGGGTATTTCATAACGCCATATCTTTGGGGCTAACTGTTTTACATCCGCTTTAGAAATGGTTTGGGTCTCATCATCAACTTCTAGCTCTAAGGTATCATCGGTTTCCTTGAGGATGGTACCATTTATCGGTGGCGTATTTGCGTCAACAGGCGTTAGCGTTACGGCAAAATAACCCTTCGTTTTCAGCCTTTCAAAGTTTTGAATCGGTTTATCATCCAATTCTGTTTGAAACCAAACATTGATAAATCGGTTAGGCAACGCATCCTGTTTCAGCCGTAATTGTGGTACAAAAAAGCTGTGGATGACATCAATAGAAGTCAAGCGGATATGCACGACCGCGTCCATCGGCACATGCAATTCGTTTTCCAATTCAAGGTCGTCGTCTGTCCCGAATTCGTTATCGGGACCTGGATATGTCATATCCCAGTTAAACTGTTTTCCGCTGACCTGTACAACAACATCTGGGTTTTCGGGAAATTGTGTGGGTGATTTAATATTGTTCCACTGTGGGTAACTGAACATAGCCAGAACAAAGACAATCACTGTTGTAGCGGCTGTCCAGACAATTTCCAGTGTCGTGCTTCCTTCGATGTAGTCTGCCTTTTTGCCTTCCTGATGTCGATATTTAATCAGGAAAAAGATAAGGGTTCCCATCACAAGGATAAACACAACGAGGGTAAGATAATAGATAGCGTAAAAGAGGTTATCAACGCTTTGCCCGTACGTTGATACATTCTCAGGTAGCCATTGAAGCATCCAGTCCTCCTAACAGTGCGTCATGCATGTTAAAAAACGCGAGACGCATAAAATTTTTGTTCTTAACAAGTCTAATTCGGCTTTGCGGACGCTGTAAATGTTGCGCCTACGTATGTCAAAGCACAAAACAGACCGGTAATCAGCATAGAGAGTGCCCAAGTGGGGTTCTCTCCAAATGCTTTTGTGGTGGTGTCAAGGTAGAGGCTGTGCCGAAAAGCTGCAAGCCCGTACGTTAACGGATTGAATTTCATTGTCCATGCCAACCAACTGGGTACGCCAGTACTCGGAAAAAACGCGCCGGACAGGAGCCAAATCGGGATCAGCAAGAGATTCATAATTGCATGAAATCCTTGCGTTGAATCCATCCGCCACGCGATGAGTAGTCCGAGATTTGTCAAGCTAAACGCTAAAAGTGCCATCACACCGAGTGTGAGCAGGAGTGATGCGGCACCGAATCGGATACCGGTCATCGGAGCGAGTAATAAGAGCAGCACGCCTTGCAAAAGTGCTAACGTTGTGCCGCCTAACGCTTGTGCGAGTACGATCTGCCATCTTGGGACTGGCGCGACAAGTATCCCTTGTAAGAAGCCTTCGCGCCGATCATTCACAACAGAAATTGTAGCGAAAATAGACGTAAAAAGCAAGACTAAAACGACGATGCCGGGATAAAAATATGCAATATAATCGAGTTCATCTGTTGCACCAGCGGGTTGGAAAGAGGCACTCAACCCGCTCCCGATGAGAATCCAAAAAACTAAGGGTTGCGCAATAGCACTGAAGAGCCGACTCCGTTGTCGATAAAACCTAATGATTTCGCGCCACCATATCGTTGTAATCGGTAGCAGATTTTTAATTTTCCTTGCGGTTCGTTGAGGTGGGTTAAACATACACCCGCCTCCCCGTAGATCCGCCCTCCCAGCGCAAGCCTATAGAGGCTTGCGGGACAATGTTACGGGCTTTCAGTTTTGGATTCTTTTTTAATTTTCCCGATCCTTCTTCTACATGAATGGATTGCCCGTCAATTTTATGAACACGTCCTCGAGTGTCGGTTTCCCGAAGCGAACCGATTGAATTTTTTCTGGAAACGCGGCGACCACATCTCTAACGAATTCATGTCCGCGTTCACACTCAATCCGTATGTAGGGGTTGGGTGACCCAACCCCTACAGTTAGCACGGTTGAAACACCAAATCTCTCGGCAATAGTGGTACAAAGGTTTTCGTTGTCCATGCTCTCTATGAGGACAACATCACCACCAATTTGCGTCTTAAGTGCCTCAGGCTCTCCGAGAGCGACTAATTTTCCTACATCCAGAATACCTACCCTGTCGCACGCCTCAGCGTCATCTAACAGGTGCGTTGTGAGCAGAACGAGCATATTTTCTGTCTGTGCAAGCACACTGAGATAGTCGCTGAGTTGTCGCCGTGCGGTTACATCCAAACCACTTGTCGGTTCGTCAAGAAGCAGCACACGCGGGGAATGAAGCAAGGCTTTTGCGATTTCAACGCGTCTTTGTAAACCACCGGATAAAACTTCAACCCGCTCCGTTGCTCTATCGGGAACCCCAAAACGTTCAAGGAGCTCCGAAATTCGGTGACGCAGGGTTTTACCAGCAAGTCCGTAGAGATGTCCGTGGTGTCGTAAATTCTCGACGACAGTAAGTTTAGCATCCAGGCCTGGGTGTTGAAAAACGACCCCTAAAAGGTTCCTAATCGCTTTTACCTCAGTTGCTAAATCGTGTCCGAGGATGCGAACAGTGCCAGTGGTTACTGGCATCAGTGTAGACAGGATCCTAAAAAGGGTCGTTTTCCCACTTCCGTTGGGTCCGAGGAGTCCAAAAATCTCGCCGCATGAGACATCAAAACTGATATTGTCAAGTGCCTGCCGTTGTTGATAAGCGTGGGAAAGATTTTCCACCTCAATTCGGCTGTCAGCAGTCGGAAACCGTCGGCTTTCAGTAGTTGTGGAGTGTAAAACCGCTGTGTCTACCACCGTGACAACCTCTTGCTGACGGCTGATCGCCGATTGCTGATGGCTACTTCAGTTTCAGCGTGAAATCTTGCGTGACAGTGGTACCAACCTCTACAGTAACCTCGGCAGGAGCCTTGCTGTTCGTACCACACGCTTCATGCCAATAGCCGAGTTTATAGGTGCCTGCGGGGACACCTTCAAGCGTGAATTCACCCTTTTCGTTGGTAACGGCAAAATAGGGGTGCGGTACGTAGGAGATCCAAGCCGACATCCAGCCGTGAACGTCGCATTTGACTTCAACGGGACCCTCCGCCTTCTGGACAGCTTTGAGCGGCATTTTCCGACGGGCTTTTGGCTGCGCTCTGTTAACCGGTTTGTTGATCTCACTAAAGATATGCACATTGTGCATAATCTTATCGGAATTCAGCATTGTGAGGCGTGCGCCGACAGGAACGATCTGGACATGTGGCGTGAATTTGCAACCCTTCTGGTCGATCTCTGGTTTGGCATTTTTGTCAAAATCTTTGCCTGCTGAAATGTCGATTAGATAGACAATTGTATTTTTTAGACCGTTGTCTTCACCGACGACCAGTGACTCATCAAATTTTTCGTCAGCACCACAAACCTTTTCGTCTTTAGTGATTTCCAGTGCTTTCTTCTCAGGCACGTCTCCTTCAAATTTCACTACGCCGCTAATTGTGCCGCCGTTGTCCATCTGTATAACTTTATACGCTTCAGGGAACACTAACATTTCTTTTTCACCTGTAGCGACGCTAGCCGCGAAGGTAGTACCGACAAAGCAGCACGCGAGAAGTACCGTGAGGCTTGCCAACAAATAGGATTTCATTTTTTTCTCCTTTAGTAGCCGTCAGCTATCAGCCTTCGGCTTTCAGTTAAGAGATTTTTTGTAATAGTAACAGTTAACATAACCGCTACAAGTTGTTTACTGACTGCTGACTGCCGACAACCGACAGCCGTTGGGGTTTACATATTTTTAGGCTTCTTCTGAATTTCTCCGCAGTACGAATGCTCGTAAACCGAAGAGAAAACCAACAGAGAGCAAGGCAATTAAAGGCGGATAAATGAACCGTTTTGACGATGGGACAGGTTCAAGGACAAAAGTGTACCAACTTGTCATCACCCGTTTTGTGTCAACATCGCCGTTCGCGCCATCCCACGCCGAGAAAGCGATAGGCACAAAAACACCAGATTCAAGTTGCAAGTCCTTTTTATCATCGGTTTTTAAGGCACGTTTCACCCACAATTTGTATCGCCCATTTGTGTAGGTGCCCTGTGCTTTAAGTTCGCCTTGTGCTTCCTGAACTTCGACGTTGTTGATACCTTTAGCGGTCAACTCGGTCACTTGTTCAGGTGCTGAGGCTTTCCAATGCCATAGATAGACCGGTAGTCTTCCACCCCATAAGAAATAGGGTTTCGGTGCGGTCGGTCCTTGTGGGATCTTCACAGGAAACTGGACTGCCAATGCGTCCTCAAGGGTTTTCCCCGTCTCTTCATCGGTCTCGTCAGTTGTATGCGTTCGGTCATCCCATGTGAAGAGGAAAGCGACCTCTGTGTCGTTGTAAAAAGATTTGACGTTCACAGCATCAATCGTTGGATTAAACTGTCGAGGTTCAATAACGACTTGTCCGACGAGCGGGAAGTACCCTGCTTCAAGTGTATCCCATGCGGCATCGTCCATCGGCGGCAACTCGCTTCCAACGTATTGTGAGCGGAGTACATTATTCCCAATCGCGGGTTCGGGACGTTTTTCAGGCGAGAGAGATTTAACGTAGTTCGCTAAATGCCAACTCTTTTCATAGACGACTCTCATCGCATCATCATAAATCTTTTGTTCATCAGCAGAGAGTTCTGTACCTTCTGCGAGATTGAGCGCGAGGTCAACGACAGCATCGTATTTCTCGTAAAGCTGGGCGGATTCCTCCTCCTCTGTTTCTGTCATTTCATCTTTGTTATCTAATTCAATCATGCGATTGGATTCTTCAGCTGTCAGTCCGAAGCCTGGAAAGCTATCGCCTTCAAAAGCAGGCATGGCTGAACCGGCGAGTCCGCCAATAAATCGTTTGAAGATGTCTTCGGTCTCCGAACCCCCTCGGAAATTCCAACTCTGTGTTAGATTCGCGGGCCAGCTNNACTTTCCCAGACAGGCTAATCTGCTTTGGGGGTGCTTCCGCTTCCTTAAAGCCGTCGTAGAAGGTTTTGATATATGCGACCACTTCCCAACGATCATTGGCACTCAAGGCAGTATCCCACGGTGGCATAGACGAGCCGGGCATCCCTTCGGTAATGATGTCAAATAGGTCTTGATCGGTTGGCAGTTCTCCGGTTCCTGTAGATCGGATTTTATACAAACCGCGTGTGAAATCCCTCGGTTTTGGGAGAAGGTCCTCAGCGGCGGATCCGTCGCCTCTGCCTTCGGTGCCGTGGCAGTGTGCGCAGCTGTTTTCATAAACCTCTTTTCCTTTTTCGGAAGCCTCTGGTGCGTTTTGCGCATGCGCAAAATTAAAGACAACAAGCATTCCAAAAAGAGTGAGTAGGAGAGCGACTGTTCTGATTCCCATTTAGTGTGCCTCCCCAAAGGTTCGGAACTGATAGCCGGTGTATTCAGAAAGAAAGAGAATTACGTCCCAAATTTCGTCTTTCGTCAAGGTGTTTTCCCAGATCGGCATTGCTGAATCCCACGGCGTGCCAGCTGCCGGTAATCCCGGACCGCCCTTGGCAATTCGCCAAAAGAAGAAAGATTCTTGGAAGTTGGGAATAATGCCCGGGTCTTGGAAATTAGCAGGTAATGGCTGGAGATATGGTGCGAAATGTCCCTGTCCATCTAAGTGGTCGCCGTGGCAGTAAAAGCAATTCTGATGATAGACCCGTCTTCCATTTTCAACATGCGCCTTGAACGCCTCGGGATCGTCTTTCTCATAATGCCGGAAGGGGTTCACAACATCTTGCATCGTGCCGATGACCTCATCTTTGTAGGTCAATTCAAGTGGCGGCGATGGGTGTGCGTCGCGCGGGCTTCCAGGTGGATTCGCTCGTTGCGCGATAATTGAGTAGGTATAACCGAGCAGCAGGAGCGGGATTAACACCACAAGCACGCGGCGGTGGTTACGGCGTTTGTCTTCCACCAGTGTTTCGAGGATAGGACGGCGAAATTCCTGAAAGAGCGAGTCCTCAACGGAGATATGTACCAAGATAGCGATTATAATCAATCCCATATACATGGCGATCACGCTACCCGGTATAGGAACTGAGATAAGTCCGCCAACGACGAATTTCAGGAAGATCCAAGAACCAACCAGAATTATGAGACATATTGTGAAAAGCGAAGGTCTTTTCATTTTTCTAAATTTCCTTGCGGTTCGGTCAGATGGGTTCAGGGTTTGACACTCCCTGACGTATATCCGCCTTCCATTACATTACAGGCTAAGGTTTCTGTCTTTTATAGTAGATCCCATAATTACTTATACACTCAGCATCGGT
>JAAXHI010000303.1:16650-31539 GCA_012270875.1 Candidatus Poribacteria bacterium | reverse complement strand
CTCGTTGAACGCCAAGAACCAGATATCGAAACATTCCGAACGGATCCGGCGGAAAAAGCCCGGCATCAACAAACATTGATCCAAGCCAAAAAACGGCAAGCACTTTCCAATTGGCTTACCGCACGCAAAGAAGCAAGCGAACTCTGGATACATGCAGATTTTCGTTAGGCATGCAGATCAGTCCCAGGTCCGGTAGGTGCGGTTTTAACGATCTTCCGTCAAATCTCCATGCAGGCGGGGTTTCAAACCCCGCCTGCAGTGCGTCAGTCCTGCTATAAATACGGATAAGTGGTATCGGCTTGATAGTTTGGCAGTAAAGCATCATGCGTTTGTCCAGTGATGAGGCTTGTGCCATCCGTAAAGCCTTCTGGACGATCGCGGAGAAACGCAATGAGGCGATTTCGCCAAGGTGTTAGGAGGGTTTCAGCCTCGTTCAGACTTGCGAGGTCGTGGGTTTCGTGTGGATCGTCCTGCAAATTGAAAAGATGCTCCCTACCGGTTTGAGAATACCAGATGTACTTATGGTGTCCGTCGGTTACATAGTGGTTGCCGTGATTGTATTCGTAACAACCGGAGTGTTCACCGTGAAGACAATCTCGCACTCGGTCAGTATCTCCCCTCATAATTGGCAATAGACTTTTACCAGTGCAAGTACTGGGAATCTCAACGCCGGCCGCGTCCAAAATAGTAGGCATAATGTCTTGCAAACCGACGGGACTTTGGCAGACGGATTCTTTCGGGTAACCCCATTTCGCTGGTGCCCGCATTAGAAAAGGCACGCGTGCTGAGGCTTCGTAGGGCCAAGTTTTACGATACAGGTTATGATCGCCGAGCATCTCACCGTGGTCGGAAGTGAAAATGATCAGACAGTCGTTCATACCCCCCATAACTTGGATCAGGCGACCGATCTGATCGTCGATGAAATTAATCATCCCGTAATATGCGGCACGCGCACATTGCATATCGTAGGTGTCGAGGCAGATTTCCCAAGCGTTTGGATTCAGTCCCTTCTGGCTTCCATCAAATTCCGGCGCCCAGTCGCCAACCACAGGCGGCGGCAAATCCCGCTGAATATAGCGTTGGTAATAGTGTGCTGGTGGTGTCAGCGGTGGGTGAGGGTCTATAAAAGAGATATTGAGAAAGAAAGGCACTGTCGGGTCGCGTTTACGCAGAAAATTGAGGGCGCGATCGACACACCAGAAGGTGTGCATCTGTTCTTCGGGTAGATGATGTGGACGACCAACCCAGCCATTGGCAGAAACACCGTGAGCCACACCCGGATCAACGTCATTGCGGCGGTGATATTGCTGCAACCAGTCCACATAGTCATTGTTATTTCCACGAGTGGCATCAGCCAACTGAAGGTGATCAAATCCGTATCGCTTACGCGGTGGGTCCAGATGCAGTTTGCCGATCATTTCGGTTTGGTAACCGGCAGCGGACAATTCGCCTGCCAAGGTGTGCGGAGGATTCCACTGCGCACCTTTGAATCCGACACCACCATTGGCTGCGGGTGCTGTGCCGGTCATCAAGCTGCGCCGCGCTGGAATACAACTCGGGCATTCAGCATATCCGCGACGAAAATGCGTGCCGGTGCGACCAATCCAATCCAGATTTGGTGTCTGCAAGCAATCAGGACCGTCAGGATCCAAGCCAAGGCAGTCCCCGCGTTGTTGGTCGGTGGTGATTAAAAGGATGTTGGGACGGGTATCAGGCATCTCAAACTCTGGGTAGAAACGTCAAGTAGATGGTTCAACACGTTGTCAGGAAAAGTTCCAGTTGCAACTAATTAAGAATTTCGTAAAAGAAGTTACGTCGTTTGGCGGTATATCCGAGTTCCGCTATCGTACGTTCGATTTCCTCAATCGGCATGCAATAGACGGTCCCTGCTTTGCTAACGACATTCTCTTCTATCATCGTGCCACCCATATCATTCGCACCGAACTTCAGCGATAGCTGCCCAATCTTCGGACCTTGGGTAACCCATGAGGACTGGAAGTTATCGAAGTTGTCTAAGAATAATCGGGAGATCGCAAGTGTCTTGAGGTACTCAAAACTCCCCGCAGGCGGTATATGTTCCATACGGGTATTCGCAGGTTGTAGAGACCAACAGATAAAAGCGGTAAATCCGCCTGTCTCATCTTGCAAATCACGGAGACGGACGAGGTGTTCAACGCGTTCGGCATAACTTTCCACATGCCCATACATCATCGTCGCACTTGATTTGAGTCCAACGAGATGGCCTTGGCGCATGACTTCCAGCCATTCATCAGCGGTACATTTTTTCGGACTGATTTCGTTACGGGCGTGATCAGTGAGAATTTCCGCACCACCACCCGGAATTGAATCGAGTCCGGCATCCCGCAAACGGATGAGCATTTCTCGCAGCGACATACGGTTGATCTTTGCAAACCAGTCCAACTCCGGTGGCGAAAATCCGTGGATATGAATCGGATAATTCGCTTTAATCCAGCGGAGTAGGTCTTCGTACCAGTCAAGTTTGAGTTTCGGGTGTAACCCACCTTGCATCAGAATCAACTCACCGCCAAGGTCAAGTGTTTCTTGTATTTTGTTCCCTAACTCATCGCGCTCCATGACATAGGCATCTGGGTCCTTGCGATGGCGGTAAAAAGCACAGAAATCACAATCGACATAGCACCAATTGGTATAGTTAATGTTCCGGTCAACAATGTAGGTGACATAGCCTTCGGGATGCTTTCGCTGCCGGATAACATCCGCTGCGTGCCCCAAGGCAAGCAGATCGTGGCTTTTGAAAAGCGTGAGGCAGTCGTCAAAGTCTAACCGTTCCCCTGCAAGCGATTTTTCGAGAATGGGTTGGATGTTTGTATCCATTTGGAAGTTCCTTCAATCCACAAAACTAATACCTCAATTTTAACATTTTTCAGTCAGTTTGTCAACTTTTCTGTCATTTTAATTTGACTTTTGAAAGAAATATTAGGTATAATTATAGTCACGTACGTTCGTCTAAATCTGTATTTATAATGTGGAGGCTAAAAAATGAACGAAGTGGTTTACAATGAGGACTTGGTAAAAACAGTAGAAAATAAATACCTCGCAGTCAATATCGCAGCGAAACGCGCCAGAGATATAAATGCAAACGGTCTACCACTCGCCCCTTCAAGCACGGGAGGAGATAAAAAAAAGAAACCCGTCGCTGTTGCGACACAAGAATTGATTGACGGGAAACTCCGGTTTGAAGAGGGAGAGGCAAAAGTATCCGACGCCAAGACACCTCCGATTTTTACAGATGTTGAGGAACCAAAAGAAGTTGGTGCCGATATATTCGACGAGGAACTTCTCGAACAGGAACACGATACGGAAGCAGCGGAACCTGAAGAAGGATTATAGTACCGATACCGACGCACTGCAGTAGAGGTTCCTGATTATTTCTATCCAGAGCCCTAACGCGGAAAAATTGAAATCACTTGACAATCTCCAATAAAGTGGATATAATTATTAAGTGCTGCTGACGTGGCTCAATGGTAGAGCAAGTGATTTGTAATCACTAGGTTGGAGGTTCGATTCCTCTCGTCAGCTTCATAATGGGGGTATGCTAGAGCGGTCAAATAGGGCAGACTGTAAATCTGTTGGCTATGCCTACGGTGGTTCGAATCCATCTGCCCCCATCTACGCTTATACCGAGCAGATTGATATAGAGCAAGGCTTGCGGGTTTCCCATAGAGTGCCGGTGCCTTGCCTTAGTAGTATGTCGCGCTATTATTTATGTGATGCGGGAGTAGCTCAGCTGGTAGAGCATTGGCCTTCCAAGCCATGTGTCGCGGGTTCGATTCCCGTCTCCCGCTTGTTGAAGTGCTTATTTTGCCGGCGTAGCTCAGTCGGTAGAGCGCGTCCTTGGTAAGGACGAGGTCACCGGTTCAATCCCGGTCGTCGGCTCCATTTATCAAAAGTAGAGGTCTATCATGCCAAGAGACATTGTAACATTAGCATGTGATGTATGTAACCAGCGGAATTATGTAACAACTCGGAACCGTCGGACGCAGCAAAATCGCTACGAACGAAAAAAATACTGTCGGTTCTGCCGAAAGCATACACTCCATAAAGAAACACGATAACTTTTTAGCAAGTGCAACGGACAACACAGCCTTAACTTTTAAATAGGTCTGTGGCACACTACAAATCTTACAGGCCAGTAGCTCCAACGGCTAGAGCGTCGGTCTCCAAAACCGAATGTTGGGGGTTCGAATCCCTCCTGGCCTGCCATAATTCTTATGATAACTCGTTTAAAAAAGTATCTTCAAGGCATCCATCTTGAATGGCAGAAGGTGACCAAACCGGATATGAAAGAGGTTCAGGGCAGCACGATTACTGTCATTGTTGCCTCCGCGCTGTTAGGACTTTACATCGGGATAATTGATGGCAATTCCGCCTTTCCAAGCTGGGAGAGCCCTTTATCTTGGATTTTTCTCGCAGCCCTTCCAGTCGCTGTCTTTTTTATCGTGAAAAGTTGGGAAGACCACTCACAAAATGAAAGGGACCCTGAGGCTGTTATTGATGGAAACCGAAAAATAATCGCAGCGGCAGTAGCCTGTATCCCTTTAGTCGCTGTAATTGTAAGCCAGTACGTCCTCAATAATTCGCTTGAGGGGTTCGGTATGGTTTTTCTCAGAACCCTTTTCATTCGAAGTTAACGTTTTTGTGCTTCAACAGCACAAGTAACCCAATGAGTGGAATCAGTCTATGGATGGTTATTGGTACGTTGTTCAAATATACACTGGACATGAAAAAAAGGTTAAGCTCAACCTTGACAACATGATTGCAAGGGAAGCGTTACAGGACGAAATTTTGCAGGTTAATGTCCCTGAAACCGAAGTGGTGGAAGTGAAGGACAGCCAGCGGAAAGTTAGCGTCCGACCATCCTATCCGGGGTATGTACTCGTCAATACGACCCATGAACTCGGTCCGCATGTCGAAAGTTCGATTGGACAAAGAAGTTGGGCACTCATACAAGAAACGCCGGGGGTCATGAATTTCTTGGGACCCACCTCGCATCCGTCGCCTTTGAGTCCGACTGATGTTGAAGCGATGCTCCAGATGTCAACTGAGGAAGAGGAAGTCGCACCCGTACCGGCAATGGAATATGAGGTTGGCGATAAAGTCAAGGTAATAAACGGACCGTTTAATGGATTCCCGGGCGAAATTGAAGAGATCGACATGGAACATCAACGCCTGCGTCTCAGCATCTCGCTTTTCGGGCGTTCAACTTCTGTTGACTTGGGCTTGCTTGAAGTGGAAGAACTAAACTAAAATTAAATGGCGTTTTCTAAATCTTATACGCCGCTTATAGGTAAACGCTTTAGAATTCTCATAACCGACAATAGGGAAGAGCAATGGGAAAAAAAGTAGCTGGTGAAGTTAAACTCCAATTAGTATCCGGGCAGGCAACGCCACAACCTCCGGTTGGTCCGAGTCTCGCCCCCTATATGATCAATTTACAGGAGTTTATCAAATCCTTTAACGCCCAGACGCAGCATCAAACCGGTATGGTGGTGACAACCATTGTCACCTGTTATAGCGATAGGTCGTTTACGTTTAGCGTAAAATCGCCCCCCGCCGCAATTTTACTGAAGTCTGCAGCGAAGATTGCTAAAGGTTCAGGTGAACCGAATCGAAACAAGGTCGCATCCGTTACAATGGATCAAATCCGCGAGATTGCGCAGACGAAATTACCTGACCTAAATACGACAGATTTAGATGCCGCAATGCGGATGGTAGAAGGTACCGCTCGCAGTATGGGACTTACAATTGAATAGCGAGTATAACGAGGCTCAGTCGCCTCGGCATATACATAGACTCGCTTTGAAACGGGGCTACAGAGATATGTCCCGCTGACTATCGGAGAACAGCATGGCGAAGAGAGGGAAGCGATACAGCGCAGGTAAAGAACAAGTAGATAGACTCCAACTGTACACAGTAGACGAAGCCGTCTCGCTTGTAAAAAAAACGAGTGGCGCGAAGTTTGACGAGACAGTGGATCTCGCATCACGTCTTGGTGTGGACGCTCAACATGCAGAACAGAATATCCGCGGCACCGTCACGCTACCGCATGGCACCGGAAAGTCAGTCCGTGTTGTTGTCTTCGCTGAAGGCGACTTAGCACGACAGGCTGAAGAAGCCGGCGCGGATTTCGTCGGAACTGACGAACTCGTTGATAAAATTGTTGACGGATGGCTCGATTTTGACGCTACAATTGCGACACCAGACCTGATGCGTAGTATTATGCCTAAACTTGGACGGGTCTTGGGACCGAGAGGGTTGATGCCTAACGCCAAGGCAGGCACCGTCACAACGGATATTACCGAAACACTACAAAGTATTAAAGCCGGACAAATCGAATATCGAGTAGAACGTTCCTCTGGAATTGTTCACGTTCCAATCGGCAAGACCTCGTTTGAGGAAGAGAGCATTAAAGGGAACCTCAACGCTGTAATGAGCGCACTCCTTGCCGCTCGACCCTCTGCCGTAAAGGGTAGATATATCCGAAGCGTGGCGATCTCAGCAACGATGGGAGTCGGTATTCGGATAGACCCGCAACAATTTTTATAAACCTTAGGGGATACGATACAGAAATAGTCCTCACAACTGAATAGAGTCGTAGAACGTAGGTGCCATCGGCTTAATTGCCTACCGAGGCTTGAATGGAACGGAACAAAGGGCGTGCTTCTCAAAGCGCACATAAAATCTTGTTGCCCGCTATTGTTCTCTCTTTTTTTGTAAGCCTCCAGGTGCCTGGGGGCTTTTTGTATGCGATCGTAAATCCTATAAACCACATAGAAAGGAGCTGACACATGCCGAATGAGGCGAATGTTCAGCAAACAGAACAAATTCGTGAGATTTTTGACAGTGCCGATGTTGTTCTGCTTACAGACTTCCAGGGACTGACCGTCGCAGAAATTAACGAACTGCGAAACCAGCTCCGGGCAGCAGATATCGGGTACAAAGTCTGTAAAAACACATTAGTGAACGTCGTCGCGGAAGAGAGAGGCATTGAAGGGTTAACACCTTACCTCAAAGGGAATACGGCACTTGCCACTGGCACGGATCCGGCTGCCTCTTCAAAAATCTTGCTCGGATTTGGCGAAGAACACGAAAACTTTAAGATCAAAGGCGGAATTCTCGGAACACAGGTGATTGACGCAGCAGGCGTTGAATCCCTCCAAGATATGCCGTCACGAGATGTCTTGGTCGCTAAGACCGTCGGACTTATTAGCGCACCGCTCGCTGGACTCGTGCGAACCCTACATCAAGGGTCACCCGCTAACGGGATCGTGAATGTACTTAGTGGAACAATACGTCAGGTAGCCTCCGTACTGACACAGGTTGCCGATCAGAAGAAAGCGTCAGAAGACGCTTAGCGTTTATACGAAATATTGTCGGAAACCAGGGCACCGTGCCTTGCTTTCCTGCACCACTTGATCAGAAAACTTCTAATCAAATCAACTCAGTATTACTTATAGAGAGGATATAAACATGGCCGCAGATATGGAAAAATTGATTGAAGAAATTAGCAATATGACCGTTTTGGAACTTTCCGAACTCGTCAAAGCATTGGAAGATAAATTTGGTGTCAGCGCATCCGCCGCACCAGCAATCGCTATGCCCGGCGTAATGCCAGCCGCAGATGGTGCAGCCGCACCTGGCGAAGAAGAAGCCGCAGCGGAAGAGAAAACCGAATTTGACGTGCAGCTCAAGGAATTCGGTGCCAATAAGATTCCAGTTATCAAAGAGGTGCGTGCAATCACTGGACTCGGCTTAAAGGAAGCAAAAGAAAAAGTCGAATCCGCACCAGTCGTCATTCAAGAAGGTGTCTCTAAAGAGGATGCTGACAAGGCGAAAGAACAACTCGAAGAACTCGGCGCAGTCGTCGAAATTATCTAACTAACGTGTGGCACACTGTCACACATGATAGATAATGCGCGATGAAACCGCGCCTCATAGGTAGACCCGTTATGGTTCTTAAGCATAGCGATGCACACATTCATCGCGCTACGGCGAACTATAATGGGTCTCCATTTTTTGTGGAAAACAGTCGCACAACGGTAGGTACAGACCACATCTATCGAAAATTACCGAGTGGCATTGATGTTTAGTATTCTCGACGTTTTTTATCTCGTTTTCAGTCAACTTGCAGTCGGCGGATTTGCGCTACTTTTCTTAGTCCCCAAGGGGTTGGTAGGTGCCAACTTCTATCGTTTGATGGGGAGCATCTATATATTTGTAAGCGTTTTATCACGTTGTGCAGGTTTGGCACTCCATCGGCAACCCGTCACGTTTCTCCATTTTTTCGGATTCTGGCAGACCCCTGAGTCCGTTTTGGCGATCTGTTTCGTCCTTATCCTCTTTATCTATACGCTGAGTTGGTGGTTCAAAATCCCGCTGCTGACACAGATACTTTTTTTTATCGGTATAATTTGTGGAGCTGCGTGGATCGTTTTAAGTGCCCAGCGTTATTACGCAATTATTCAACTACCGGGTGAAATGTTTCTACTCCCGCTTCAATTCTTGATAGCGTCTGTACTACTCGGTGTTGTTCATAGCGGCATGTGGTTTGGTCACTGGTATCTCGTAACGCCGGATTTGCCGGTAAACTTTCTGAAACGGTTTAATACTTTACTGTTTTGGACCCTTTTAGGAATGGTTGGACTGCTCTGCCTCAACATCTTTTTCCGGCAGCAATCCACGGACGCTGTCGCTTTTAACCTTTTCTACCAGATTATTTTCGGTATGCGAGTGCTGATCGGCATCGCTGGCACGTTACTCCTCTATTTTATTACGTGGGACTGCTTGCGTCCTAAATCCGTTGCCCGCGATGTGCTTGGCGCGACGCGAGCGGCAACCGGTTTTCTTTTTATTGCCATTATTACAATCTTCCTCGGTGAGTTCTGCAGCCGATTTTTACTTTTGGAGATGCGCTTCATCTTCTAATCTTTACAACTTTCGGGTGTTTCCCTATGCTCGCGATGCTTCCATTAAAATGAGCAAAAAACCGACGATTGAACGGTTCTACATTAATATTAAATTTCGTTGTAATTTAAAATTAGACATGCTAAAGTAATTGTATCCATTAAAGACTTAAGGAGGCAGATAGATAATGAAATCCCAAATCTTTTATGAACCCGAATCAATGAGCCTCGAAGACCGACCTGTACCGGAACCCGGCAATAATGACCTGTTAGTTCAAGTCCGTTCAGTAGGTATCTGTGGTTCGGATGTCGCATATTATTTTGGTAACAGTTCACTCGAAACCGATGACGGAAAAGGACCGCTTATCCTTGGACACGAATTTACTGGCGAAGTCGTTGAAGTCGGCAGTGAAGCAGGAACAACTGGTGGATTTAAAGTAGGTGATCGCGTCGTCGTGAATCCCGTCCAATCGAATCCCGATTCCTTTTGGAGCCAGAAAGGCTTATCCAACCTGTGTCCTGAAAAACGCGTCTTAGGTGTCGGCGTTGATGGCGGATTCGCTGAATACGCTGTCTCCGATTATCGCTGGACAGTCAAATTACCGGATAATGTCACGTACGATCAAGGCGCATTAACAGAGCCGCTCGCATGCGGACTCTATGCTGTCAACAATCTCAATGCCGAAGAGGGACAGACTGCCGTTGTCTTCGGACCGGGACCTATCGGTTTGATGATGGTGCAGGTATTGAAGAGTCGTGGCTTGAAGAATGTTCTGCTTGTCGGAACTCGTGATTATCGGTTAGATTGTGGTAAAGAACTCGGCGCAGATGTCGTGGTCAACGTCAGCGATACCAACTCGCCAAACTATGTTGAAGACCTGGGTGCTGCAATTCAGGAACTCAATAACGGAGAATTGGCAGACCGCGCAATTACGGCTACCAGCTCACTTGACGCGATTCACACCGCACTCAAAGTGACCGGACGGCACGCAACCGTCGTTATCTTTGGACTCCCCGGAGACACAGACGTGATGCAGGTGCCTATCCTCGATACCATCCTTGATGATAAAACGATTCGGTTCTCTTGGCTTGCACCCGACACATGGGAAGAAGCGGTTCAACTTATTTCGAGCGGCGATGTCAACATGGACAAAATCATCAGCCACGAATTCCCGCTTGAATCGCTCGTTGAAGGGATAACAAAGGTCCGCAACCGTGAAGATGCTTGCACCAAGGGATTGATAAAAGTCTCTGATTAAATTAATTGGTATCTAACATGGGTATCCCTTTTTTCATCGTTTTTGTCCTTTCGATCGCCTTTCTATCGCTTGGGGTAACTGGGTGGGGTGATTTTGTTTCGGTGGAGTGGCCCAAGCAGGATGCATCGGATGCAGACGGCGAAACCGAGGCTCGCACCCCATACCTGAGGCTTCAACCCAATTATTGGGCAATCGGACGATGTGTCACAGGGTTTCTACTGTTTTTCATAAGCCTTTACGTTATGGGCTTCCTGCTTTATCTTGAAGAGCGTGAAAGCGGTAGGATTATGAAGAACGTTAAGAGTTTTGCTAAACTACGGCAGTTCCTTGAACGACGTCAGAAGGGGGGCATTTCACAATGAGATCTCTCATCAAGTATTTCGTTAGCAAGTTGAAGAGGTCAAACCTGTCAGCATGGAACAGCAATTAAAAAACGATTTACTTCTTCGCGCTGCGCGTTGTCTGCCTGTAGAACGTGTACCTGTGTGGATGATGCGGCAGGCAGGCAGATCGGATCCGCTGTATCGGCAGATTCGGCAAGAGCTTAACCTCCCTTTGGAGCAGCTTTTCCGAACCTGTCCCGCACCGATGTCAGACACCGATGTTGAATCGGCAGTCAAGATTTCACTGCTCCCAAAACGCATCGGCGTTGATGCTATTATTGTCTACAAGGACATTCTCACACCCCTCGCACCAATGGGCGCGCATTTCCGATTTGACCCGGGCCCCATTTTAAACCCACCGATTCGGACACGAGCACAAATTGACGCGCTCCAACCCGTTGATGAACCCGCCTCGCAATTAGCGTTCACAGGAAACGTTATTCGCAACCTACGCGAAACCCTCAACGGGGAACTGCCGCTTATCGGTTTTGCCGGGGCACCTTTAACACTCGCATTTTTTCTCATCGCTGGCGAAAGTCCCATCAAACGAGGATCTGGTGTCTCCGAAAAAGCGACCCCTGTTTTCCAAATGATTGAAGAAGCACCTCAACTCTTGCATCGTTTGCTAAACAAGTTAACACAGATGACCATTAACTATCTGAATTATCAAATCGATGCGGGTGCGCAGATCGTCCAACTTTTCGAGTCTATCGCAGATGTTTTGCCGAGGCAGCTATATGAGGATTTCGCGTTTCCGTATCACCAGCAAATTTTTTCTGAACTCAACTCGGAAGTGCCGGGGATACTTTTCGCAAAAGAGTGCAATTATCTGGATCTAATGCATCAGAGTGGTGCAGATGTACTCAGTGTCGGGAAATGCGTAGACCTCAGTGAAGCTAAAGCCAAAACTGACAGTACCGTCGCTTTTCAGGGAAACGTTGATAACGATATTCTCCGAGACGGAACATCTGAAGACATCACGACAGCCGTCAAAACCTGCTTAGCGCAGGGTGGAGGAACAGGACATATATTGAACTTGAGCCACGGACTTCACAGAGATACACCTTTTAATAACGTTAAACATTTCGTAAATATCGCAAAAATGCTTTAGGCAAATAAATGAGAAACATTTCTGAAAACCCTTTCGCACCCCGACAATATGGGCAGCTTGTTAAGGTAACAGAACGGGTCTATCTATTTCGCAACATCGTCAATTCTTCCATTATCATAGGAGATAACGGGGTAGCCGTAATTGATACGCAAGTGAACCAGATGATGGCACGTCGGCTTTACAACGCAATCCGCACCATCACAGACAAACCGATCCTGTATGCGATTAACACACACTACCATTGGGATCATACGAATGGAAATGTTATTTTTCGGGAGGCAGGCGCAACTGTCGTCGCACGCGAGATGACTAAGGACTTCATGGTGAATAGAGCACCGCGACAGGAAGCGTTCTTGCGTTCTCGAGGCTTTACATTGGGGGATCCACCCTTCCTACCACAACAGACGTTCACACACGAAACCGAACTCGATTTAGGGAATCAACCGCTGCACCTCGTTCATTTGGGGAAAGCGGAGACAGATGATGCCACTGCCATTAGAGTCCCAGCAGAAGATTGTATCGTCTCTGGAGATACTGTCATGACAGGGAGTTTTCCTATCTTTGGACAACCTGTTATGAACGAAGGTCTCATGGCGAACCACGATTGGATTAATACAATTAAAGAACTCCGTAACTATACACCTAAATGTGTGCTACCGGGGCACGGTCCTTTGGCACAAGATGCCGAAATAGACCTCTTGCTCCAGATAGAATCTTATTTCCTAACGGAAGTCCGAAAACACGTCGAACACGGCATGTCCTTAACCGAACTGCTCACTGAAATGGAAGCGACTCTACCCGACTGGATCCGTTCTATTGCTGAGGTTTGGGGGACACCTCGCTATGCGATTTTAAGGGTCTACCGCGGATTGATTGACGATCCAGAACCGGGTTGGCAACACCTGAAACCTTCGGTTATTCCGACTGCGGATACGGAAAAACTTCATCAAAAAATACACAAACTTGAAGACTTTGAAGCGTACCGAGAGACCGCCGAAGAGGTCGCTGAGGGCAACGACTTCGGTTTAGCAATCGCTATCTTGAGAACTGCCACCGAAAAATATGCGAATCTTCCTGAGGCGTGGACGGAATACGCAAATTTACTGACACAAACCTCCCGTACCGTATCAAGTGTCCTTGAGAAAGGAGATTTCTTCGCCGAGGCAAAAAAAGCGATCAATACCGCACTTGAACTTGACCCTGATTATGCACCAGCGCACCTTTTGCGTGGGTACAATCATATTCTCTCTGCTTACCGGAATGGCGATGAAACAAAAACAGGGTTGGCGGCTATTTATAAGGCTTTGGTCGGCGGACTTCACAGCACACAACTCGCACAAGCGTATTTTTGCATCGGACTCGCGCACCGCACAAATGGGGACGAAACCTTGGCACGCGAGGGTTTCGCGAAGGCAATTAACGCCGACGCACGATTCATGCCAGCACAGTTAGCCAATATGGCATAGGAAGGAAATTAAAATGAGTTACGACAGCGTTTTACTCGTCGCATTTGGGGGACCTACACCTGGATGCTGTCAAAAATACGATAAAGATACTTGTCCGGGAGAAGCCTACTGTTTTGTTGAAGGTATCGCTGGAACAGCCAAATCCCAAGTAGAACGCGTAAAAGACATCTCGACACATTATATAAAATTAGGTGGATTTTCACCATTCAACGAATTGACGTTCAAGCAAGCCGAGGCTTTAGAAAACGCTTTGCAAGCACGCGATCTACGGCTTCCCGTTTATGCCGGATTCAGACATTGGACACCTTATTTAAAGGAAGTCATCGCCGAAATGGCACAAAAAGGACACCGTAAAATACTCGGTATTATCATGGCACCCCACCAATCTAAATTCAGTTGGGAGTGGTATCAACAGACAGTGGAAAAAGGGATTGATGCAGTTGATGGTGAAAAACCGACGATTGACTATCTTGACCCGTGGTATACACGTGAAGGCTATATCGGTGCCATCGCTGAAATTATCGAAACCGCGTGTGGTGACAAATTAGAACGTGCCGAACTTGTTTTCACAGCACACGCAATTCCGCAAGCAGCGGCGGATAATTCACCCTATACACAGCAATTTGAAAAAACCGGTGAGGCAGTTGCCCAAAACATTGGAAAAACCCGATTCGGTTTGGCATACCAAAGTGAAGTTGAAAGCAGCCCGATACCGTGGACACAACCCGATATCAACGACTGGCTTAAAGCCCGAAAAGAAGAGGGTATTGACACTGTCGTCGCTTCACCGATAGGTTTCCTCTGCGATCACGTTGAAGTTCTCTACGATCTTGACATAGAGGCAGCCGAAACGGCAGAAGCGTGTGGAATTGATTTCATTCGAGCGGGAACTGTCAGCGCACATCCCAAATTCATCAACATGTTAGCAGATTTTGTCTGTGAAAAATCGGTAATCTCCCAGGGCCGGTAGGTTCGGTTTTGCGGTGTACGCATAGGTGTCAATTTAAAAAAACAACCGTCTTGGTACCAGGTGCGGTAGGTTCGGTTTTGCGGTGTACTCACCTGCCCCCTTGATAAGGGGGGATAAAGGGGGGTTGCGATCTGCATTCCCAACCGAACCGGATCCTACGCGGAAATATTGAAGACTTCAAAGCCCTCTTCAGTCCCGTAGTCGGATATATTCTTGAGGAGTGCAAGGTCTATGGAATCTCACAATAGTAAACGTGCTATTGTTATCGGCGGCGGCATCACAGGGTTAACCGCGTGCTATCGCTTACAACGTGAAGCGGTACAGCGCAATATCCAGATGGATGTCACACTCCTTGAAGCGACTGGACGCGTCGGTGGCGTTATTCAGACCGAACACCGGGATGGGTTCCTCATTGAACACGGTCCCGATGCCTTTATCTCAACAAAACCGGCGGCAAAAGCACTCTGTGAAGAACTCGGTATCGCAGACCAATTCATAGGCACTAACCCCAAAGTCCGCCGGAGTTTCGTAACCCGAAACGGGGCATTACATCCTGTCCCTGAAGGCTTTTACATGATGGCACCGGGATCCCTAAAGCCTTTTCTAAAAACCCCACTTTTCAGTTGGCGCGGTAAATTGCGGATGGCAATGGACCTCTTTATCCCGCGTCGAGAAAGGGACATTGATGAAGCCGTAGCGCATTTCGTCAGACGCCGACTCGGCACCGAAGCCTTCACCCGAATCGCACAACCTATGAT
>JAAXHI010000303.1:0-16588 GCA_012270875.1 Candidatus Poribacteria bacterium | reverse complement strand
AAAGCACTCCGCGCACAAAAAAAACAGGCAGCCGAAACCAGCCAAGATACCAGTGGCCCCCGTTATAGCCTCTTTCTGTCATTCAGATCCGGGATGCAGACACTCGTTGACACGCTTGCCGAGATCGTGTCCAGCAGTATTAAATTAAATGCGCCTGTCGAACAGATCCAACAAAATACCGATGGCACCGGATGGCAGGTCTCACTTACGACTGGCGAAACCCTGAATTCAGAACTCCTCTGTATAGCACTTCCAGCAATACAAACAAGTGCGCTCATCGAAAGTATATCAAATCCGCTTGCTGCGAAACTTAATACGATTCCCTACGCCTCTTCTGCAAGCGTTAATTTAGCATTTCATCGTACAGATATTACGCATCCGTTAGACGGTATGGGATTCGTTGTCCCTGCTACAGAAAACCTGTCTGTTATCGGATGCTCGTTCAGTAGCATCAAATTTGAGAACCGCGCCCCAGAAAAACAGGTCCTATTACGCGCCTTTGTCGGTGAACCCACCTCTAAACGTTCCGAAACGGATCTTATTCAGTTGTGTCAAACCGATTTAGCACCGCTCCTCGGAATCAAAGAAACCCCACAATTCGTTACTGTTCGCAAGCATACGCAGGCAATGGCGCAGTATCAAGTGGGGCATCAAGAAGTCGTCAATGATATAGAACGGCTCACCAGCAAGTTGCAAGGACTCGCTCTCGCCGGAAACGGTTACCGTGGGATAGGTATTCCCGACTGTATTCGGAGTGGCGAGGCTGCAGCAATTTCACTCTTAGAGGCATTGTGAGGCGCGCGATGAATTTTAAGGTGATACACTGGAGCATCATCGGTGTAAGTTTGGGACTGGTCGGGTGCGTGTTGGTGGTATTAACGGCTAACCTCGCACTTCAGGCAGAAGACGATGTGCCGCGTGTGACCGAGATGTTCCAAGGATTTCAGGACGGAAAGTGTAAAAGCTGCCATCCGGCTATCTGGAGAGAGTGGGAGGATTCGATGCACGCAAAAGCGTGGAGTGATGAAATCTATCAGGCGGCTGCAAAACAGATCATTGACAGGGAAACGAAGTGCGACCAGTGCCATGCTCCCCAACCCATTCTCATCACAGGCGTTGGGAAAATGCCGAAGTTGAGAGATAAACAGCGCGAAGCAGGCGTTTCGTGTCTCGTTTGCCACCTTGATGCACACGGTGCGATGAACGGACCGCCAGCAAGTGCGGAAACCTATTTTCATGCCAACGTTACCAATCCGATCTACACCGAACCGACAGTACTTTGTGGCACCTGCCACGGTCAAAAAAGCGTTCCCGAACATGACCAAGTCTCCAGTTTTTTGAATGGCAAATTCGCTGAGGGAGATACGAGTTGTGCGACGTGCCACATGCCGGTTGTAAGGCGGTTACAAAGCACAACCAGTCATGAAAGCATCAAGGGACGGAAACATACGTGGCGTGGCAGCCGTAGTGTTGCGCAACTTAAGCGCGCCGCAACGCTTCAACTTGAATACACGGATGGCAAAGCGGATGTAAAACTTCGGAGTCAAACAGGACATATCTTACCGGGTGGAACATTGCGCACTATCGTGCTTGAGGTGACACTTCTCGCATCGGATGGTACCGAACTTCAGAGGCAACATCTCTCAATCTCTGCTGAAAACGAGAACCGCCTGCTTCCAGACGAAAACAGAACTTACGCTTTTGATATTGCGTCCGCCACGACAGGGAATACAATCAAAGCGCGCTTAATATATCAGTTGACACCGGAAACACCGGAAACCGCGTGGATACTGATGGCAGAAAAGACTTACGTTGTTCCTTGATGCCCCAGGCCCGATAGGTTCGGTTTTGCGGTGTACGCATCTGCCCCCTTGAATGAAGTTTAAGAAAATAAATCGGTAATCCTATAAACGATGATTTTCAGACAAGGACAGTCTCCAATCCTGCAAATCCTTGAATCTTGTAAATCCTGATTCAGACAATTAACACCCAACATTACCGAATTAAAAATTAATCTTCATATAAGGAGGGTCAAGAGGGGTTGCGATCTGCATTCCTAACCGAACTGGGTTTCTACGCATTCATATTCGGCAGCGAATCGAAGCCGAGTAACCGTTTCAATGTCGGTGTTGCGCGCGAAATGACTTCATCCGAAACGAGTTTAAGGTGTGCTTGTTGCGGTTTCAACATAGAACGACAGAAAAAACCGAGTAACCCAACGCGTGGTTCATTCGTTCTATTTTCTGATGAGCCATGCCATATTGCACCGTTAACAATTAAAACGGAACCCCGCGGTCCGCAGATTTGCAACTCGTCGGTATATTCGACACCCGGTTCCGGTAATGCTTCAAGCCGTCGGTGGCTCCCCGGGACACAACTGGTTGCCCCATTTTCGAGGGTAAAGTCATCTAAAAACCAGACGCTATTAGCGACGAGTGGAAAACTCGGACGCGGTGTCGGCAAACCCGATAACGGGTAATCAATATGGAGACCGGCATCCGGCGCGCCGGGATAAAGCACATTCACGGTAAAGGAACTCAATGTGCAATCCTCACCGAGCAGATACGCCATCGCAGCGAGCATCTTCGGTTGTTGGATAGCCTCTTCAAAGATTTCGCCTTTGTCTACGAGATTCCAGACGCGTTGCGCGCTGTCGTTCGCGAGGTATGTATGGCTTGCTCCTGTTTCTTGTTCTGCCGCAGCGAGTGTCAGCGAACGTTCCCGAAGCGCCATCGTTGTATCGGAAGGTATCAGGCTCTCCAGAAGTAGAAAACCGTGCTGATCCAGTTGTTCTTTTTCAGATTCATTTAACATAGGCTTTTTCCTCGAATGCTATTACAGTTTGTAACATAATCTTCCAGATTGTGCATCTTTGTAGCATAATCTTCCAGATTGTGTTCTTATGCGTAGCAACTTGGGTTACAGTTATTTGTAAGGGGTCTCCGAATCCGAATATATTGCGGTAAAATGATCCCATTAGTCATAATTTTTCAACCGAAATGGTTAAAATCGGAAAACTCCGTAGTCCTAAAATATTTTTTTTATTGACAGTTTAATTGTTTTATGGTACTATGTCAAACATATTGTCAATTTCTGATAAAATAGTTGGAAATTAGCAACCGAAATTCAAATTTTGATTTGACATATTTTTAGAAGTGTGGTATTATTAATAGAAGCGAATTGCAATTTAATCGATGATATACCGATGCGGCGGGAACACATTTTTACCGATTGCATAAAACATCACATATACTTGCGCGGGGTGATTTTGTTTGCCGGTTTTGTACCTGTAACACTAACGTCTCTGCCACGTAACGATTAAATGCTTGCTTAATTTTGCCACTTTTTGATAAAATAATAGAAAAATTCCCGCAAGGTTGAATTTGAAAGTTGGATGCCCGCTTTTCACTAACTTTCGACCTGTGCCATAGGTTACACAAATTTATCCTACGGTTGTATCGGTATCGGGAAATTTTAATGCTCGTTGGTAAGATGTTAGTTGGATGGGCAGACATCTACCCCAGTCGTCTTTGTTGTATACTCGCTTGCCCATCTAAGATACTCAGTACTTAGTCTTGCGAGCGCGCAGGCTTAACGAGGAGGATGAGTTAATGAAAAAACGAACACTCGTTTGTTTTTTGATTTTTACATTGTGTGTTTTTTACACCGCAATTCCGAACACAGTTTTTGGGCAAGAAGAGGAAGCATCTCTCGCCGAACAGGTTTTGGAAAATCACGGTGAGACGTTGATACGTCCTGAGATTCAAGGGGGATTCCTAATCGTCTTGGATGTATTGGAGGCCAATCCAACCCAAGCAGCCTTCTTGAATCCTGGTACTATTGAGGCTGTTATTGCTAATCCAGCTCTTCTGGACGGTTTCATTGATCGCGACACCCTAACAGATGTACAGATTGCAGCACTTGATCAATTTTTGCCACTTCTGGTAGCAAAGGATGAAGGGGTTCTGGCATTGCTCAGAGATGAACAAGTTCTGGAACTGCTTAAGGATCCGGATGCGATTCGCGAACTGAAGGGAAAGTTGGCAGCTGAGACTCCACCAGACGATGGGACGACTCCGCCAGACGACGGGACAACTCCACCCGATGACGGGACAACTCCGCCAGACGATGGGACAACCCCACCCGATGATGGAACAACTCCGCCAGACGATGGGACAACTCCACCCGATGATGGGACGACTCCACCCGATGATGGGACGACTCCACCGGACGATGGAACAACTCCCCCAGATGACGGGACGACCCCACCCGGTGATGATGTAGCACCGCCACCAGTCGGTCCGCTGGCAGACCCCTTTGAGCCAATAGCACCGACAAACCTTTCGGGTAAGTCACGACTCGGTGGATTGGCACTTAACAAAATCTCTGGGCGGAAATTTTTAGCGGACCTTGTCATGACAGCCACAGGATACTCTTTTCAGGAGGTAGCTGCTTTATCAGGACAGACGCAAAAGGAATTGGTAGAACTGGTGGTTGAATTGATTCCAGACGAAGTTCCGTTGTTGGATAAAAAGCAGCTTTTGGGAATTTTAAATAGCGACAATGTGCCAATTTTCGCTGGAAACTTAGGTGAGCAAGAACTGGCTCAGGGTTTGGACACAGAGAACTTTGGGAACGCTATTGTGCCTATGCCTATTGAACTTTTCTATGACGATGGTATGGGCGATCAAACCGACCCGAATCGAAAATATCTAACCCGCGATAGTTTGAACCTTTACGTCCGCGTGCCGTCAGTGAACGTTGGTGGTGTTAAGTTCGGTTCCAGTGATGGAACGCTGGAGAAAGAGGGTCGGCGAGTTAGCGATCCAACAGTCCTCGGTTCAGAAACTATCCCGTATACTTTCCGCTTGGAAGAGGCTCTCGCCGCTACCAATTTGCCCGCGTGGCCAGCACTTGAAGATAATCTTGAGCAGCTTTTTTCTGAGGTGACCCTTCGCTACTCTGATGAACTGGATCCGGAGGGTGGCTATACTGGGTATCCCATGAGTGAGACATTCACGGAAAATGGTGTTGTTTGGGAAACTGAGGTACACGTCACACAAGGTAATAGTTTTTACTATTTTGATGTGACGCTCGCCACACCAGTGACGTTAGATGTCTTGGATCGCGAAAAACTTGAAGGATTGTATGAAGAGGGAAGTAAAGGTAATGTGCCTTCAGTAGCAGATATTCTGAACGCAACCTTGAATCCACCTCTTGAGATTGAGAAGTGGTCGATGCCAGACCCTCGCAATCTCCAATTAGCAGATCGCGGAATTCTTGCGGCTGTGTTTAACGACGATTTCCAGGCAGCCCTCCTGAACGCCGCAGGTCCATTGCTCATAAGCGCACTCAGTGGCGAACAAATCACGGTGCAGGAGATTCTCAACGCGCTTGGAAAACATCAAGCGAGACTTCAGGGAATGCTTCTGGAGAATGCTGGCAAGGTGATAACAAAATTTGAGTCTGGATTTGACCCGATGTTGTCTTCTGTTTTCAGTGTCCCAAAATTTGATCCAGAATCCGAATCGCTCTGGGTTGCTTCATTTGACGATATTGATGAGGGCAACTATTTCGTGGGTGCCGTTGTCTATGATGAGGCCGGGAACCCATTGGATCAGATGTGGAGCGATGTCACGGTTGATACCAAAGCACCGGAAGCCGATGTTAAAATAAGTGCAGGCGACAACACAACCGTTTATGAGAATATTGATGGTGTTTACGTTGCTACCGCCTTGAAGTCTGGTCCGGCTACCTTGAATATCACGGGTATACTGGACGACCCAAGTCAGGTGGCACAAGGTTACGGGTATCTCCTTTATCAAATACTTAGGTTGAATCCAGACGGAACACCTTACCAAGGTGCTTCATCACTCCAAAGTCCCAACACCTGGATGCCGTTGACCCCTGAGGCAACTATGCTCGCCTCAACGATATGGGAGCAAACCATAAGGCAACTTGCCCTTCAAGGTGCCCTCCCTGAGAAGATTGATTTACCACCAATTGCCCAACCCATTCTCGGTGTTGGTGAGGCGATTGATTTACCAGAAGAATTAACTCTTAAATTCGTGAGTGAGACAGTGTTGCCCCTTCTTGCGACACCGATCGGACTTGGGTTTATAGAGAATGATCCAACGCTTGGTCCGGCAATTAAAGGATTGAGTGATTTTTTAGGCGGGGATCTGTTGGATCCTGATGTCGTAAACTTACTTGTTGAGGTTTTCGGTGCAACAGTAGACCTTATCAACTACATTCCGATTACTTACGGTTCGGATAATAATGTGACGATGCTTGCGCAATTGGGTGAGGATGTCCTTGCAGGCAATTACGGCATCCGCGCATTGGGGATTGATACGCTCTTCAATGTCAGTTCGCATACCGCACCAACGCAACTCAGAATTGTTGATTCAAGTGATCCTGTACATCATGATCGTGCGAGCGTAATGTCTATCGCAATTGGCGATTGTAACCTTAATGGCAAGGTTGACTCCTTTGAGAGCGGTGCCATCGGTGATGTGACGATCTACAACAATACCACAGATAATGTTGTCCTAACCGTCAAAGTTGACCATCGCTCACCACACCCAGCCACTGTTAGTGTCCAATACATGGATGCCGCTGGCGTATGGCAGGAAATCGAGAATCTTGATCTCGATGGTTCTGAAACAGGTTCAACGTTGACGGTCAATTGGAACGTCACTGACTTTGACGCATTGTTAGGCGGCAAGGAGATGGGTGAGGTGATGGTGCGTGCCGAAGCCTCTAACGCTTTGCAGCTCACGGATCTCGATCCAATGGTAGGTACTATCAATTTAGATGCAGGTATCTGCCCACTTGAGCCTGAGGTTATCGCAATTACACTTGAGCCGATTGATCCTGCTATGAAGAACCCCGATAGTGGTGGACGGCAAGGCGAGATTACCCTCACAGCTTATACACCGAGTCGGACTCTTCCAATGATTAGTTCCGTTCATTTGAATGCCACGGGACCCGAAGGTAAAAAATGGGAAATCGCAGTCAGTGAACCGGTTGAGCACATTGAAGGTCAAGAGCTTGCGAATATCCTTGAAGATCTCGTCAGCACTGTAGGTTCTGGCAAGCCTATCCATGTGAATAGTATGTACCAGAAGTGGATGGTTACTATAGATACCACGACTTTAAAAGATACGATCACAGCGGATAGTCCTGCAGCACGCGATGCGTCTAAGGATGAAAATCAGTATGTGGTAACAGGGTACGCAGTGGCTGAATTCCCAGCACTTGAGGGTGTTGAGGCAAGGTTCTCCGTTGATAACGTTGATGATGTCGCACCACTCGGTCCCACAAACATCAGTGTGACCAGTGTAGAAGCAACTGATAGCACTTTTGAATCCGGTGACGACGGTAGCAGCTACACCGTTGGGGGGCTCGTTGATAAGTATGACGAGGCTGTTCCATCACCTATGGCTACACTTACCATTGAGCCGACAGCGGATCGGATGACTTACGAGTCCGTCAAGGTAATGACAGACGCTGAAAATCTGGTTATTGGTGAAGTAACCGAGACTGCTGAAAACAGCGGCGTTTTTGAGGTAACTGTTGATGTCGGCACACTTGCTGACGGTGAAACATACCTGGAAAACGGAACTTACATGTTCCATGCGCTCGCTGTTGATGTGGCAGGCAATGTACAAGACGATATGTCCGAAACGGATGGATCCAAAATCTCGGTGGCTGTTGAAAACACTTACCGACCGGATCCAGAAATCTTGGCAATCTCGGTGGATCCCGAAAGCATAACAGAGACCAACCCAGATAGTGGCGCACCTCAAGGAACTCTTACGATCCATGCTTATTCGCATGAGATTAGTTCTCCCCCGACGACTTCTGTTCGTATTGAAGTCAAACGTTCAAGCGACACAGAGTGGATAAAGATTGAGAATACTGCCACTGAAAGTGTTGCTACGACCGAAGTTTCGGATGCGAATCTTGCTGACTTCGTTGGCGATTTAGCTAACGCAGCAGTCAATGCCGCAGAGGCGGGTGAGAGCGAAGCCGTACCTATCAATCGAACCTATCAAATGTGGGCGATTGACATAGATACAACGATGCTTGAGGATACCATTACGAAGGATAGTCCGGCAGCACGCGATGCTTCTAAAGACGATAACCGATACATGGTACGGGCATACGCAGTCGCCGAAGCAGAACAGAGCGAAACTGTATCCGCTGATGGCATTACAGCGATGTTCTCGGTTGACAACGTTGATGATGTCCCACCAGTGGGACCAACGAATATCGTCAATATTGCTGACGTTGCTGGAGATATTGCAGCAGCCGACGACGGTAGTTATACTGTCGGCGGTATTGTTGATGATACAGTGTCTTCACCGATAGCAACATTTACGATTCAACCGACTGCAGATCCCGCAACTTATGAGTTGGTGAAGTTAGTACAAACCGCATCAGACGGTACCGAAACCATCACCAAGGGCGAAGCCGGTGTTCTTGACATTACAATCGATGTCGGAATGCTCGAAAATGGAGCGTACACGTTCCACGCTTTAGCCGTTGATAAAGATGGCAACATACAAGAAGATGATTCACCGATGGTAACGGTGCATGTACTGAACTTCAGAGTCTCTGATATTACTGATTTAGCAGTCATTGCCGTAGATGGTACAGACGTTGCGGAAGCACCCACAGGAACGATTCCACTTCGCGACTCAGTCACTGTGAGTTTCATGGTTGCGAACGGTTCGTTAGCTGCTGAAGAACTTAGTGGTGAAGTCAACGGCGGTAATGTACCCTCTGAAAGTGCTGAAGATCCAGAAAATACCTTCTCACTGATGGTAGCACTTAAATCACCAGCAGATGATAGTCCCCTGGCAGACGGTGTCTATACACCCGATGGTCTGGTCACGAAACGGAACGGTTCGGTTCGATTCCCATTAACAGCAGTTAATTTGGATAACACCGGTCCGATGATTACCATTGAATCTCCTACCGATGGTGAGGCAGTAGATAGTCTACCGACGATCCACGCAACCTATCAAGATGGAGACGGCATCGGTGTTGACGGCGCAACTGGAAGTCTGACCTTGGTACGTATGCAACCACCTGACGCGGTTGAAGTGGTCGTTGACCAAGCGTCTCTTGAAAAAGATGCTGAAGATTTGGTTTACACCCTTATCGAGCAACTCCCTGGTGGCGCGTATACTGTGACTATTGAGGTCGCTGACCTACTTGGTACTGTTGGTACAATGTCACGCGAATTCACTGTCAATGGTACGGTCCCGACTGTAGCGATTCATTCACCCGCTGCGGGACACACCTTTGATCACGGTGAACCGCTTATCAGTGGTGAATTTTCCGGTGCTGGCACTATTGAGGTAACCACATTTACCATCAACGATCTCAATGTTACACCAGTGGTGGATGGAAACCTATTCTCTTATACCCCTGGGAGAGCGTTAGCTGATGGTAGTTACACCGTTGTTGTTGCGGTCACTGACAGTAATGGCAGTATGGCACAGACATCTGTCACTTTCATGGTCAATATACCGGAACCGCCGAAAGACACAACACCGCCAGTTATCTCCGCAGTCGCACCTGTTGGGATCATCAAGGATCCAGATGTTGATAAAGCAGGGTCGGCGAAGATCTCAGCGGTTGTAACTGACGAGCAATCTGCTGTTTCGTCTGTGAAATACAGTGTAAATGGTGGTCAGCTCCGTTCCATCGCCAAATCGAATATCGTTAACGGAAAGATCGAGGCACCGATAGACTTTGCAGCACACGGCCCAGGTCTGTACAACGTACGACTCGTCGCAACCAGCGAAGGTGGTACCACGGAACATACTTGGAGCTTCACGCTCGTTGTTGATAATATCGCACCTGCGATCACCTCAATCACCCCGTCTGGAACGATCCGTGGCGGACTCCCGGTTATCTCCGCGAGTGCCAATGACGACTCAGGCGTTTCTAAAATGACTATTACCGTATGGGATAGTGATGGTGAAGAGGTGAAGGGCAAAACTGCAGATGATGGCGAGTCGGATGTTGAAGGGGTCACCCGTTTAGATTTCAATCTTGAAGCACCTCTTGATGAAGGCGTTTACACGATTGAAGTCCGCGCGACGGATCCATACAACAACTCCGCTTCAGCGAAGGGAACTTTCTCAATCGACTTCGATACCGCCGCACCGGTCATCACAATGGCTTCACCGCAAAATGAAGCACGTCTGACCGACCGCCGGCCCCTGATTTCGATAACCTATGCTGATGCCGAATCCGGTGTGGATGCTGATTCTATCCGATTCATCTTCAACTCTAACGTGATTAACCTTAAACCGAATCAAAAGACGGCTTCGCAGGTACTATATAGACCAGAGGCTGATCTGCCATTCGGGCAACATACGGTTAAACTTGAAGTATCTGACATGGCGCATAAAGAGGGCAACGTCTCTGAAAAGAGCAAAGGTGCCCGTGAAGCGAACATGGCAGCCTACGAGTTTACGTTCTTTGTTGAAAGTGTGGAGGGTCCGATATTGGTGGCGCGTCCGATCAACGTTCCTAACCCGTTCAAGGACGAGACTCACATATCTTTCGCACTGACTCGACAATCTACGGTGAGCATCGCCATTTATGACAGCACACTCCGTCCGGTTCGTGTCCTTATGGAGAATAAGGTTATGGACGCTGGCAATTATTTTGGCAAGGATGGCGGGATCTTGTGGAATGGAAAATCTTCTGGAGACGGAGAAGACTTAGCTCGAGGTATCTATTTCTGCCAGATTATTGTCGGAGATAGTATCGAGCCTGAATACGCCATTCTCAAACTCGCACTGACGCGCTAAGTAAATGGCAGTCCGCATCTCGGGAACTGGACACCCGTTCAGTTCCCGATGTGGACAGTCTTTTGGAGGATATAATGTTAATGACAAAGCAAATTGCTAAATGGGTTTCTAAAAAGTGCCCAAAATTGCTATGCGGTTTAATGCCACTTTTCTTTCTTATCCTAACGGTGTCGCCGGTCAGCTTTGCCGGAGTGAATGCCATGCCACATCTGCGGCTTGGTGCCGGTGCTCGCTCAATCGGCTTAGGTGGTGCTTTCACGGCTATCGCTGATGATGCCACCGCAACCGTCTGGAATCCAGCAGGACTTGCATCCGCAGCGGATTTAAGTCTCAATTTTTCTACCCAACAACTCGACCTTGATAGAAGCCACAACTTCATCGCACTGACGAAAGCGCTCGGTTCAGCCGGTTCTGTCGGGCTTGCAGTTGTAAATGCTGGTATCAGCGGAATTCCGGTCTACGACGCGCAAACAGCATTTTCTACGAAGTTTGACTATAGTGAGTTTGACTATAGTGCAAACGCCTATTCGCTCTCTTATGGCATCGGTGTCGGAAACTTCGGCATCGGTTTAACAGGACGATGGCTGATGGATAACTTCGGTTTAGACAGCGTTGAAAACCAGAGTGGATTTGGCGGTGTGGATGTCGGATTGATGGGACATGCCCTGCACATAGATGTCGGCGAGGAAAAAGTTCCGACCTTCCATTACGGCATCGTCGCTAAATATCTCGGAGCATCCCTCGGTGATGACACTGTACCTATGGTCGTCAATGTCGGTTTAGCCTACAACCTCTATATGGGCAACGTCGTCACATTCGCAGCGGATGTCGAACAAGAGTTCGTTGACCTTGTCGAGAGCGCAACGAGCCTACGGCTCGGGGCTGAATACACGATCGTCACTTACAAATCCACTGCCTTGTCGATTCGGGGTGGAGTCAAAGCTTCACGCGATGTACAAAACCTCTTTGGTGGGTTTGGTGTCAACATAGGTGGGCTGCAGATTGACTATGCTATTCAAGATGGCATGGCGAGTGATATTGACGGTGTCGGATCAACTCACTTTGCTTCCCTCTCTTATAGATTTTAAAGGAGAAAACGTATGAAAATGATAAGAGGCACGCTGAAGTTAACACTGATTCTGTACATCTGCGCAGCACTCAGTGGCGTTTATGTCCTGTCCGCCTCGGCACGAATTACACCGCATCCGGATGAGGATGGAACAGTGCTCATTACTATTGAAAAAGGCGATACCCTCTGGGATCTCTGCCAAGAGTACCTTGAGGACCCGACCCGGTGGCCTGAACTGAAAGAGTACAACGACTTCACCAATCCGCACCTTATTTACCCCGGCGAGCAATTGCGTATTCCGAGTGATCTCCTAAGCGATGCCCTTCAAGATGCTGAAGACGAAGTCACCGCAGATCAAGAAGAGATTGAAAGACTGACATCGGAATTAGCCGAAGCCGACGCAGAGCGGGAGAGACTTGGGACGCGGGTTACTGAACTCACTGACGAGCTGACTCGCACCAGGCAAAACATCGAGGAGCTTCAGGACAGTCTGAGATCGCAGGAAGAATTGCTAAGTTCCGTTGAGGAGGCTGGAGAGACATTCGCCTCTGGCGTTAATCAGACCGTTCAAGATACCAGAGAGGCGCTCCTTCAGGAAATCGCTCACCTTGACGAACATTTTACTGAACTAAGTGAGATGCTCAAAGAGCATAAGATGAAAGCGGAAGCAACACACGCACTCGTTGAGTCTATCCAAGGAGACGTGAAGACACTTTTGGCGCAAGTTGAAGCCAATCAAATGGCAATCAACGAAGCCAAGAAGATCCTTGAGGATGCCAAAGGTATACACGAGGAACCTTCCACATCCAAACGTGCCTTGGTGTTCCTGACAACAGTCGCAGCAGGGATCGGATGGTTTGCTATAAACGCCATCGGTGGACGCAGCGGCGAATAACCTGGACGCATTACTTTTTAGGCAGGGAAGGTGTTTCAACCACCTCCCTGCTTTTTTTATACGAAGGCAAGTGAACCAAGATGCTGGTTAGGCCTTGATCCCTACCAAATGTTAACGCAAATTTGGTCTTACGGGCGAGAGGACCCCGCCCCTACAAATAATGTTGGCAAATACCTTGAAATACCCCCAACCGCCCTTCACGCAAGCGATTCAGCTTTATGGCGATAGATCAGGAAGTAAGGGGACTTTTAAGTTCGCTGGCTTCGCATGGATACAGAACACGAAAGTCATACTCGTACAAGGGGATGAGCAGAGCCTAAACAGTGCATCTGAATGGCGATGTTTACTGCGCCTAATCGCACTCGCACATCGTCTCAAAAAGCCTATCGTTTTCTGGGATCTACCTGTCGCGTCTATTGCAAAAATACGGCGCAAAACAACTTTAGCCTATGCTCAGGCAATTCAGAAAACCGAGCTGGAACTGCTAAAACTACCGTCCCCGATCATTACCGTTTTTGACGGTGCTAATAATATTGATCACGCCGCTCAAGAACTAATATGGAATGACGGGATGGTCCTTGTGGCATTACCGGACGCACAATTTTCTGAACAAAAGCAGGTCAAAATAGCAGCGCATCCAACGGACATCGCGCCTGCAATCTTAGAACTTGTAAGCCAGGCAGAGACAATTCCCGCCACCCAATTGGTGAAGAACCGGCGAGAATCTCTACACTTCCTCGTAGAAATCGAACCCGTCATACAGTGAGGAGGCCTCACAATGTTTGAAGTGATAAAGCCACGTCTTGAGACAATCCTGTCTACGATTGCCAACAAAATGGTCGCAATCGGCATTACGGCGAACATGGTGACACTCTTTGGGTTCTTTGTCAACCTCATTGCGACCTTTTATTTTGCAACAGGGCACCTCATTACGGGGGGGATTCTTATTTTATTTGGCGGAAGTTTTGATATGATAGATGGTGCGGTCGCGCGCGCCCAAAGAAGCATGCGTCCATCCGGTGCACTTTTGGATTCCGTGATTGATCGTTATTCGGAAGGCTTCCTCTTCCTTGGAGCACTCATCTATTTTGCTGGTTTGGAAAGTCTACTGGGAATAATTTTAGCGTTTGGGGCATGGTTTGGTTCGATACTCGTCAGTTATGTTCGAGCAAGAGCGGAGGGACTCCAGATTACCTGTAATGTCGGACTCATGCAACGACCTGAACGTATTATCTTGCTCGGCACTGGCACACTACTCCAAGGCATACTCTGGTACAAATTTCCGATTGTTCAAAGTACTGGAATGGTTCTGCTCTGTACACTCGGTATCCTCACGTTCACCTCGCACATTACTGCTGTTCACCGTCTGATCTTCTCTTATCACGAACTTGAACGCTAACCAAGTCCGAGAAGCGATTTAATATCTAAATTAAAGGGTTCTAACGCAAGATTCGCCGCAAAAACGAGGACAGTTACAACGAGGACCACTTTAATCCATTTATCACCTTTTTCGACGGCCCAATGGCTGCCAATCCATGCCCCCGTAGCATTCCCCATCGCTAACGTCACACCTAAAGTCCAACTGACTTGCTTGTTTATGATAAAAGTGCCGAGCGCAACTATGGTATAACAAAAGATAACAAAAACTTTTATCGCATTCGTCCGAACGAGATCGATACCCGTCAAAAGACGTAAAGCCGTTATAACAAGCAGCCCCACACCCGCTTGAATGAAACCCCCGTAAATCCCGATAAAAAAGAATATGACCATCGCGATGACTTTGGCACCTGTCCCGCTGCTTTCGATCCTATCCTTTAACCGTGACGTCGGGTTCAGCAATGTTAAGCCGAGCATGATCAGCATCACGGCTGCGAGAATGAATTGGAACAGGGCTGCATCTGTACCAATCGCAACTTTAGCACCTATCCATGCCCCGATAGCTGCCGGAATAGCAAGTAAGATGCCATACTGAAAATCAGAAACCCCCTTACGCCGAAAGCCCATAATCGCACTGAGGTTTTGAAAGAAAATAGCGATCCGGTTTGTGCCGTTTGCTAATGTCGGATCGGAGGTAAGAAAAATAAGCATCGGGAGCGCCAACAACGATCCACCAGCGGCAACTGTGTTTATGAAACCGGCACAAATACCTGTACCAAAGAGTAGAACGGTGTGCAAAAGATTGAATTCAAAATCCACTGAAGTCTTTTATTATACCATTTCTAATAGAACTTACGCAGCCCCACTGCAGGCGGGGTTTGTAACCCCGCCACTTTCAGAAATGGTATTATCTCCTTTTTTTGGATAAATTTGATAGCAGCTGACGATATTTCGCAATGCCTATTATAATGAGACCGGTAAGATTGCCTATGACAATAGCACTGCCGAGTCCGGTAATTGCCAAAAATCCGGTAATCTGAAGAATGCCATCACCAAACGGACAATGCCAGTGTAGAATGAAAATAGCCACGGCAGGAATCAATAGACCGAGAAAAAAACCTATTCCTGCAGCAGTGCCAGCGAGATTCTGGAACTTTTTCAATGCTGGTAGTTGAACTTCAAACATCTGTGACCTTTCTTTTCTACGTTCAATTTTGCTAAGCAAGTCCCAAGTATCTATCCCTGCCTTGCACGAGTGCCTCTATCTTCCGATCTACTACGGAGCGTTGAAGCATCCAAAACCCACAATCCGGATGCACCCAACCAATCCGCCCGGCACCCAATACTTTTTCGGCTGTTTCTATACTCGATGCCACATCATCAGCGGTTTCAATCGGATTAACCTTGACATCAATCACACCGATACCGAGGACAATGTTTGAGGTAACCGCCTTAAGTGCTTCAAGATCTGCATCAGGACGGTGTTTCAATTCTAAAACGAGATGATCACATCGGAGTGTGTTCAAGAAGTCAGTCAGAGTTTTCCAGTTGCCTTTCTGGATAACTTGTCCGCCATAGTTACCAAAGCAAAAATGGACTGCCTTCTCTCCGTCGAACGCGTCAAGAACAATATTAATCGCCTCGGCAGCGCGAGGCCCATCTTGTGGGTTGCCCGGTATATTTGCCTCGTCAATTTGCAGACAGGCACAATCCAGTTCACGCACCTGCGCCGCTAAAACCTCCGCCAACGCCGTAAGCAGCGCGTCGAAATCACCGTAATGTTTGTCCAATAACGTTCGGGCAAGCATGTACGGACTTGTTACCGTAAATTTGATATGTTTACCGGCAACATCTACAGCACGCTCACAATCGGAAACGAGGTTTAACGTGCCTTCCCCTAACGCTCCCTCAACAACTCCTGCAGGTTTCGCTCGAAACGACATCGTCTGCATCTGTCGAAATTCAGACCATTCCTGCCTTCCCACCTCTGCTCTTATACCTGAAAGCGGTCGGATGAAATAATCAATCATTCCGTTAGTATCTGGGTGGTTCGGATCGAAGCGGTAGAGTTCACCATCGGTCGGTAGGTCGATGCCGCGTTGCCGCTGGGTATCCACGACAACACGTGTCGCATCAAGAAGGGACTGTTCCGTCGGCATTGACAGAAGCCATGCCGGTACAGGATAAGAGCCAACAGTTGTAGTTAATATTTCCGGTTTGTTTCTTGAAGTTTTCACAGATTTAATTTTCCACCAATTTAAAGGAATCAAGTTCAAAAACAGTGTCAACTGTCAACTCGCCACGGGTCTGAGACTGTGTAAACTTGATAATACCGACATCGGGTGCAATCCATTTTTTTACGACGGTGATATCAAGGGGGAAGTCCTGATTTCCAATATCAAAACCCCA
>JAAXHI010000432.1 GCA_012270875.1 Candidatus Poribacteria bacterium | reverse complement strand
ATTTATGAAACACCCTCAATTACCTATTAAGAAATGGTTGGGCGTTTGTAGCAGGCTAAAATTATAAAGCCTCAGATTCAGACAAGAATATGTCCGTTAAAAAAATTAAACAAAACGATAGCCTGCAACATCGGCGCAGGCGGATATACGGATAAGAACCTGAACGCCAGACGTACCTGACCGAACCGCAAGGAATAATTGAAAAATGTATTATCCGACGTTGGAAGATTTTCGTGAGGCAGCGAAATCAGGAAACACAATACCGGTATATCGCTCGATTTTAGCAGATATGGAGACACCGGTGTCCGCTTTTTACAAGTTGATGCCAGACAATTATGCGTTTTTGCTCGAAAGCGTTGAAGGTGGCGAAAATGTTGCGCGCTACTCTTTTTTGGGGAGTCAACCCTCAGTGCTTTTCCATAGTAAAGGGCACCAGGTTACCATCGAGTATCTGGAAAAAGGCGAAACCGTCGTTCAGGAACACGAAGATCCGTTGCGCGCCCTTGAGGAATTGATGCAGCATTACCGACCCGTTGACACTGAAGAATTACCAAAATTCCACGGTGGCGCAGTAGGTTATATGAGTTATGACATGGTACGCTTCGTTGAGGAGTTGCCAGATAATACCGAAGATGATCTGCAGCTCCCAGATTGCTTCTTCATGATTGCCGAGACGATCTTGATATTTGATCACGTGAACCACCAGATCAAGGTTGTGGCGAATGCACATATTGATGGAGATGTAGATGCCGCTTATGCGAATGCGCTCGCTAAAATTGAGGCGTTGGTCGAGCAGCTCACAGCTGCCTCCGAGACCCATCTACGCAGGAATAGTGACGAGCAACAGGAGCAGCCCGATAAAATCCCACAATCGAATTTCACCAAATCCGATTACGAAACCGTTGTCAAGCGTGCTAAGGAATACGTAGCCGCAGGCGACATTATCCAGGTTGTACCTTCACAGCGACTCAGTTGTCCGGTATCTGTAGACTCGTTCGAGGTATATCGGGCACTGCGCGTGATTAACCCATCGCCCTACATGTATTACCTAAAACTCGACGGGTTCGACATTGTAGGGGCATCACCAGAGATGATGGTGCGAGTAGAAGACGGAATTGTCCAGACTGTTCCGATCGCCGGAACACGCCCGCGCGGCACAACTACCGAGGAAGACCAAGAGTTGGAGCAGATGCTTCTCGCCGATCCGAAGGAACGCGCTGAGCACGTCATGCTCGTCGATTTAGGACGGAACGACCTCGGTCGGGTCTGTGAATACCACACCGTTGAGGTGACCGACCTGATGATAGTTGAGCGTTTTTCACACGTGATGCACATCGTTTCACGCGTCACTGGACGCTTACGCGAAGATCTTACGGCTTTCGATGTGCTGCGCGCCTGCCTACCCGCTGGAACCCTCTCGGGTGCCCCGAAAATACGCGCAATGGAAATCATCGATGAACTTGAACCGACGCGACGCGCTACGTACGGCGGAACGGTCGGGTATTTCAGTTTTTCCGGCAGCGCAGACACAGCAATTACAATCCGAACCGCAGTTATCAAAGATAACACCGCCTATGTGCAAGCAGGCGGTGGTGTCGTTGCGGATTCAGTCCCTGAAACCGAGTATTACGAAACCCTGAGTAAAGCGCGAGCAATGCTCAGTGCCATTGCATTGGCAGAACAAGGTTTCTTATTGTAATGGCTAATCCTCTGACTGCTAATAAAAAGGAAACAAAAAAATGGTCTTAATGATTGATAACTACGACTCATTTACTTACAACCTCGTTCAGTATTTGGGTGAACTCGGTGCTGAATTAGAGGTGCATCGGAGTCGGAAGATAGGATTAGATGCATTAGACACACTGGCACCAGAACGGATCGTCATTTCACCCGGTCCCTGCACACCCAAAGAGGCGGGTATCTCCAACGATACCATACAACATTTCGCCGGAAAAGTCCCTATCTTAGGCGTTTGTCTCGGACACCAGTGCATCGGGGACGTGTTCGGTGGCGATGTTGTTCGTGCGGATCGGTTGATGCACGGTAAAACTTCAATGATCCTCCACAACGGCACCGAACTTTTTGAGGGTTTGGATAACCCGTTTGAAGCGACACGCTACCATTCACTCATCGTGAAAAAAGACACGTTACCTGAGTGCCTTGAGATCACCGCGTGGACAGATCAGGACGAGATCATGGGACTTCGGCATAAGACCCTGCCTATCTGGGGCGTGCAATTTCATCCGGAGTCGATTTTGACAGCCTCAGGAAAAAGCCTACTTAGCAACTTCTTAGCACTGTAGACAAACAGGAAGGTTTAATAATGACAAAACAGACAAGCCCCACGCCGATTTTAGTCTCCTGGTCGTCAGGCAAAGATTCGGCGTGGGCACTTCATACGCTGCGCCAGCAACCTGAACGTTACGATGTCCGTGGCATCTTTACGACCGTCACGAAGACGTTTGACCGAGTTTCTATTCATTCTACACCTGCCTGGGTGTTGAAACAGCAAGCCGAGAAACTCGGCGTGCCGTTATATGAGATACCCATTCCGTATCCTTGCTCCAATGCAATCTACGAAGCAGCGATGCGGAAGTTCCTTGCCGAAGTGGAAGCCTTGCCTGAAGGTTTGACAGCATCACATTTCGCATTCGGAGATCTCTTCTTGGAAGATATTCGTGAATACCGAGAGGATAAACTCAAAGGCACGGGTTTCACACCGATTTTTCCTGTATGGGGAGAGGACACAACGCTACTCGCTGAAAAGATGATCGCTTCCGGCTTGCGCGCCATCATCACTGCGCTGAATCCCACCAAAGTCCCTGCCGACTTTGCGGGACGTTGGTTTGACGCGGACCTCCTCGCAGACTTGCCAGACGGCGTGGACCCACTCGGTGAAAACGGGGAGTTCCATACATGCGTCGTGGATGGACCGATGTTCAGTTCACCCGTTGCTGCAAAACCCGGCGAAGTCGTCCAGAGAGACATCATTTCTAAAAAGGATGACGACGACAAAATTCACACAAGCCGCAACACGTCACCGACTTACGTCTATGCTGATGTAGTGCCGCTGGATGGGTAAATTGATGAAAGCAGCTGTTCTGTGGACAGGCGGAAAAGATTCCGCACTCGCATTTCAAGTCTCCTTAAATCTTTACGATATAAGGAGGCTTGTCTGTTTTGTGCCAGCAGACAACCGACAATTCTTCGCACATCCAACACAACTCATGGAACTACAGGCTCAAAAGATGGAGATTCCGATTGAATTCGTTCCGATTTCCGAACCCTATAAACCGAGCTACCGCCAACAAATCGAAACGATTAGAGACAGCGGTATTGAGGTATTAATTACCGGAGACATTTCCACTGTCGGCGGGATGCCGAATTGGATAGAGGAAGTCGCAGCGGGTTTGGTAGAAGTCCATAAACCGCTGTGGGAGCTGGATCGGTATGCGATACTGGATACCTTAATTGCTAACAAATTTAAAGTCATCTGTTCTCTCGCTTACAAAAAGCATTTTCAACAGACGATCGCCGGTAGATATTTCGATGCCGAACTCATTTCCGAACTGAAGCAGCTGCCAATTGACGCGTGCGGAGAACAAGGCGAGTACCACACATGGGTGTTAGATGCCCCATTTTTCAAAGAGCCTGTGCAGTTAGAAGACACACGCGTCGTTGATGCAGATGAGTATTGTTATCTCACCTACGAACAAGCGATTTAGCACACTTTTGCCCTCGTGCAAGTCTGACTGAAGATAGATTTTCCTGTCCGCTTTCCTTGACTTACCCCTAATGTGAGATGTATACTAATTCTTACTATGGTTTGGGCAATCTCCTGTAGAATAGGAAACCGTGAGACTGTTCATTCTTCCGTAGAATAGGAAACCGTGAGACTGTTCATTCTTCCGTAGAATAGGAAACCGTGAGACTGTTCAGTCCTCTAAGGAGTCTAAAAATGAGAAAGTACCTCATGCCAATCTACGTCGTTCTTTTCCTGATAGGTGCGACCGCGCTTTGGTATTTCGGGCACCACCGTCCTGCTCAAAAAATACTCAAGGCTGAACCGAAGCGGGTGTATAAGAGTACCCCCTTACAACCCGCAGATTTGTCGGTAAAACCAACGCCTTCTGATGCTACACAGGAACCCCGCGAAAATAACATAGACATAGAAACAGAAAATACGGACCCTGCTGCAACGCATGAAAAATTAGATAACAACCGGGACCGAGCGGAAGTTACAGATGTTGACGAGCTCGTGATACAAGAGGGGCTTTCGGTTGAAGATGCAGCAACCGAAGCCTATGAAAAATACCTTACAGCAGAATCAGAATACCAAGCGGCACAAGAAGCACTCAACAAAACGCTAAATTTTGACCAGATACTATCCGCACAGGAAGAAACCCAAGCAGCACTTGAAAAGTCAGATCACCAAGCGGCACAAGAAGCACTCAACAAAACGCTAAATCTCTACAATTTTGACCAGATAATGCCCGCACTTGAAGCATTTAAGGAGGCAAGATTACGACGCAATGAAGCTCTTGAAAATCTCGCAGCCTACTCCGAAAATGCTGCAAAAATGTTGGCACAGGTGAAAGAAGATGAGAGACGGACAGAAGAGAGGAAAGCTGAATATGAGGCTGAATCTGCAAGATATGATGCTACAATTCGTGAACTTGAGGCTGAGGCGCGCGAACTTGAGGAGATGTTAGAAAAGTTACGACCAGAGTAAGCGGTGATTCATCAAAAATATCCGCTTCCTATTCGTGATCTGATTTTAGCCACTTCTGAACGCGTACAAGTTTGTCTGGTGGGATATGTGAGGCGTTCGCATCTGTTGGGAATGTGCCGTTCGCTACCTCTTCGCGATACCGACTGATCGCCTCAAAAGTGAGCTGATTGTAATCTTGGTAGCGTTTGGCGTGTTTGAAAGGCGGACCGATGCCTAATATATCGTTGACGACGAGTACCTGCCCATCGCAATATCGACCAGCACCGATACCGATGGTCGGAATATCGACAGTTTCCGTAATGATTTGACTAATTTCTTCGGTGATTTTCTCAAGGACGATGAGTTTCGCGCCAGCGTCTGCAAGTGCTGATGCTGCTTCGATGAGCCGTTTCGCTTTGGTAAAGGTTTTTCCGTGCGTCGCCGCTTTGGAACCGTGGATTTGCGGGTTATGTCCTATGTGCGCGCAAATCTCTATGCCTTGTTCAACCAAAGCCTCGACAATCGGAACTTTCTCTATACCGCCCTCCAATTTAACACCGTCTGCCCCATCTGCTAAGAAAAGTTTTGCATTGGTAACAGCCTGTTTGACATCGCGATCGGCAGCGTAAGGCATATCAACGAGAAGATAGGCATCCGTCACACCGCGACGTACCGCTCTGAGATGATGACGCATATCCGCCATCGTCACCTCCGTCTCGTTTTTATAGCCAAGGATGTTGGTACCAACACTGTCTCCAACAAAGACGATATCGATCCCCGCCTCGTCTTGCAAGCAAGCCATCGGATAATCGTAACAAGTCAGCACAGTAATCGGTTGCCCTTCCCATTTTTTGGTGTGCAGATATGTAATGTCTTTCTTCATTTTTTATCTTGCCTCAGTCTTAAGCCAAGACCTCTGCAACGGTTTCGCCAATAGTGGCGAGACTATCCGCGACGGTAATCCCGGCATCCTTGAGAGCCTGAATCTTATCTGCCGCTGTCCCTTGCCCACCGGAGATGATCGCCCCCGCGTGTCCCATCCGTTTACCCAGTGGCGCGGTCTGTCCCGCAATAAATCCGACAACAGGCTTCGTCATTTTTTCCTTCACGAACTGCGCCGCCGTCTCCTCAGCCGTTCCACCAATTTCACCGATTAAAACAACGGCATCTGTATCGTCGTCCGCCTCAAAAAGTTTCAGGACATCAACGAAGTTTGTCCCAATCACCGGGTCGCCACCGATACCGACACAGGTGGACTGCCCGATACCAAGCCGTTTCAGTTGATAGGCTGCTTCGTATGTTAGCGTCCCACTTCGAGAGACAATACCAACGTTTCCGGGAGTGTATGCAAACTCAGGCATCACCCCGATCTTACATTCACCGGGTGTAATGATACCCGGACAGTTCGGACCGATTAACCGCGTCGGTTTTCCTTTCAGAAACGCCTTCGCTTTCACCATATCAAGCACAGGGATATGTTCGGAGATACAGACGATAAGTGACACCCCAGCCGCCGCAGCTTCCATCACAGAATCCGCTGCATTGAAACGAGCAGGAACGAAAACCAGTGATGTATCCGCGCCAGTTGCTGCAACACCTTCTGCTACGGTGTCAAACACCGGAATACCGTTCACATCAGTTCCACCTCTACCCGGAACTGCACCCGCAACGATTTGTGTGCCGTAAGCCGCGCACTGCTCTGTATGAAAACGTCCTGAACGACCCGTGATGCCTTGAACAATTACCTTTGTATTTTTATTAACAAGTATGCTCATTTTTTAATTTTACCTTGCGGTTCGGTGAGGTGAGTCTGAACCTTTCACGTCATTTCCCGTATATCCGCCCTCCATTACATTACGGGCTACAGGTTTTGTCCCTAAAAATCCGCTTTTGTCCCTAAAAATCCGCCAAATCTGCGTAATCAGCGATTTAGACAACCTCAAGGTCCATCCTCCACTACACAGTTTGCACTACAAAAATGCTGCAAATAATGAACCACCCTCATTTTAATTGGTTAATAGGTTTTCAACTTCCCCTTGTGGATGATTTGCAATCTGCCACCTTCGTCAGCAACACCCAATTCTATAACCGGTTCCCCTGCCTTGTTAGTAATGAGTAGCCCACCGTCTCCGTCTCGGCTTGCTTCGATTATAGCAACGAGTTCCCCTGCTTTATTGGAAATGGCAAGTATGCCATGGTTATTGTCTGCTACTCCTAATGCAGCAACAGGTATTCCCACCTTATTGCTGACGGCTAGCATACCGTCACCATCGTCGGTTTCGTGTAATTTAGCAGCAAATTTATTCCCTTCTTTTTGGCGGATGGTTAGGAAACCATGGCCATTTTCGTTTACACCCAATGCAGTAACGGATTTTCCTGCTTCGTTCCTAATAAACAGTGCTCTACCAAACACACCAAGATCGCCAAACACAGCAACGGTTTCATTATTATCATCAACAATCTGTAATAGCCTACATACGATTTTATCAATTACTTGTTCATCACCCACTTGTGCGGATGCATCCTGTGGGGTAAATTCTCCTACTACTAATGTAGCAAGGAAATAACCTGCTAATGTAAATAGACAACCGATTGTCATATATGCGATTTTCTGTTTGAAATTCATTCAATTCCTCCGATTTACTCGTTTACGATTCTTAGTCTAACGCGCCTTGTTTTTCAATTCGGTTATCGTGTGAAAATACGGTTCAGTTCTGAATGTTCATTCTGTAGAGATATGATTCCCTAAACAAGAGAATCACATTAAAGCGTTATTTCAACTATCTTAAAATAATCTTGATAAGTAAGTATAAACAAAATATCAAAAGCACTGTGTTCACACACAGTAGTATCAAAATGGTGAACAATAAAGGAGTAGTATGTGAGCACCCACTAAAAGAGCATCCCAACCAAACTACACTCCAAAAAATCAGCACTGCTTTGCCTAAATACTTTATATCATTCATGAGAACATCTTATCTGCAAGAACTGAAGAAAGTACAAACTTTTTCTATAAACATATCGCTCTGCCAGGTCAACGGTATGAATGTCTTGATGACATTCCCCAGAGCGAAGATTGAGCACCCTAATTGGGACAGAACTTTTGGAATAATTTCAATAGATAGCAACTTGGGTTATGTTAGTATGCCCGCGCAAAGACTGCAACCTCTTTCGCAGGTTTCCCACAGACGATACATTTACCCTCTCCACCGGGTTGTTCCATCGGGATACATCGAATCGTCGCTTGTGTCTCCTCGCTAACCTGATCCTCACAAGCTGCGTCACCGCACCAGCGTGCGCGAGCGAACCCGTTTTCTACGGCCTCTTTGAACGCCTCGTAGGTATCCGGTTCAAATGTATTCGCATCACGAAATTCTGTTGCCCGTCTCAGCATATCCGCTTGAATCGTCTCAAGCATCTGTGTTACCGTCTCCGCGACGTTATCCATCGGAACAAACGTTTTGCCATCCTTACCGGGTATATCACGCCTTGCGAGAACGACCTGCTGGTTACTCAGATCACGCGGACCAATCTCAATGCGCAGCGGCACGCCTTTGAGTTCCCATTCGTTGAACCGCCATCCGGGTGAATGGTCGAACCTATCGTCAACGTGATAACGGACACCCTTTAAAGTCTCACAGATACCGTCAACCGCTTGCATGACGGACTGCTTATCATCCTCTCTATTTTTCGGAACAATCGGTACAATAACAAGCTGCGTAGGTGCAAGTCTTGGCGGTAGGACTAACCCTTGGTCGTCTCCATGCGCCATGATAATAGCACCGATCATCCGTGTGCTTACACCCCAACTCGTCGTCCAGCAGTGCTGTTGCTTCTGGTTCGCATCAAGATATTGAATATCAAAGGCTTTAGCGAAGTTTTGTCCAAGATCGTGGGACGTACCCGCTTGTAAGGCACGCTTATCCCCCATCATCGCTTCAATCGTATAAGAGGTCAACGCACCGGGAAACTTTTCGCTTTCACTCTTACGTCCAGGAATCACAGGTATCGCGGCTTCGTTGACTGCGAAATCGGTGTAAATATCCAGAATGCGGAGCGTCTCCTCTTCTGCTTCCGCGTGCGTTGCATGTGCAGTATGCCCTTCCTGCCAGTAGAATTCCATCGTTCTCAGGAAAAGGCGCGGACGCTGCTCCCAGCGGACGACGTTTGCCCACTGATTGATAAGCACTGGCAAATCACGGTAAGACTGAATCCACTGACTATACATATAGCCGATGATGGTTTCAGATGTCGGACGCACCACAAGCGGTTCTTCCAACTTTTTGTTGCCACCGTGGGTGACAACAGCAAGTTCAGGTTTGAACCCTTCAACGTGTTCCGCCTCTTTTTCAATAAAACTCATCGGAATGAAGAGCGGGAAAGCCGCATTTTGGTGTCCCGTCTCCTTGAAACGGGTATCCAGTTGTTCCTTAACGTTTTCCCAGAGCGCGTAACCATACGGACGCACGACCATGCAACCGCGTACAGGCGCGTAATCTGCCATCTCTGCTTGACGGATAACTTGGGTATACCATTTTGCGTAGTCTTCGCTACGCGGAACTATTTTATCAAACATTTTTTTAATTATGTCCTCTGAGCATTGATCCACCACGTTTTGCAGCGTACTCGCCCATAAGCGATCTGCTTCGCAACGGTTTTCGATTAATTCTAACCGCCTTGGATTATGAATGATTCCCTTTTGTAGAATAGGTTATTGGTTTCCTGTTCAATCTCGCATCTGTTCTCTAAGTTCGCCATCCCTCAAAACTCTAAGAAAAATAGGGACGCTACAACAATTTTAGGCACTTTACTGACTTTAGAACACTCACTCACTTTCTAAATCCGTTAAAGCGACGATGCCGGGGAGCGGCTTGCCTTCTAAGAACTCCAATGAAGCACCGCCTCCCGTTGAGATATGGCTCATCCGATCCGCAACACCGGCTTGTTGTATCGCCGCGACGCAATCACCACCGCCGATGATGCTCACCGATTCCGAACCCGCAATCTGTTTTGCCACCCCAATCGTCCCTTCCGCAAACTTCTCGAATTCATAGACACCTAAAGGACCGTTCCACACCACCGTTTTCGCTGCTGCGATCTGTTCACCAAACGCTGATACCGTTTCGGGACCGATGTCCAATCCTTGCCATCCGTCGGGAATATCCTTTCCACTGACAATCTGAGATTCAGTTTCTGCGTCAAACTCTCGACCCACAACGTGGTCCACCGGTAGTAAGACAGCGTCTGCAAAGTCTGACCTTTCAACCAACGATTTCGCGACATCAAGTTTCTCGGTTTCGACGAGCGAATTGCCGATAGCGATGCCCATCGCGGCTAAAAATGTATATGCCATACCGCCGCCGATAAGGAGTTTATCAACCTTCTCAAGGAGCGTCTCAATCAGCGTAATTTTGTCGGATATTTTCGCACCGCCAAGAATAGCAACATAGGGACGTTTCGGGGCTTCAAGACTCGTGCTGAGGTAATAGATTTCACGTGCCATCAACGATCCAGCGACACACGGACTGAGATAATGGGTTACACCCTCGGTTGAGGCATGGGCACGGTGTGCTGTACCGAAGGCATCATTGACGTAGACCTCCGCGACTGAAGCGAGTTGCTGAGCAAATGCGGCATCGTTCTCGGTTTCTTCAGCGTAAAAACGGACGTTCTCAAGGAGCAGCACCTCTCCATCGCGCAAAGATTCTACAGCACTTTGCACCGATTCACCGATGCAATCGTTGACGTGTGCAACGCGTGTGCCGAGTTTTCTGCTGAGGGCTACGGCGATCGGCTCTGTTGAGAGTGTCTTTCGATCAGCAGCCGAACCCACTTCAGGTCTGCCTAAATGTGTCACCAAAATGATTTTGGCATCCGCATTGATGAGTGATAAGAGGGTCGGCAGCGCAGCGGTAATGCGGGTCTCATCTGTAATCTTCCCTTCCTTCATCGGAACGTTGAAGTCTACCCGCACGAGCACGCGTTTTCCGGTAACGTCTATGTCCTTGAGTTCAAGTTTGTCCACGTGTCTAATTCTCCCAGGTTCTTACGCAGGATTCGCCGCCGTTACCGCAAGTTGCGCTGCTTCAGAGAGTCCCTCTGCTTGTTGAACATTCAAGTCCGACTCAGCGATAATTTGTTTGCCGAGTTCCACATTCGTTCCTTCCAATCGCACCACGAGCGGGACGTTAAGTTCAACCTGTTTTGCCGCTTCAACGATGCCGTTCGCGATCGTGTCGCATTTCATGATACCGCCGAAGATATTGACAAGGACAGCCTTCACATTTTCATCTGCAAGGATAAGACGGAAAGCGTGCGCCACTGCCTCTACAGATGCCCCACCGCCGACATCAAGGAAATTCGCCGGTTCGCCACCGTTTTGCTTAATAATATCCATTGTTGCCATCGCCAACCCTGCGCCGTTCACCATGCAACCGATGTCGCCGTCAAGACGGATATAACTCAAACCCGATTCGCTCGCTTCCAACTCACTCGGATCTTCTTCGTGTGGGTCCCGCATCTCAGCAATATCAGGATGCCGCCAAAGTGAGTTATCATCAAAGTTAACCTTGGAGTCGAGCGCGACGATATCCAACTCGTTATCTATTGTTACGATTGCCAACGGGTTAATCTCTACGAGTGAGCAGTCGCATCCAGTAAACGTATTGTAAAGCGACAAGATTAACTCCGTAGCATTCGCGATAACTGGACGGTACTTCGCGTCTGTAATCAATTTATATGCAAACGCCCGCGCCTGAAATTCGGTTAAATCGAAAGCCGGATCAATTTGTGCTCTAATGATCTTTTCTGGGGTTTTTGCTGCGACCTCTTCAATATTGACACCTCCCTCTTCACTACCAATTAAAGTCAGTTGGGAGGTCTCGCGGTCAAGCAAAATAGCGAGGTAGTACTCTTTCTCTATTTCTACTGCTTGAGCAATCAGGACTTTACGGACGCGTTTCCCTTCGGGACCGGTCTGCGGGGTCACAAGTTGCATGCCTAAAAGCACTTCGGCGTGTTGTTTGACTTCTGCCGGTGAGTTTGCGACCTTGATACCGCCGCCTTTTCCACGTCCGCCAGCATGAATCTGCGCTTTGACAACATATTTGCTGCAGTTAAGTTCCCGCGCAACCGTTTCGGCTTCTTCTGGTGTCTCCGCAATGCTACCCGGTAGCGTATTAACACCGTGGGATTTTAAAATCTGTTGGGCTTGGTATTCGTGGATATTCATATTTTTTCGATGATTCTTCAGTCGGATTCCTTTGGTATTTATGGCACGTCTGATCTTGGTGTTCTGGGCTAATTCGTTAGAAAATTATACCACACTTGAGGCAAAATTGCAAGTTTTTCAGATGGGTCGGCATTGCTGCCGAAGTCTATTTGCAGAGCGTGTAAAACTTTTCACTCTCCTTTTCGATCTTTGGAGACTCTATATAAAAAACAGTTGTTATTTCATTGAATGGACAGTCCAATAAGGAGAGGAATTATGAGAACTATTCAATATTGGCAGAAATTCGCGAAGATTTTTCGATTTCATTGGGAATACCATTGGTCCTATCATCACCCGAAAACCAGTCAAAAAGTGCAGGCAATGCCGAAAATAGAATGCCTCCGGGATAAAGCCCGTTTTCGCATCCCAGAGCGTGATGACACCCTTCATGAGTTCTTAGTCTTCAGTCCAAGAGCGAGCGTAGGCAATACGGATTTTTTACTGTTAGTCGATGACGAGGCGAATACCTATACGAGTATACCGGAAGGTTGGCAGATAATCGACTCAGAGGGCTTTGAAAAACGGGGCGATGTTGTCGGCTTCTTGGATGGCAAACGTTACCTGTTTGAAGGTGGGTCTAATAAGTTACTTGCTGTGGCAGAAGAATAGAAACACCCGATGATCGGTTTTGAGGGGTTTGGGTGCTGCGTCCCGACGGTTCAGTTTTCATTTGAAGGACGTTCTTGTATCACTGGAATCACGTAACTCCGAATTGTCAATCCGTCTATGGTTTCTGTCTCCATAGGCGATTCCGGCGTGTCGCGATGGTCAAACACAACGTAGTATCCTTCTTCGATACCCTCTGATCTAACGTACGCTGCGAGTTGTGTTTTACCTGTCTGGTAACGGCTATCTCCGCCCCAAATTTTTGTTTCAACGATGTATTTTTGGTTTCTGTGAAGAATCAGGAGATCCATTCTACCGCGCCCCGTTTGCACCTCAAGATACATAGACCCATCCACAATTTGGACAAACTGCTCAAGATAAGCAAAGAGGAGATGCTGTCCGACATATTCCTGCGGGGTATCCGGAACTTGTAGAATTTTGAAACCCACACGTGCGATAAAGTCGCGAAAGTTATCAAGGAGTGCTGTCATCCGAATTTCCCCATCCGGTGTAAGATAATCCTCAAATCCTTCGCGATTGTCTTCTGGTAAATATTCCTGCTCCAGTCCGTTCACTATCGGTTTAAATACCCGAATGATACGATACTGGTAAATCGGATTGACAATTTCACACATACCGTCAGCACCTTCAGCAATAACACCGTAAGTAGCAAGTTCGTTGATAATATCACTGTCTAAGTTGAAGTCCACGCCTTCATCATAAGAGGCGATTTTCATGAGGAGTGCCTCAAATCGTCGGTCTCTGCGGATATTCGTTACCAGATGTTCAATGTTTGTACTTCGTCCGCGGAGGAGCTGCACGTGTGCTTCTGAAAAGTGTTTCATTGTAATCGGTTCATTTTTCGGGATGTCTAATTCCTCCGTAAGAATTTGACCGAATCGATTGACAAGCACAGGCTGACCGGCAGTCTGTTTGTGGATGGCTTCAATGGTTTCAGATGTGAAGGGTTGCCCAACTTCATCGGTGTATTGTGAAAAAAGTTCCTCCACCTGCTCCAGGGTGAAATTGGGCAATTTGAATTCGTCTTGTATATTAAACGGAGAGATGAAGCGATCATAGTTGAGTTGTGTGATGTTCCTGACACCGACGATGCCGATACTGTGTGGGCATCGCTCCCTTCCAGAAAGGTATATCTGACGAAACGAGTGTAGAAACCCTCTGAGAGCATCTCGTGGAATGCTATCAAACTCATCAATAATCATGACAAACCGTTGATCTTCAAGCAAATTTCCCAGATTTTCAAAAAACTCACGCATCGAAACAGGCTCGGTTATCTGTGTATTTGCCAAATAACTGGTAAGCCTACCGGAAGGGTCCTCTCTACGTTTTTGAAAGACTTTCTTAATTTCCTTACAAATTTCTTTCCCAAGAGATCGGTAAAAAGTGTCGGCATCACTGTCTACGTATCCCTCAAAATTAAGGTGTATTGGAAAATAGGTGTCTCTTTCGTCTTCAAGTGTGGTGAGTGCGTTTCGGAAGAAGGAAGTTTTGCCTGTCTGGCGCGGCGCGAAGAGGACAATGTACCTGCCTCTTTCTATTCGCTTGATAAAATCTGCAAGCTCCTCTGCGTGCAACGACGTAGTTATCTTCGGGATAGACGGGCCCACGAGTCTCAAACCATCTCATTTTTCTATCCTCCTCTAAGTGCTTGTAGAGATTATATCAGATTGAGGCGTAGAAGTCTATAAAACACAACCCTCTTTTTTCAGAACAGACTTATCATCTTCAAGAGAATCAAGCAGGGTTTGAACGGTTGCTTGAAAAACTGGGTGCATAAGATTTGGTGCAATCTCGACTAACGGGACCAACACAAAACGACGAAGATGCATCTCCGGATGCGGAATGACGAGTTTCTCCGTCTGAAGACACATATCCCCATAGATGAGTATATCCAAGTCGATTTCTCTGGGTCCCCAGCGGATGCGGTGTTGTCTACCAACAGCGGTTTCTATATCTTTTAAGGTGTGTAGCAAGGATAGCGGAGGGAGGTCGGTTTGAATCGCAGCGACACCGTTCAGAAAGTGTGCTTGCGCTTCATAGCCTACAGGGTCGGTTTTATAAATGGAGGAAATCTCTTGTAAAGTGATCCCCTCCGTTTTCGATAAGGCGCGAACAGCGTTTCGGATATGCCCCAGTCGATCACCAATATTGCTTCCGAAACCAATGTAGGCTACGTGCATAGTCGTAGGCATACTCCGTTATGCAGGATCATAAATTTGCTGGGTGTTCGTTAAAAATGCCGCAAGGTTTCTACCGATAGTTGGATGTGGAAGCGATTTATTTGCTTTCTGTGCGTCTGCCAACAATTCGTCAACAATTTCACACAAGTGTCGGTGATAGCACCCAACGCCTAAAGGCGTGGGCTTCGGCTTCATAGACAGTGCGATTTTCTCAAAGAGTAGACCGTCTTATTCCGTCTCCACCCGCGGGCGTTTCCCTGTAGGAGTCTACAGGCATATCGTCAAGTGACGGAAACCATCCCTGCCCGCAATATGTTTATCGCAGCGTTGATGTCTCTGTCATGGTGAGAACCACATTTCGGACAGCTCCACTGCCTATCGTTCAATGTTAGATTTTCGTTATGAAAACCACAAGCGCTACAAGGTTTCGTTGTAGCAGTCCATTGATCAGTCTCTTTGAAAAGACGCTTATGTTTTTGACACTTATATCTCAATATCTCAACAAATTGGTAGAAGGAAAGGTCGGAGACTTTACGTCCCCACAAGCGTTTCATACCGTCAATGTTCAACGTTTCAAGGACAATCGTATCAAACTTTTTACAAAGTTTACTGGCGAGTTGCCAATGAAAGTCTTTGCGTTGGTTGCTAATTTTACGATAGAGACGTGCGATTTGTCTGACACACCACCACCAACCGTTAGAACCTTTGACTTTACGACTCAGTGCCTTGTTGAGAGACCGAAGTTCGTTCAAGGATCGTTTCAAAGGTTGGGGGTGTTGGATC
>JAAXHI010000470.1 GCA_012270875.1 Candidatus Poribacteria bacterium | reverse complement strand
GGCAAATTCTTGGATGTGTCGGTGGAGGCAATAAGGACTCGACTCCATCGCGCCCGAAAACGATTAGAAAAAGAAGAGGAACTCTTAGTCCAAGAAGTTCTGGGTGGCGTGCAGATATCATCGAGTCTAAAGCAGAACATCATGGAAAAAGTTGTTGACATGAACCCGACACCTTCTCCGAAAATCCCACCGTTCTTGCCGTTGGTGGCTTTGGGAACGGCTTTGGTTGTAGGAATCGTATTGATTCTCAGTGTCAACAACCAATACCTTGATGAAAAGGGGGGCACTGCTGATTTTACCGTAACACTCGGAACCCATGGGAGTGGTGCTGATCTTTTAGAGGCACTGCTCGAAAAAAAATGCCAGGTCAGTCTATGGTCCATTCAAGCCCTTGGAAATCCAGATTTTCCGGTGGTGCCAGAGGAAAGAACGGTTGATATCGTTGTTGTTTCTATGCTGGAGATGGGATTTGCTGAGGACGAGCGCGCCACCCTTGATACCATTTATGATCGCGCAAAACAGATGGGACTTGAAATTTGCCCAGTTGAGACTGCTGCGCAGCTGCGCCTGTCATTTCTCGACCAGCAACATTGGGCAACCGGAGGGAGGCTGGGGAAGTTTTTCGTCGCGAGTGAACCGTTTGTTCTGACACCTGATGGCTTCCCAAAAATTTTCAGTGTCGTGCGGGGTGATATATTCCCGCACCCCGAAACCGGTATCGGTCTATGGCTGATTGCAAATGGCACCGTTGAAGCCGAAGATGCGGAACACCCTGGCAGACTGTTTAATCCATTAGATGAGGATCGTGACCACGGAGGTCGTTTTGCATTCGTTATTCCCAAATAATACCATTTCTGGTAATAAAACGCTCTACAGAAAAGGAGTCAGTAAATCCGTAGGTCTCTATAGTCGAAAGTTCTTTTCGTCGTTTATCATTCTCAAAATTGTTCAAATTTTAGTAGGGAGGACTACAATGTCCAAAGCAATTCAATACAGTTTCGTTTTTGTTACACTCAGTGTTCTGGTTTCTATAACCTTTGGAGATACCTTTGACGAAACGGTTACTCAGATAAAAAACCAAAATGTTGCGCTTGAGGGAATTCAAACATCCATAGCGGAAAAGCGTGAACAGGTTAATACACTGATTACCGAGTTTCGGGAGAACCATCCGCTCGGTGCTCCAAAAGATCAGTTTGAATCCGATGCCGACTACGCTGCGCGGTTACAACAACTCGAATCAGTCGTTTCCCAACATTTGGCAGAACTCGAGGAACTGCACCTTTCGCCCCTTCTATCCGGTAAATCTCAGATCCAAATCCGACTTGCGCGTTTACAACGGACAGTCTTTGTGACGGATGATATAACAGCAACCCTCGGTACCTATGATGCGAACAACGAATTCTTCCCGATTACTTTCCAAACAGGTGATCAAAGTATTGAAGTCCGATTATATATTCAAAAGGATGATGCAAGAATTCTCTTTGGTAACTGGGAGGATGTCAGTGTATCAGGTTGGATTGCTATTGATCCAGGTTATCGTCGAGGTTTAGCACAGGCGCGGTTAGTCTACACACCAATTTGGGAAAAAGCCCGAACATGGACATTTCATGAGGTATACCGGCTAGCTGATAATCATACTGCCATTGCTTTTAGTGCTGATGGAAAATATATCGCTACGGGAGGTGACAGAGTCCACACAATTTGGGAAACGAGCAGCGGTAGAGAACTTCGTCAGAAAGAACATAATAGCCAAGTCCTCGCTGTCACCTTCAGTCCAGATGGACAGTACCTCGCAACAGGAGATCGTTATAGATTAAAGTTATGGGAGGTGAGTAATGGTAAACAGATTTGGGAAAGAAACAAAACCTATAGTCGCTATGGAAGCACCTTTTCTACTAGTTTCTATGCGGTTGACTTTAGCCCGGATGGGCAGTATCTCGCAACAGCAAATGGTCGCGGAACTTTTGTAGTGACGGTGAATGGAGGTAGGAATTTTTGGGGCAGAACTCGGTATTATAGTCGTTATGGAAGTACCTCTTATGCTGCTTCTCATGCGGTTGACTTTAGCCCGGATGGACAATACCTCGCAGCGGGAGATACTTTTGAGGATGCTATTATCTGGAATCCGAGCAACGATACACTGATTCAGCGGATAGAACATAGTGATGATGTCTGGGAGGTTGCTTTCAGTCCTGATGGAAAGTATCTCGCAACGGGAGATAACGCAGGCAATGTTTCTATTTGTGAAGTGAGCAGCGGTACAAAACTTCAAGAACTACCACATAATGGAGGTTGGATTGGTGCCGTTGCCTTTAGCCCTAATGGAACTTACCTTGCTGTCGGGCATGAAAATAGAAAGATAACCTTCTACCGAATGGGACAAGAAACAATTAACATTAACTCAGAGATTAGCAACGAGAAAACCCTCCAAGCGAGTGGTCCAGTTTATGACTTAGCATGGCATCCAAACGGAAATCTGATCTCAGATGGCAGAAAAGTTTACCGTCCCCTCCTTGAACCGATTGTCACTGATTTAATGGCAAAACCCATAAATACGCGTAGAGATGTCAACCGAGATGGCGTAGTAGATGTGGAGGACCTCGTGCTGGTTGCTGCCAACTTCGGCAAATCTTTTGCCACGGATGCGAATCCAAACCCGGATGTCAACCGCGACGGTGTCGTCAATCTCACAGACATCATAGAGATTGTGCTTTCACTTCAGGGAACAGCAGGCGCACCCACCATATATACGCAGCTCACTACCGAAAACCTCCAGTACTGGATTGAAAAAGCCAAGGCGTACAACAACTCAGATGTTACCTTTCAAAAAGGTATTGATGTGCTGGAACGCCTATCAGAAACGTTGACAGAAACAGCAAAAATCCCTGAGAAAACATCCCTGTTGTCAAATTATCCGAATCCATTCAATCCGGAGACGTGGATACCGTATCAGTTGGCAGAAGCAGCGGATGTTACAGTACGTATCTATTCAGCAAACGGCACCTTAGTTCGCACTTTAGAATTGGGACACCGCCCTGCCGGTATCTATCAGAACCGGACCGATGCAGCATATTGGGATGGTCGTAATGCGCAAGGTGAACAAGTCGCAAGCGGGGTCTATTTCTATACATTGTCCACGGAGTCCACACGCGACTCCGTTACCGCAGGCGACTTCACCGCAACGCAGAAAATGCTACTTATGAAATAGTATCAAATGACCAAATGACCATGGGATAGCGTATAGCGGAGGTTCCGCCTCCTCTTTTTGAAAAGAATCGTCTCTTACATTGTGGAGGGATGCGTTTTCAACTGTTATAAACTTAAGGAGATTCATTATGCATAAAGTATTGCAATACAGCAGTTTCGTTTTTTTCACTTTACTCGTTATGATTTCAACTGCCCTCGGACAAAATACGTTTGAGGGTACCGTTACTGAAATTAAATCTCTTGAGGCGCAACTTGATCAGAACCGGAGGTTTATTGAAGCAAATGTTTCTCTGTTGCGGTCAACCCACCCGCTTAATTCCCCGAAGGGTATCTTTGAGACAGATGATGCCTACGCGGCGAGGTTAAAGGAGCTGGATGAGATTGTCGCAGATCGCCACTCAGAGCTTCGAGAGGACAAACTGTTGCCCCTTCAAACGGAACTCGCTCGGTTGTACGGACGGGTGTTTCCAACGAACAACATTACGGCGACACTCGGTGTTTATGATGCGACAAATCAAATTATTCCGATAACTTTTCAGACAACCGGTTTGCTTCACAATACCACGCTGCAAGTCACACCTAATGTTGCGAGTACTCTCCAAGCCAATTGGAATCAAGTCGTTAAAACAGGCCTTATCTCAATTGATCCGGGGTATCGTCCGGCGTTGGCAATGGTAAAACTAACGTATCCACAAATTTGGCCCCAGGGAATTATCTTGACATTTAATGACGAGATATACTCCCTTGGAGATAATAACACAATTGCGTTCAGCCAAAATGGGCAGTTTTTCCTAACAGGTAACAATAGCTTGATAGCGTCTCTATGGCAAGTGAGCAACGGTACGAAATTTCGTTCATTTAGACACGGAGATCGGGTCTATGCAGTTGCTTTCAGTTCCAATGGACAGTATCTCGCTACTGCTGGAGATGATGAAACACAGCCAGATGGTGGCAAAGCGGTGCTTTGGGAAACGACATTTGGGACCGAGGTGCGGAAATTTCAACATTTGGGTAGAGTACGCGCGGCTGCTTTTAGTCCTGACGGTCAGTACCTTGCCACCACGATTCTCCGATCATCTAAAGGCTACTTGCACCTTTGGCACGTAGCGAGCGGTCAGTTGATTTGGACGAAAGCCTATAATGCCTCTGAGAGTACTATCGCTGCACTTGCTTTCAGTCCTGATGGAAAGTATCTCGCAACCGGGAATGAGCGGACACCCGCTACATTGGAAAAGGACACAGCAGTTCTCTGGGAAGTGAATAGTGGCTTAAAGAAGCATGAGTTGGAACATGACGCAGGCGTCTATAGCATTACCTTTAGTCCGGATGGGGACTATCTTGCGACAGGGAATGATGGTCACACAACCCTCTGGGAATTAAGAAGACAGAAAGAGGTTCGGCAATTAGCACATGACGGTAAAGTCTATGCTTGTGCTTTCAGTCCCGGTGGCGAGTATCTTGCAACTGGAGATAGCAATGGCACTATAACCTTCTGGCGAGTCGGAACCGAGGAGATCGCCCTGACGACGGAGATTACTGAAGAGAAAACTATTTCAACGAGAGGTGAAATCACTAATTTGGTGTGGAGCCCTGGCGGAAATTTGATCTCGGATAACAACACGGTTTACCGGGCGATTTTATATCCGGAAGGTGAAGCACTTAGTGAAGTGGTCGTTGAACCACCTCCTGCAGAACCTGGAACGGTTGAGCCACCTCCAGTAACAGAGCCTACCCCTGATCCTGGACAGGAGCAAACCCTTGCCCAAAAGGTCTTTGAAGCGTACAATCTGACGCTTCAACAACCGGATATCCAAAGGTTCCTTCCAGTTGTCTTAGAGGCTCTTAAGGATCCTGCCGTTCAAACTCTCTTGAACCCAACTATCATAGGCCTTCTTATTGCGACACCCGATCTTCTCAGACAGTTGATTCCGGATGTAGAAGAGGACTTTATAACGCTTCTTAAAGAAAATGCGGATCTCCGAACAATGCTCAGAGATCCGGAGGTTCAAACGCTGCTTCAGGATCCTAAGGCTATCGCGGAATTCAGCGCGCTAATTAGCGGGGAAGAAACGGTAGTTGTATCTCAACCGGACGCACCGGCTGGCGTAGCGGAAGATGTCAACGGAGACGGAACCGTGGACATTCAGGATGTGACCCTCGTTGCCGCAAGCCTCGGGCAAACCGGGCAGAATGCTGCTGATGTTAACAACGATGGTATTGTTGATATTACTGACCTCGTTTTAGTTGCAACAGCACTGAGTTCTGAGGCAGCAGCACCCTCAGCACTTGCATCGCTACCGGAAACGCTCACGACCACAGAAGTCCGAAACTGGATCGCACAAGCGCAACAGCTTGACTTGAGCATTCCGACTGTGCAAAGGGGTATTAAGGTACTACAGCAGTTATTGTCGGCGTTAACGCCAAAAGAAACTACCGTATTGCCCAACTATCCGAACCCTTTCAATCCGGAAACGTGGATACCCTATCAGTTAGCGAAACCAGCAGACGTTACGGTGACTATCTATGCAGCAGACGGACGCTTGATCCGAACATTGGCATTAGGGCATCAACCTGCAGGTATTTATCATGCCAAAAACCGTGCCGCCTATTGGGATGGTAAGAACGCACTCAGTGAGCCTGTGGCGAGCGGTGTCTATTTCTACACCTTCACAGCAGGCGACTTTACTGCTACACGGAAGATGTTGATACGGAAGTAAGGCACCGTTATCTTAACAAATAGATATGAATTGTCCTGTCTTTTGCACGTGAGAAGGCAGGCAGTGTTTGGACGAGATGTCCGCGCTGGCGAATCCAGCTGCGGACATCTTCATTTGCATCGAAGACGTTAAAACTTGCTACGTCCACAACAAACCATAACCGAGCTTTCCCCGTATTTTCCCACTGTTTCTCAAACCTGTCCGTGTCGTCCAACAACTCACCGATGTAAATTTGTGATAATTCTGGGAGATAATACTTGCCCGTCTCAGGTTCAGAGAGTACCACTTTGTCGGTAGGTTGCTTCTCGGCTCGGATGCCCGCAAACGCTTCCCGCCATTTCGGTCTCCCCCCGTTTTCAATTTTAAAGTAGAGATAGCACTGTGAGAGTAGCGACACCACTAACACACACGGTACGAGTATCCCCAGTATTCTTACAGACTTGTCTTCTATCGCCTTCCACACCTGTTCGCACGCAACGCCAGCGAGAATGAAATAGGCGGAGGTCGTCCAGAAGAGGTAATAGCCAGCGACGTTTTGGAACTGCGATGCGATAAGAAAAAGTATCAATGGAACGCCAGCATAACAGAGTAAAAAACGTGTGGATTTGTTGAAAGGTGCCACAACGAACCCGAAAAAGGCGGTAACGGCAATAGGAACACTCACACCTTGGACGAGCGTTAGCACGATATAGAGCGGACTGCGTTGCCATTCGTTGCGTCCCCACCCAGAAAAGAGATAACCCCGAACCTCTGGAAGTGCTAAGGCGAACACCGGTATCGCGAACGGGATGAAGAAGATGAGCAGATTTATCCACCGTTTCCTGTTAGATTTTTCCAGTAAACAGATCACCGCATAGACAGCCAACGCCGGAACAATTACAACCGAAAGTGTATGTGAGAGAATTAGACACAAACAGCAGATAAGTGATCCTACCGTCAAAAGTGTTGACTCACGTTCAAGAGACAAATAGAAAAACCATGCAGTCAGAACCGCAAACAGGAAGGTAAAGACAGGATAACGCGCGTTCTGTGCCCAAAACAGGTGCCAACTTGAACATGCCACAAACGCGCTACTGAGCAGTCCAACCCGCCAATTGAATAGCGTCCGTCCTAACCCGAAGACCGCCGGAATGGATGCAATTCCGACGAGACACGGAATTAGACGGCCGCCCCATTCACTATCGCCACCGAGTAAGATTGATAACTTCACCACGAGATAAGGAATCGGATTTGGGATGACCTGCCAACTGTCGAATGAGAGGTTTTGGGCATCCCGAACCGTGAAAACCTCATCAATCCAGAAACTCCACTGCCCCAAGTTCCAAAAGCGAAGCACGGCTCCGAATGTTACAACAACACTCAAGAGCACGATTTGCATCTTTTTTGGGCAATCTTTTGTTGAAAATTTCAGCATTTTTTTTAAGAGTTTGCCTCGCAGTGAGCGTTATCAGTTTGCTTCACAGCGAGAGTTATCCATCAGTTAAACGCTTGTGGTGTTTACATTACTGACAACTGAAAGTGAGCGAAGCGAATGCACTGACAACTGATAACTTGTTAATTGGCACGCGTTTTGCTTTAAGCGAAAATAGGTGCAAAGCAAGCATTGGTGAAAACCTGTTGTTTATAGGCGAAATCACTATATCACAAGTTGATGCCAGAGTCAAGCAACCTCTCTATAATGAAGCTTCAGACTGGCATTATTGCACCGTGATTGTACGTTGCTCAAATGATTACATAACCCCGTAAATGTGTTTTAGATGCGCATAAAGGCTTTTAGCAGGCACCTGGTTCAAAAAATAGTCAGAGGGCTTCTAACAATACCCCTCAACTAAACAGGTGCGGCGTTAGGATTAACCTGAAATAACCTTAAACCCGATTTAACGAAAAAATCGGCGTAAAACCCCAAGAGGTAAAAAATGAAAACGTATACATTTTGGTTGGTTCGTTTATTGGTAATAGTTTCTATTTTGGCAGTTGGTAGTGTTCCGATGGTTTACGCGGACGCTCATGGAGCCGGTGAAGAGATGGTTCAAGAACAGTTGGAAGCATTGGTAGAACAGGAGTCATCAGGTGCTTCCGGATGGTTCCGAACCGACACGGATAGCTTAGGAACGCAGATTTGGGTGGGTGCCAGCCATTCCCCAGATTTCCTCGGCGGTATCTCGATTGATACTGATATTTATGTCGTTGGAACGTTCGGTGAATTGGATCTTGGACTCGGTATTCCAGTCGTTGATAGCGACTCACTGTCTCTCAGTTTCCTGCCTATGGTAGGTATTGGATTTGACTATGCCGCAGCAGATGGTCCCTCTTCTTTGATTGCTCCGCAGCTATTCACGTATCTCACTGCTGGTTCCATCTATTTTGAATCGTGGATCCAAGGTTTCTTCAATTCGCCTTTTGATTATGGCGACGATTCAATCTATACGCGTGATTTTGTCCTCTATTCGATCAACGATACTATTGCTGTCGGTCCCCAAGTAGAAGTAACAATCGGTTTAGGCGATGACGGTGGTCTCAGTAGTATAGTTGTTGGGGGTCGCGCAAATGTCGGCTACGGTGAAAACAATACGCTCGGCGTTTTTGTCGGATTTGAGACCCAAAAAGGGGACGAGGAAACGGGACTTACTGGCAGAATGACGTTCGTCCGCACGTGGTAAAAAATAAGAATAGATCGCTATTATCGCGAACCGAGGGCAGATGCTTTGCGGTTCGCGGTGAACACCCTCTATCCGCCAACGGCTTATGTTAGGTGGATCTCGTGAATATCCAAGTGCCACCGCTGCCGTTCGCAACACGACAAGTTGTTAGGATGAATTGACACAAAGGAGATATTTCCCAATGAAAAGAAAGGTTATCATAACAATTTTGGTGCTCACCTGCCTACTGAGCCTAAACGCTTTCGCTCTAAATGGGTTGATAGATGATGAAGGCACGCTCAAAAAGGTTGAGGATGCCAAGTATATGGGTGACACACTCTGGGTGCTTGTCGCTGCATTTTTGGTTTTCTTTATGCAGGCAGGATTCGCTATGGTGGAGTCTGGATTCACACGCGCCAAGAATGCTGTCAACATTCTCATGAAAAACCTGATGGACTTTTCAATGGGTTCCATCGCTTACTGGGCAATCGGTTTTGCTATTATGTTTGGTGCCGGTAATGCGTTCATGGGAACAAGTGGTTGGTTTGTTCCTTCTCAAACCCTTACAGAAGGCGCAGAAGCCAGTGCAAGTATATTTAGTTCATTAGAGTGGAGTTCGGTCCCGACTTATGCGGCGTGGCTCTTCCAACTCGTATTCGCCGCAACCGCTGCCACGATCGTTTCCGGGGCAATGGCGGAGCGCACACAATTCAAAAGTTATTTAATTTACAGCATTTTCATCACCGGTATCATCTATCCCGTTGTTGGACACTGGGTTTGGGGTGGTGGCTGGTTGTCAAGCTTGGGTATGTCAGATTTTGCCGGTTCAACGGTCGTCCATTCAACAGGCGGTTGGCTCGCATTAACAGGTGCTATCGTCTTGGGACCTCGCCTTGGGAAATACGATGCTGAAGGGAATCCGAGACCGATTGCCGGACACAATCTCCCGCTCGCTGCACTCGGTGTCTTTATCTTGTGGCTCGGTTGGTTCGGATTTAATCCCGGTAGCCAAATGGGTGCTGACGCAGCTGCGATTTCCAGTATTGCGATAACGACGAACCTCGCAGCCGCTGCGGGTGCTATCCTCGCGATGATTACCGCATGGCTCATTCTCGGCAAACCCGATGCCGGTATGGCACTCAACGGCGCACTCGGCGGATTGGTCGCAATCACTGCGGGCTGTGCCTCTGTAACACCGACATCCGCTGCAATTATCGGCGCACTCGGTGGTATTGTTGTCGTTCTGAGTGTTTTGATGTTTGAGAAACTCCGTATTGATGACCCGGTCGGTGCCATCTCCGTACACGGTACGTGTGGCGCGTTAGGTACGATTCTTCTCGGATTTTTCGACAGTTCAAGTGGCGTTTTCGCCGGTGGAGGCTTCGGACTTCTCGGAGCACAGATCGTCGGTGTCCTCGCCGTTCTCGTATGGTGTCTCGTTACTGGCTTTATTCTCTTCTACGGGATCAAAGCGATTACTGGCTTGCGGGTCACGGAAGAAGAAGAACAGGCAGGACTTGATTACGAAGAACACGGCGCAAGTGCTTATCCTGATTTTAATGTCTCCGCAATACGTTAAGACAATTTCCCTGATAGCCTTCAGGCTACAAATCTAATCGGGATCGCCCACAGGAAGTTTCACTTATATCCCTGAGTTTTACTTCGCTACGTGTGGGCGTTTCCCGCTTTCTATGAGAATCCTTTTGCTCTCTGTTTGTGTCGAAATTATCGCTTGATGTGACTGTGATATGCTGCTAAAATTGCGAATTAATATTTCTTTATCGTGAAATGTAGGTTTTTATGAATAGGCGCGTTTCATAAACGCACCGGAGTTGGAATGCAACCCGCGGGCAACGTAGAAACACCCGCGATAACGAAAATTGAAATGGCAGACAAAGTTGTCTGTCCTTACGGAAACAACAAAACAAGCGACTTATGCTTGTAAATATTATGGAGGATTCCGATGCAACAACGATGTGCATCACTGACAGCAAAAAAGCGATCTGTTTACACGCGAATTGGAACGCTAATTGTTATTTTATTGATTTGCGGCGTGCCGAGTTTGGCGATGGCGCAAGATGCAACCGCACCTGATTCAGGCGACACCGCTTGGATGCTTACTTCAACTGCCCTCGTGCTGTTCATGACAATCCCTGGACTCGCGCTTTTCTATGGCGGCTTAGTACGCGTCCAAAATGTTCTCTCTGTGCTTATGCAATGTTTTGCATTGACAGGGTTGATTACGGTTCTGTGGATAATTTGCGGCTATAGTCTCGCCTTTAACACCGCTGGTATGGAAGCAGGGAAGATCACCCTCAATTCTTTCGTGGGTGGACTTGGCACCATCTTCCTACGCGGTATCGGCGTAGATACACTCTTAAGCGGTGGGACTATTCCCGAAACCGTTTTTGTTACCTTCCAGTTGACATTTGCGATTATTACACCCGCCTTGATCGCCGGTGCATTCGCTGAACGGATGAAGTTTTCAGCGATGTTGATCTTCTCTGTCTTATGGTCTGTAGTTGTGTACGCACCGCTCTGCCACATGGCATGGGCCGGCGACGGTTCGCTATTTGGTGATATTATCGGCGCACTCGATTTCGCTGGTGGAAATGTTGTGCATATTAACGCAGGTATTGCAGCATTAGTCGCTGCTATTTTGGTCGGAAAACGGATTGGTTACCAGACAACAGCAATGCCACCGCATAGTTTGACGCTAACCGTCGTCGGCGCGTCAATGCTTTGGGTAGGTTGGTTCGGTTTCAATGCGGGTAGTGCTGTTGCTGCCGATGGCGCCGCTGGCATGGCGATGCTCGTTACGCAGATCTCAACTGCCACTGCCGCCATTGCGTGGATGTTTGTGGAGTGGGGGAAACACGGTAAACCGAGTGCTCTCGGCATTGTAACAGGTGCCGTTGCTGGTTTGGTCGCTATTACGCCTGCTTCTGGCTCCGTCGGACCGATTGGCGCGCTCGTTATCGGACTCGTCTCTGGCGTTGTCTGTTTCTGGGGTGCTACGAGTCTGAAAGCAAAACTCGGTTATGATGATTCACTTGATGCATTTGGTGTTCACGGCATCGGTGGGATTGTGGGTGCCTTATTGACCGGTGTTTTTGTCGCTACAAGCTTAGGTGGTAATGGATTGGCTGAAGGTATGACAATAGGCACACAGGTCTGGGCGCAATTGCTCAGCATTATCATCACCATCGCTTGGAGTGGAATCCTTTCGTTTATCATTCTCAAAATTGTGGATGCCACAGTCGGCTTACGCGTTGAAGAGGATGAGGAACGTCAAGGACTTGACCTCTCGCAACACAACGAACGTGGTTATAACCTGTCATAGAAACATGCTCGGTTACAACTACATTACAGATATAAGGGCGGACACGCTATAGGGTCCGCCCTTGTATTTTTCGCTGATTATGCTGTCGTTATCCGCCCAACGATCTCTTCATCAGGCAACTTGTCTTTCCCCACAAATAGATGCTGACTTGCACCGATATTTCCATAAACTTCAGTAATCTGTGCCGTCCCAAACGCGTTACCGGTGTTGTGGATAATCAATGATCGGGGTGCAATCAGCGTACCTGCTGTTTGAAAATCGCCGACTTGACGGATATTCGGTATCGGTAAGGTTTCCAAAAAGGCAGTATCGTTACTATTATCAAATTCTGCCGCATCTACAACAACATTCTTGACATCTGTGAATCCCGATGCGAGTAGACCCCATAACCCCGCTTCACCTATCCCGATCAGGTTCACCTCTGAAACATCGCCTCTACCTGTAAAGCAGCGCAGTGCTGTCACAATGTCTTGCACGCGTAATGCTGCAGTGGTCCTATTGTAGGTCGTGAAATAACCCGTGTCTTCGGATCTCTCATAATCGCCGTGCTCACCTGTTCCGAAAACATCAATGAGTAGCACCCTACGATCAGCACTCAGCAAGTCTGTGATAAGTGGTGACGGATCGCCAGTTTCTGGGTCGATTAGTTTTTCTTTCCCTTCTGGGTGAACGATAAGCACTATCGGATCGTGTCCTACCTGCGGTTCTGGGCTAAATAGGATGGCAGGAATGGCATCACCGATACCTTTTCTGCCGATAACAAGATGTTTCGCAGATAAATTCGTCTGATAGGTTGTAGGGAACGCACCTTCAGGTTCAACAAGCGTTATATCCGTGATTTTCGGTAGATTTAACCCCAAGGCACGCTGCAACCCGCTGCCCAATTCTTCGTTGAAAGCCTGAAGTTCAGCTGCATTTGTCGGTTTCCGTTTTTCAGTCGCTGCTTGAGAGCGATTTCTCCAAGCCGGTAGAAACGCCTCCTGTTTCAAAGCGTGTGCTGGCAGCTCGCGTTCTGAGAAGACTAATAGATCCTCATCAGGTTCAACCTCAAATGCAACCTCTTTAAACGCTGAAGCGTCTTCTGCTCCTAAAAACCATTTGGCGAACCAGGCATACACCGCCTCGCGGCTCTCTTTGTTGTAGTTGTGCTCTGCGTCTACCTGAACCTGATGCACCTTATCTTCGGCATCAAAGTGGGCATAGATACTTCGGATAGCAGGATACTCAACCGTCGGTGTCTTCACTGTCCAGTCGCCAGTCGCGGAAACGAGTAGGAGTGGACGGGGTGCCATCAACGCGCCAATTTCGAGGTTGCTTGCATCTAAGCGGAGGTTTGGGGCATTTTCGCAGATGCAGCCCCCTTGCATCGTCGCTGAGATCATATTGACAGGTGCCGAGACTTTGATACGTTCATCAACTGCTGTCAAGATGAAGGTTTGTGTGCCACCACCCGACGCACCTGTGCATCCAATACGCTCGTTGTCTACATCCGATAGACGCTCTAAAAAGTCGATGGAACGCATACTATTCTGGAGTTGAAGTCCCATCGCGCTGAGTCCCCAGAGATCTTCCCGTGCACCACCATAGTTGTGATCAAGTTGTTTACCGCTATCGTTGTAACCGATCATGTCGTAGGCGAAAATAACGTATCCCTGTTTTGCGAAGTTGATACAGCGACCCGGAATTGAACCGCGTTCAATATTTTCGAGTCTCCCGCGTCCCCAGTGTCCATGGGGACTCACAATCCCCGGAAATGGACCTGATTTTCCGAGTGGGCGGTAGAGATTGCCGGTTGTGAAGAAACCCGGAAAGGGTTCAAAATAGACCTTTTCCACGCTGTAATCTTCCCGCTCGATTTTTCCGAAGATTTCGGCATTTAGCGGTGTCGGTTCGTGTATTGGCACTAACCCGTTAGCAACGCGAATCTGCTGACGCAGTGCCGCTGCTTTTTCAGTCCATTCCGCTTTGGTATAACCCGGGAAGGTGTAAGGTGTGTTGAGGTCGCGTGAAGTGCCACCGCGTGCGTCGTTAACACCCTGCGAAGCCTCAGTAAAAACATGAGCAAGTTCGTGGTGTTGTTCAGCCATTAGTAACTCCTCTATTAGTGAGATGGATCTGATTTGGATAATTGGAGCTCTTCGTTTCTGAGTTTCACACTTTCGGTTTCAATGGCGAGTTCAGTGTCAGGTATAAGTCCTTTATCTTTTAGCGGTTCGATAGAAAGTCGGCATCCAAGTGCTTTCAAAATAGTTACAAAGGTGTCAAGATGCGGTGCTTCCTCGCTTGAAAGGATTTTCGATAGCGTTTCTGGTGCTATAGCGGATCGTTTGGCGACTTCAGTGACGCCACCCTGTGCTTCAACAACATTCCGAATCCCTTGCAGAAAGAACGGTGTGTCACCATCAATCTGATATTCCTCTAATGACACGTCAAGATAACCAATCGCTTCTGTTGAGTCGGCAAGCTGTTCTATTAAGACCTCGTGCCATGTTCTATATTTTCTCATCAGTGTGTTTCCTTATGTTTTAGCCAATAGGTTTTTGCGCGTTGAATATCCCGTGCCTGCGATGACTTGTCTCCACCACAGAGTAGAAGGACGATTGTGTTATCTACTTCACCAAAGTAAATGCGATAGCCAGCTCCAAACTGAAGGCGAAGTTCGAACACCCCGTCACCAACAGATCGGTAATCACCAAAATTGCCAGCTTCAAGCCGTTCAAGTCGTTTTCGTATTCTATCCCGTGTTCTTTGATCGCGAAGTGATCTCAACCAGTCGGTAAAAGGTTCTTGTCCATCTTGAGTCTGGAAAACCTCTATTTTTTGTAGATGTACGTTACGCATTAATGGTTTTTTGTTGGATGGGCTCTGTTATTGAGGTGAAACTGATTCAGCCAATTGCGATTGTAAAATACACTAAAAGTACTATAACAAATCTGACAGCCTTTGTCAAATTAGAACCATTGGCTTCAGACTAAAATTGTTTGATTTTCCGAACATTTTATGATATAATACAATCAAAAAGGATATGAAGATGAAAATTCTGGTTATCGGGCAGGGCGGACGCGAACACACGCTCGTCTGGAAACTTGCACAAAGCCAACTCGTCGAAAAAATCTATTGCGCGCCCGGTAATGCTGGCATCGCACAAATCGCAGAATCTATCCCGATGCCAGATCGGTTTACCGACTTGGCAGATTGGGCAGCATCTGAGAACATTGCGCTAACCGTTGTCGGTCCCGAAGCACCGTTAGTTGAAGGGATCGTTGATGTGTTCCGTGAACGCGGTCTGAAAGCATTTGGACCCGATAAACGCGCAGCGCGCTTAGAAGCGAGCAAGGATTTCGCCAAGCAGCTGATGGTGCAAAACGACATACCGACAGCGAAACACCAGACGTTTACGGATGTCGAAGCAGCGATGGCTTATATCGAAGATTACAATGCACCTGTTTTTGTCAAAGCAAATGGACTCGCTGCAGGAAAGGGTGTTATCCCCGGACGTACCTTCAAAGAGGCGTTGCAAGCTGTCACAACTATTTTGGTGGACAAAGCATTTGGTGATGCAGGGGATAGTGTCGTAATTGAGGAAGAACTCATCGGTGAGGAAGCCTCCTTCACAGTGCTTACCGATGGAACCTACTGTCTCCCGTTTGTCACTTCGCAGGACCATAAGATGTCCCACGATGGTGATACCGGTAAGAACACCGGGGGCATGGGAGCATACTCACCGGCACCCGTTATCACACCGGAACTGCACAATGATGTGATGCAGCGCATCGTTTATCCGACTGTCAACGGCATGGCGGATATCGGAAGACCCTTCAAAGGGGTGTTGTATGTCGGATTGATGATTACCGATGCCGGTCCGAAAGTGGTGGAATTCAACTGTCGCTTTGGAGATCCAGAGGCACAAGTTCTCTTTCCTCGCCTTAAAAGTGACTTAGCCCCTTTGCTAATCGCATGTATTGACGAAACACTTGAACAGTACGCCGCTGACGTGCAATGGCATGACGCGGCAGCAGCGTGTGTCGTTATGGCTTCTGGTGGGTATCCCGACCCTTACGAAACAGGTGAGGTGATCACGGGACTTGAAGATGCGGATGCGATTGAAGGCGTTACCGTCTTTCATGCTGGCACAAAACAGGATGGCGCAAACATTGTCACGGCTGGCGGTAGAGTGTTAGGTGTCACGGCTGTCGCAGGTGGATTGCATGATGCAATTCAACAGGCATATCAAGGGGTCTCTGCTATCCATTTTGATAAGGCACATGCACGGAGCGACATCGGCTATCGGGCATTAGAAAAACTATAGCGAGACAGAAGTATGACACCTGAACTCACCTATAAAATCGCGAAGTGTTGTCTTCCACAAGAAGATGACCCGATTACCGGCTATTTCAAGGAAGATGGTACGATCGCTGTCCATCATACGACTTGTAACGCCGTGCAAGGTCTACGACCAGAACGTTTATTAGCAGTCATGTGGGCTGAAGTTCAGGCAACCGAGCGTTCGGCGGGTCCCGTTGAAATCGCGCCTGAATTCGCTGAACTTGATGAGACCGACTACTTTGTTCTTAAACACCATCAAGAATTCGGAATGGACTATTCTATTGTTGTTGCTGAAGCCTTAAGAATTCCGCTTGAGGAGATGCACCAGCGACATCGCAAATTGAGAGAACTCGGCGGCTTGAAACGCGTTGAAGGACGCATTATCCAATATCGAAAAAATATCGTCAAAGGCAAATGGATTAAGCATCGAAATCATACCTACTATGAACTCACACCGGAAGGTAAAACGTGGATTCAGGCTTTTGAAGATAAACAAATTGCATCGGGAACATAGACCCACAAATCTCCAAAATCTATCCGTGTTCCTAAGAAATATAATTGCCGAGATATATCTACTGAAAGCACACAAAACGTGGAGGGCTGACCCGTGTTAAATCAACTGTTGAATTGGCGAATTGACGCACAGCGGCGTAAAAATCGGATGCGATCTGTCATTTTATTGTCTCTTATCTTACACTTGGTTATCGCTATCGTCTATCTTTTCCTCCCGTTGAATCAACTCGCTGAGGAAGATACGGATCTCTTTGCCGTTGATTTGCTTAACGATCCAGATGCACCTAAAAAGCGGAAGCAGAAACCCAAACCACCGCTCACGAAAAAACTGCTTGATCCGAACCAAAAACTCGCCAGAGATGCAATGGATCGGAAAATTGAATCCGCTCGAAACAAGATAGATGAGGTCGTCAAATTCAGTCCGCGGGTTGTCCTCGAAGACGTGGAAGTCAACAAGGTGCCCTTGAGTGATGTTATTCCAGATGTTATGACGGATGCCCAATTGCGAGATGCGGAAGCCTCAAACCTCAGTCGGTTAGTCTCACAACCCGGGCGTACCGATGGACGCGGTATCGTTACGGGTCGTGTCCGAGCGAAAGGCGATGGAATGGGACGGTTCCGTGGCGACGGACAGGGTGGCGGTGATGGTCTCCTCGGCGGTGGCGGAAAATCCGGGACCTCTGACCGTCTCGGTATCATCGACTTCCTTAATGAGTTCGGTGGTCCTAAAGATGTTGTTTACTGTCTGGATGTATCGGCGAGTATGCAAGCAGCAGGACTCAATAAACTGGAATTAGCCGTTAACTCCATTAAAGACTCTGTGCTGATGCTCGGTGATGAGAGTACCCTAAACGTAGTAACTTTTTCTACACTGGCGGAAGCCATGCACAGGGAAATGCTACCCGCGAATGCCGCAAATATAGAACGGGCTTTGAAACATTTGGACAGATTCACACCTGAACGCATTCAGTCCAATGTTGGGACTAATATCCTTGCCGCACTTGAAAGCGCACTGACGCTTGATTCGTCTGTTATTGTTTTGGTGACAGATGGACTCCCGACGACAGTGAGTGGCGGACGTTTTATTGAGACAAACGCACAGAAAATTCTTGATGCTGTGCGCGAACAGAATCGCAATAACGCTGCGATCTATGTCGTCGCACTTGAGATTGACCTGAGACGTTCCCCGGGCGCGCATCTACTTGTCTCTCTCGCTGAGGAACACAGCGGAAAAGTAAAGGTTATTGGGACGCAAAAGTTGGCTGAATTAACTGAACCGGATGGCACCCTTGAGTAATCAAATCGGAGATTGGAGTCGAAATATGAGTCAAAAATCTGCTGCAGATATGATCGAGCAATTTCAATTGGATGGTAAAGTGAGCCTCGTCACGGGCGCGAGTCGCGGGATCGGACTCGCAATGGCGGAGGGACTCGCAGGGGCTGGATCTAATCTCGTTGTTGTAGGACGCGAAATAGATACATTGACACCCGTCGCTGAACGGATTGCTGCAGAAACTGGCAGAAAAATCCTTCCAATTCAGGCGGATGTCAGCAACCTCTCGGAAATCGACGCACTCGTTGCGGAAACTGTGGAAACTCTCGGTAGACTTGATGTACTCGTCAATAATGCCGGTGTCAATATACGCAACCCCGCAATGGAGTTCACCGAGGAAGATTGGGACTTCGTTACGGACGTTAATCTGAAAGGCGCGTTCTTTCTCGCGAAAGCCTGCGGTAATGTCATGAAAGCACAGCAATCCGGGAAGGTCATCAATACCTTGTCGCTCACGTCAGCGATCGGGCTGCCGACGAGTGTCGCATACACGGCAGCAAAGGGCGGGCTGCTTCAATTAACAAAACTGCTCGCTGTGGAATGGGCGGAGTACAACATTCAAGTGAACGGCATCGCACCCGGTTTCATCAGAACCGAGATGACTGCTCCCGCACGTGAAGACAACCGAAATGAATGGATACTCAATCGTACCCCCGCGTATCGGTGGGGCGAGCCTGAAGACTTGGCGGGTTTGACAATTTTCTTCGCCTCTAATGCCTCCGACTTTGTCACGGGGCAGATGGTCTTCGTTGATGGCGGATTCATGGCGGGTAGCGACTGGAGGCGGCGTTCCTAATATGGGAAAAGATAATAATCCGGGGCAAGACGAGAACCCTGCAGCCTTAACACAAATCCAACAGATTCTCCACGAATTCCAGCTTGAAGATATTTCGCTCTTTGACCACGAGCCTGTTCTACGGATACAGGTCTCGGATGCCCAATTTGCGCGTGCTATCCAAGTGCGGGAAACTTTGGTTGAACGGATAAAACCGCTCGGATACCGATTCATCTCAATTGATTTAGATGAATTATAAACCCGTTCTCAGTTAAATCGTTCTCAACGAAAAATTTGATTTTCACCGCAGAGTATGGTATAATTTTAAAGCAAATTCGTAAGCGGACGCTTGACGAAATCTGACGTTCATGCTCAAGGACCCGAGGCGATAGGGGAGGGCTGAGTCAAATAAAAAAACGGCGCGAAATGTAAGGAAAGCGATGCAGAAAACTGGACAGGATCTCTCACCAACAAAGCACCTTGTCACCACATACCTCAGCGAGATTAAAAGTAAGGTTGATGCCTGTATCTTTGATTTTCTCCCAACCACTCATCAGCACCCGGATGTACATCAGTTGTACCAGATGATGTTAGACTACCCACGCCGCGCCGCGAAAGGGTTGCGTCCTGCGCTCTGCATGCTTCTCTGTGAAGCCTTCGGAGGCGACCCACAACGTGCTATCAATACCGCTGCCTCACTTGAACTCCTCCAGAATTGGCTCCTCATCCACGATGATATTGAAGACGGATCCGAACTTCGCAGAGGTGAGCCTTGTCTGCATCAGAAGCACGGGATTCCGATGGCAATCAACGTCGGGGACGCACTCCACTGCAAAATGTGGGAGATGCTACACCGAAACACCGAGATTCTTGGACACGAACTCGCCTTCCGTATTTTATCTGAGTTCATACAACTCAGTAACCAAGTCGTTGAGGGACAACATATTGAATTGAGTTGGGTGAGCGATAACCGCTGGAATCTGGATGAAGACGATTATCTGACGATGTGTATCCAAAAGACGGCTTGGTATACTTGCATCACACCTTGCCGTGTCGGGGCAATCATTGGCGGCGCGAGTGAGGCTGAAATAGATGGACTCGTCGAACTCGGTAAAGAAATCGGGGTCGCTTTCCAGATTCAAGACGATGTACTGAACCTAATCGGTGATGTCGGTAGGTACGGCAAAGAGATCGCCGGTGATATTAGTGAAGGCAAACGCACCCTCGTCCTCATCCATCTTATCAACGCCTGTACCGCTGCCGAAGCACAACAGGTGATTGACATTATGGCACGTCCGCGCGACGAGAAGACTGAGGAAGAGGTTGAGAGTGTCCTTCAATTGATGCAAAAATATAACTCTATTACTTACGCACAACAACGCTCTCAGGCACTGTTACGGGAAGCCTCTGGAAGGTTTAATAACAATTTTGCCCATCTGCATGATGGACGCGCAAAGCAACTGTTTTTATCTTTAATCCATTTTTTCGTTGAACGTGAATATTGAATAGCCGTCAGCCATCGGCAGTCAGCAGTCAGTTCCTTTCTTGTGGCAGTTACCTGTCGTGGAACCGCCACAAGAGGACTCTTACTGAAAGCCGAGAGCCGATGGCTGATAGCCATTGAAAAAGGAGAATTCAATGAACGATATTTCCTCTGGAAAATTGCGAGGTATCATGAAACTCGCCGATGCGAATGGTCGCTTTAAGATGATGGCGATTGACCAGCGAGGCTCCATGGTACAAGCACTCGCAGATGCACTTGACAAGGACAAAACAGATGTCCAATATGAAGATGTCGCTGCACTTAAAACTTTGATTACTCGAGTCCTTTCCCCAAACGCTACCGCAGTTCTTACCGACCCGATTTACGGGCACCCCTATTCTATTACTGAAATCCCAAGGGACGTCGCGTTACTGCTGGCTTATGAAGAATCCGGTTACGTCAGCGAAGGTGTCGCGGAGAACGAACGCCTCTCCAATCCAATAGCAAACTGGACGATCGCGAAGGCACAACGTGCTGGCGCAGATGCCATTAAACTCCTCGCTTATTATCATCCCGATGCTTCCCCGGAAACCCTCAAGCATCAGCAAGCGTTTGTACGTCATGTCGGTGATGAATGCGAAAAGCAGGATCTACCATTTCTCTTGGAATTAGTGAGTTACGCACTCGAAGGCACGGCTAAAAGTGTTGGGTTCGCAAAGCAGAAGCCGGATCTCGTCATTAGAAGTGTTGAGGAGTTCATAGACCCAAGTTACAAAGTTGACATCCTGAAATTGGAATTCCCTGCTGACTTGAAGTACACAGCGGATTATCAAGATGCAAGTTTTTATGCAGGGGAATCGGCGTATGAACTCGCTGAAGTGAAAGAAGTCTGTCAGAAATTAGATGAAACTTCAACGTTGCCGTGGGTGATTTTAAGCGCGGGTGTAGATATTGAGGAATTTATTGAGAACGTTAATCTCGCAGCGG
>JAAXHI010000301.1:642-34040 GCA_012270875.1 Candidatus Poribacteria bacterium | reverse complement strand
GTCTAAATTTCCGGTGGCAGTACAACCGTCGAAACCGAAGGTCCGGAAACCTGTTGTTAAACCTGTTATCAAACCGATTGTTCCTATGCAGAACTCTGTCGTCACTGTCCAGGAACAGAGCCAGCCCATGTTGCGTGGACATAACACGAAGAACGGTCATGTGGTGCCTACTGGATCACATTCACCGCAGGTCCAGGCGTTACGTTCGTCACAGGTAGCATTAAACCCACCAAACGGTGCTGCCTATGATGATGTCTTCTTTAATGATGCTGGCACAAATCCGTTCATTGACACTGAGGACGACAACTTTTCGACGTTTGGTATGGATGTAGATACCGCTTCGTATACCGTTATGTGGCGTTACCTTCAAGACGGTTACCTCCCACCATCAGAAGCGATACGCGTCGAAGAGTTTGTGAACGCCTTAGATTACAATTACGCGCCGCCAACAGACAAGACTTTCGCCATTCATCTTGAGGGCGCGCCTTCAAAATTTGGTGAAGGCAAACGGCTCCAATTGCTGCGCATCGGTATTCAAGGTCGTCTGATTCCAGACGCTGACAGGAAAGACGCGATACTTACTTTTGTCATTGATGTTTCTGGGTCAATGGGCAGGGAAAATCGGTTGGGATTAGTAAAACAGGCGTTGACACTTTTGCTTGAACAACTCCGTCCGAGCGACAAAGTCGGTATCGTCGTTTACGCTTCTAATGCACGGGTCGTCCTGCCGCATACCAGTATTGTGAATCGAGAACATATTTTAAGCGCAATCCGCGCGCTTGCACCAGAATACACGACAAATGCAGAGGCAGGACTGCGGATGGGATATAAGCTCGCAACCCAGAATGCAAATTCCGATTACATCAACCGTGTGATCCTGTGTTCAGATGGTGTCGCGAACGTCGGACAAACCGGTCCCGATGCAATTCTCAAAGAAATTCGCACATACCTTAAAGAAGGCGTAACACTAACAACGGTCGGTTTCGGGATGGGCAATTACAACGATACCCTCATGGAACAACTCGCAAATAACGGCAACGGTAACTATGCCTATGTTGATACACTCGGCGAAGCGAAACGGATCTTTGTGGAAAACTTGACAGGAACACTCCAAATCATTGCGAAAGATGCCAAAATACAAGTCGAGTTTAACCCAGAGACTGTCAGCCGGTTCCGGCTACTTGGATATGAAAATCGACGACTCGCACACGAAGACTTCCGTAATGACACCGTAGATGCTGGTGAAGTCGGTGCCGGACATAGTGTCACTGCGCTCTATGAAGTTAAACTCCACAATAATGCAATCGGCAAACTCGCTACAGTCTCTATCCGGCATGAAGACCCAGAGACAGGACACGTGACGGAGGTGAATGAATCTATCGCTACAGATGCTTTGAAAGGGATATTTGAAGAAGCAACCCCGACGTTCCAACTTACCGCCTCTGTCGCTGAGTTCGCTGAAATCCTGCGCGGCAGCTTCTGGGCGCAAGAAGGCTCTTTGAAAAATGTCGGTGAGACACTTGAGAGGATCCTACCGCATCTCGAAGCGAAAACTCGGAAACACAGCATGAGATACGAAGAACTGCTCAACCTTGTCCTTAAAGCACATCGCCTTAAGGAACAAAAGGAAGGGTAGTGTTTTTGAGAGGGCGATTTCAGTTCTCGATTCGTCGCAAGTGAGATCGCCCTTTTAAACTGTCTTGGGATATTTGGTATTTTGGATTATCTGAGAAAATAAAAAAATCTGTTCCCCTATTTAAACCCGCCTAAAATCCCAACGTCTTATTAAATGTATAGATTTTAATGTGCCTTTTTCATGATATTGGCACATTGTAGGCACAACTCCAAATAGGTGTGCCTGAATGACTTTTACCTCTCACTTCACCAATCAAGCAGACCCAACCCTTAAACATAGAATAAAAGGAGATATCTCATGAACCAATTAGAATTCTACACACTGGCGAGAAGTCTTTTTGTCCCATCAGAGACGCAAGCATCTCACTTTCAAAAACTGATGATTGAGCGTTATCACGTGAACGTCTCAATTGATGATGATCGGTTAGCAACAACAGAAGTAGATCTCATTTTCAGCAACCCAAATAACGTCCCTATCGGTGGTCTTTTTCTTTTCCCACTACCGGATGGAGCGAAACAAAAAAATACCGAGATTCGCATTAGTGGCAATCTCACGGAACCACAATTGCTGAGAGGACAGAAGTTAACCGAGTTCTATAAACGCATTCTCCAAGCGCAGGACTTGCAAATCTTACAGACAATCGGGACTTCCGCATTGCAAGCAGAAATCCCACCGATTGCTGCCGATGATGCGTGCCGGATTCAAATCCAATATACTGAACAGACCGAGGAAATCGACGACAGTTTAGTGTACACGCATCATCTACGAGCCAACCAACCTGTTGAAAGTTTCTTGATGTCAATAGACATTGAAGGTAAGGACGCACTTGGAGACATTGAGTCCCCATCGCACGACGTTACGATTACACGAACAAACCACGCAAGCGCGAGCGTGGCTTATCATGTCTCTGATGTCGAATTAGATTCAGATTTCGTCTGCCGCTATGCCTTCGCGGATAACGTTTTCAATGAAGAAAGACTGGTTTTGCGTGACGTACCTATCAATGACACAAGACCATTAACGTTTAATAGGCCTACTCTCAAACGGAAGCGGCTCTCGCAGGTCATGGAATCCTTTGCGTATAGTGCAATTGTCCCAACATCAGCACAATTAAACCCGCCCAATGGAGCTGCTTACCGCGATGTCTTCTTCAAGGGACACGGCACAAACCCATTTATTGACCCAGAAGATGATAACAAGTCGACTTTTGGTATGGATGCCGATAGTGCCTCCTATGCCGTAATGCGTCGCTATCTCCGAGACGGCAATCTGCCACCGACAGAAGCCGTGCGGGTCGAGGAATTCATCAACGCTTTTGATTACGACTATACCCCGCCAACCGATGCCGCTTTCGCACTGCATCTTGAAGGCGCGCCTTCAAAATTTAGTGAACGCAAGCGATCCCAATTGCTACGCATAGGCATTCAAGGACGCGTCGTTCCAGATGTTGATCGCCAGGACGCTGTACTCACTTTCGTAATCGATGTCTCCGGGTCAATGGGCATGGAAAATCGGTTGGGGTTGGTAAAAAAGGCGTTGCGGCTTTTGGTCAAACAACTCCGTCCCGCCGACAAGATTGGCATTGTCGTCTACGGCACCGACGCTCGGGTTGTCCTCCCACATACCAGTGTTGTGAATCGGGAACACATCTTGGAACGGATTGATTCGCTGTGTCCAGAAGGTGTGACAAATGTTGAAGACGGGATTCACAAAGGATATGAACTCGCCCGCAAGAATGCAGAAAGCGATTGCATCAATCGTGTGATTCTCTGTTCAGATGGCGTTGCGAACGAAGGTGTAACAGACCCAGAAGTGCTTCTCAAGGAAATCCGCAGCTACGTTGATAACGATAACATCTTCTTAACCACAGTCGGTTTCGGCATGGGGAATTACAACGACACCCTCATGGAGGAACTCGCGAAGAAAGGCAACGGGAATTACGCCTATGTCGATACCCGTAACGAGGCACGTCGCATCTTTGTTGAGAATCTCACGGGAACACTACAGACCATCGCGAAGGATGCGAAGGTCCAGGTTAAATTCAATCCAGATACCGTGAGGCAGTTCCGGCTGGTTGGCTATGAAAGCCGACAGATGAAGCATGAGGATTTCCGTAACGACGAAGCAGATGCTGGCGAAATCGGATCCGGACACAGCGTCACCGCACTCTATGAAGTTAAACTCAACAAAGGGGTTGATAGTGGCAGACTCGCGAAGGTCTCCATCCGGTATGAAGATCCCGACACGCAAAAGGTAACGGAAGTCAGTGAGAAATTCGCTGTTGAAGACCTTAAAGCCAAGTTTGAGGATACCTCGCCGGGACTTCAGTTTGCTGCAACTATGGCACAATTCGCCGAAATCCTACGGGAGAGTTTCTGGGTGAAAGAGGGTTGCCTACAGACCGTCTCGAAGACGCTTAAAGACATCTTGCAACAGCATCCAGAGGTTGTCGCAAAAGATGAAGCGCAAGCCGAGAAGCGCGGCGAAGAATTGTTAACACTCGTGCACAACGCAAGGCGAATTAAAGAACAGGAACAATCCAGTTAGGATATTCCATTCACTGACGAAACGGTTTTCCCAGTTGCGTCTGCACAAGCCATTCTAAAATTTGCAGGCGCAACGCCGTTTCAACATCTACAACTTCAGGTTTACCAGCGAGGTTATGTATCTCATTCGGGTCATTTTGCACATCGAATAACAGATAAACTTCGCCATCTGTGTTGAGCGCAGCCTTCCACTCCTGATTTAGCAACATAATCTCGCCTTGTATCTCGGAAATCGCAAAATCACGGTGCGCCGCTTCCGAGTTCGTTAGCACCGGACACAACGATTTTCCGAACTGACGATGCGCCAATTCACCACCTGCCATTTCAACAAGCGTCGGACCGATGTCAATCCATTCTACAGGACTATCACAGACACTTCCTGTGGGAGGGGTTTGTAACCCCGATGCCTTAGGCGTTCGCACGAGTAACGGGATCCGGACTGCACCGTTCAAAAAATTGCCTTTATAGATAAGTCCGTAATCGCCGTTCATCTCACCGTGGTCAGAGGTATGCACAATGACAGTGTTCTCAAGCTCACCGCGTGCCGCAATCGCATCAAGAATTTCACCGATTTGCGCGTCAATAAGCGTTACATTGCCAGCATAATCTGCACGCAATCTACCGATTTCACCGGGTTCAAACGCAGGGTTTATCCGCTCCATAAGCCGATCTAAGTGTCCACGCGGACGTTCTCCAGCAGACGGGCGCGGAACTGCTTCTGGCATCACCTCCGGATCATACATACTGGCGTAAGGCTCCGGTGTATCCCACGGCTCATGTGGACCCCCGAAACTCACCCAACAGCACCAAGGCTCCTGCCGATCATAGTTCTGTAGATACTGCTTCGCCTGCTGCCCGACATAGACATCAGCGTAGTTTTCGAGTCCTAACGTTGACGGACGCACAAGGTGTGGTTTCGAGCTGAACCGTTCTCGATAATCCGCTCGGTAGGCATCCCATAACCCTTTTTCTTCCCACTCCGCCGTCATGTGCGATAAAGTACTGGCACTCGCACGCGGTCCACCGATTTCGTTTACGTCGTCCAACCCGTAAGCATTCATCAAGTCTTCACGCTCACGTAAGTCACCGCCGTGTGGATGTAAATGTGTTTTGCCGAAAAGACTCGTCCGGTAGCCTGCATCGCGCATTGCTTGCATCCATGTCGGCGTTTCTGCTGGCATTGTATGGTTCATATTATTCCAAACGCCGGTGTTATGCGGATATAAGCCTGTCGCTAAACTGAGTCGCGTCGGGATACAGACCGGCGAGGTCGTGACACAGTTCGTAAACTGCACACCTTCACTTGCGATGCGATCAAGGTTCGGTGTCTCTACCCAATCACCGCTGCAACCCATCGCATCCCAACGTTGCTGATCTGTCATTAATAAAAGGATGTTCGGGGTTCCCATCGCTATCCTCGTTCGATTCCTGCCTCCGTAAAAGCATTCGATAAAGTCTGATAAGAGAGTGTCGCAGCAGCGAGCGGATCGTAGTTTTCGCGTGCCTGCACCATAAAACTCACCTCAGCAGTGATAAAACCATCATAACCGTGTGCTTGCATCTCCTTGAGATAGCCGACATAATCAAATGGACCTTCACCGGGAATGAGGAACTCATGGTTAGGTGCAGTACCGCGCTGGTCCTTGACGTGTGTATGTGCTGATACGGCTGCTAACGCCGCCACCGTCTCTTCTGTCGGCATACCAACAATATCAAAATGGCTGATGTCGAAGTTAACTTTGAGATAGGGTGAATTGACGATTTCCAGAAGTTCAAGCACCTTCGCCGGTGTGTCAATGATAGCACCGATATGCGGCTCCATAGCAATCGTAACACCGCGCGATGCCCCATAATCGGCAAGTTCTCCGACCCGTTCCGCGAGGAATTCCTTGTTTCTATCCCAATCCTCCGGTTTTCCACCAGGGGTCGTATTAACCGCAGGCGGTTCATCACCTTGTGCGAGTTCCACCGCGAGATCAACACCGCCTTTCAGTCGCCACATATTTTTCGCATGTGCCTCTGGATCCATTTCCAGCAGACTTGAATGCGCCGCGATTGCCGGTAGTGCCAAGTTATGCTGTTCTAATAGGGAGGCAATCCGTTTCCGTTCCGCAGCATCAAGCGTGCTGAGTTCAGTCGTAAACCGTGGAATGATGGTCAGTTCAACGCCATCGTATCCGAGTTTTGCTAAATGGGAGATGGCAGTATCTATAGGAACAGTGGGCATTCCCCATGTACTATATCCAAGTTTCATTTTTTAATTTTTCCTTGCGGTTAAATGGTGTGGGTTTGAACTTTAGCAATCAGCAGTCAGTTACAAGAGGTTTTTGAAAATCCCAACGTCTCTTTACTGAAGATTTCCGATAGCCGAAGATTTCCGAAAGCCATTCTTACCGATAGCCGATTGCTGATAGCCGATTGCCATTCCCATAAAGATTAAGAAATTATGTGCAACCAATCGCTTAATAAGAAGTCGACCCGTTGAATAAGCAACGCGACACGTCCCATAACAGTATTCCCAAACGCCGAACCGAATCCGATCATAAGGAAAGCGATGCCGACCTTTGAAACCCATTTGACAGGTCCCCGATGCTCTACAGCAAAGAAAAAATAGGTCAGTGTGCAAATAACACCAGCAACCATAAGGACTGCCTCGAAAATACCCCAACCCGTGAGCGTTCCCGCGGCAATCTCTGCAAACGGAGCAAGTGTTCCACGCGTCTGTTCAAATATGTTCGCGCGCAGCACATTCGGAATTGCGATTCCCGAACCAAATCCGATAAGAATAGCAATCGGGTAGCGGATTAACCACGTATGACGAGGGGACAGGCGCGCAAAAAAGAGCAAACCGATACCGATCGGAATTAGTTTAATGAAACCTTCTGGCGCGCCAGTTTCTACCGTCTCCCATAACGGTTTAAAGGCAAAGGGGACAAGTCCTTGATAGATAGAAAGGACAATCCCATACCCAACAGATACGCCTACAAAAAGGTGTTCGGCAAATCGGTAGAACGGGTTGTCTTGATAAAGAACGCTGTAGATGGAGAGTGTCAGAAACGCTGCAACCCAAATTCCAATTAAACTCCATAAATCCATCAAACTATTCCTCCCGTGTCCTATGAATAAAGTAAGTTATGTTGCCAATGATTACCAGTCCGACAATCAACAGATGGACAAACGATTCTACATTTATCCATTGCATCCCTTTCGCAGGAGCACCTACAAGGTTCTCGTACTCAGCCGCTCCCAAAATTCCAGACAGCAAACCAACTAACTGTCCAGTCTGCAGATACGGAAACATCTGTGCGATAATAACGCCTGTGACCCCAGCGGCGATCTTTTGGTTGTACCGGACATTCGCGTAGATAATCCATGACTCTACCGTATCGCTGGAGGCGAAATCAACCAGAAGATCAATTTGGTCATAGTTCGTAATATTTTGCATCATCGGGATCTCACTAATCGCTGTCCCGTTGTAATCCGTATCATACACACTCGCGATGTCCGTCCCCATGCCAAGCATCACTTGCACAGCACCAGGACGGTAGCCTAAAAAGACATAATCTTCACCTTCCACTGCCCCTTTCTCTGTAGCGACTTCTTGTATAAGGGCACTTGCCAAGGTAGGTGCATCTACAATAAGTGTAATAGCTATGACCCGTATGTCTCTATCGAAACACTGTTTCAGTAATGCTTTTGCCATAGGATTCAGCTCGGCTAAAGAGGAGGGACCATAATCAAAGGCAACCATGATCGTTGACCCGGCAGGAAGAGCCTCAACATAATCGTAGAATTTCTGCGTCGGTTCAGATACTGAGACGGGTAAATTGACAGAGAACAACATCGGAATAATAACCGCCAACGCAACCAAGATAAAGACAAATCGCCGATCCATATTTAATCTCCTCCACCAAGATACGAGCGTTCAATACCCAAGATAATTCGGATAGACTGTGAAATTACACCTAAACTAACACCGAGAATAATGCCACGTCTCGCTGAAAGATTCGGGTTATCTAAAATCCACTGCCGCCACCAAGAAGCACCATCCTCCAAGGGGACCCAAAATAATACTGTATTCCAGATAAGATCGCCAACGGGCACATTCCCCATCATGACAATCAGAGCAGTAATCAATAGTAAACTTGCTTCAAATGTTCGGGCGCGGAAAGCGCGGTAGGCGGCTGAGGCGATGAAGAAGGCAAGCAGCGAAAACATCGTCGCATCCATCGGCAACTGGACGTTGTTGTATAACCACTCAAATACAGAATTCTGTGGTGTAAAGAAAAGACCGATCAGAACCATTATAATAAGACCCGCAAATACAACAAAACTGTACTGCCAATGTTCTGTTCGACGCCGAATTCGCGTCGCATGCGTCTGAATCAGCGTCACCGTTGCCAATACCAGCGCAAAAGGCCCAATAATCAACACCCAACTGATGACTTCCTCATAGACCCATTGCGAAACTGAATGCGGGCTGAATTGTGTGAGGATCATTACAATCCCGAAAACAAAGCAGAGAACTAAAGGGACTTGTCGCTTCATAAAACCTCCTAACTTACCCGCTGTAAGAGGGTTGTGATCCAACTAACGCCAAATAATTCAAGCACCACACCCAATACGATAGCAGCGAAAATAAGTAACTTTCCCCAATCCTGACCTCTCAGACTTCCGAGCAACATCGGTTCTCTGGAAAGGTACGCACTCGCAGCATAAAGTTCTTCGCCAATTAAGGTATAATCGCACGCGGCGATGAAAAATGGGAGTTGGTGTTCCGAATCCGTTCCAGCGATCTGAATAGCACCAACAGAATTACCGGTCTCCGCAAGGATGAGAGATTCAGCGTAAAATGTACCTTGTAGAAATATCGCCGCCGGTTTCTCGCGGAGCATCATGCCTTCTACACCCGCAGCGTACGCGAATTGGCTTTCGGTGATAAAAAAGATGTCATCTTCATTATAGGCATCCGGACGACCTTCCTCAAGATAAGCAGTTTTTACCATTTCACGCACGACATTTAGTACAATTGGGTCCCGGCATGGAACACGTAATGCAGTCTCATAATCCGCTGTGCGCCGAGCGACCTGTCCCAAAATCGTCATACTCGCAATCGTAGCGACACCACTGACACCCGCCATTCCTGTACTGTATAGAATGGAACGTCCCATTTCTGTCGCTCTACCGATGGCTTCATCAACCGCCTCAAGCCCAGGGATACGTCGGACAAATATATCTTTACCGCTTCGCGCATCATAAATATTCCAAAGTATTGCTGCGGAAAAAAGGAGCATGGCAATAAGCAACGGGATTTTGCCAGTATGAAACCACTCGCCTGTCCCCTCAACCGGAACAGTCTGTTCGGAATCTACTGTCGCCTCCGTTTCACTAACAGCACGCACGATATAGGTGTAGGCAGTCCCCTTCTCAATAGCTGAATCAACATAGACCCCTGCGTCTGCGGGCAATAAGTCTCCGATGGTTTCAAGCTCACCATCGGCAATCCGCCGCAGAATTTGGTAACCACTAATACCGCTACCCTCAACTGCCGCGTCCCATTTAATGGTAATACTGGATCCGTTATCATTGGGTGTATCCATCGCCGTGACGTTTGATGGCGGCGCAAGTCCTTGGCTAAATGCCACACTAACGCTTAGGCATAAAACTAAGATAACGACTATCCATTGCGTTATTTTTATCATAAATATATATTCCTCGTTTGTGGCTGTTGACTGTTGGTTTTCGGCGGTCAGCAAAGAGGTGCTATGTTCATTAGAAACCTCTTAACTCTCACTGCGAGGCATGCTGAAAGGTTTTTTCGTAGAAAAAACCGTCCCGACGGCTGACGGCTAATACGCTGACAGCCATTAAAAACACTGCGATATAGCTTCTAAAACATGCTGATCGTCTACATCATCTCGGATGACGACCTCCCCAATACGCGTCGGCAAGATGAGACGGAGTCTACCCCCGATCGTCTTTTTGTCTAAATACATCGCATCACATACTGCTTCTGGGGTTAAATCGGAGGGGAATGTGAGTGGCAATTTCGCACGATTTAAGAGGACACGTTGCCGTTGAAAATCGGTTTCAGAGAACATCTGCAAATTAACCGCCAATTGCGCCGCACAATTCATACCGATAGAGACCGCTTCGCCGTGTCGGTATCTGTTGTAATGCGTCACTGCCTCAAGCGCGTGACCGAAGGTATGTCCGTAGTTCAGCACCATCCGCAAACCGCTCTCCTTCTCATCTTTCGCGACGACTTCCGCTTTATTGACACACGCACTCGAAATCATCTCAATAAGCACAGCATCTTCTAAATTCAAAATAGCCGCCAAGTTCTCCTCAACCCTCTCGAATAACGATGCGTCACGGATAACCCCCATCTTGATAACTTCAATAAGTCCCGAACGCATATCGCGTTGTGGTAAGGTTTTGAGGGTATCTACATCAATAAGCACCAATTTCGGTTGATGAAACGCACCAATGAGGTTCTTGCCTTTCGGGTGATTAATCGCTGTCTTGCCGCCAACGCTTGCATCGACCTGCGCTTGTAGCGTCGTTGGAATCTGGACGTAAGGGATACCACGCATATACACCGCTGCTGCAAAACCGCCTAAATCACCGATGACACCACCACCGAGCGCAATAAGCATTGAACTGCGGTCAAGTTGATGCGCAATCAAACTATCCTGTATCCGAGAGAACTGGGCTAACGATTTGCTTTTTTCACCAGCAGGAGCCTCTATTGTACCTACATCAAACCCCGCATTTTCAAGGCTTTGGCGAACAACAGGCATGTACCGCGCTTTAACAAGTGAATCCGAAAGGATGAGCACCTTTTTAGATTTGGTATGTGATGTAAGCAGTTCGCCAACCCGACCAAGAAGTGCACCTCCGACAATGATCGGATAACTATCCTCGCCGAGTTCCACGCGTAAGGTGTTCGTCATCTTGAATCCCTAATACTTTTCGCAAACACCCGTTTAATATACGCCATGACCTCTCCAAACGAGCGTCCCGTCGTTTCCACCATATAGTCGGCTTTGGCATAGTAGGGGTGTCGGTCTTCCAACATAGAACGGATCTTCGTGAGGGCATCGGGGGTCTGAAGTAGAGGTCGGTGCGACTGATGTCGAACTCGCTGATAAATCTCTTCCGCTGTCGCTGTTAAGCAAAAAATAATACCGTTCCGCCTGAGTTCTACCATATTGGCTTCTTTCAAGACAACACCGCCACCCGTGGCGATAATGTGGTTCTCCAGTTTTGATACTTTACGAACCGCTTCGCTTTCCAGCTCTCGAAAAACGGGTTCTCCATCTTCCGAAAAAATATCGCTGATACGCCGTCCACTATCACGTTCAATAACATCGTCTGTATCCACGTAGCGCATCCGAAGTTGCATGGAAAGCCGTCTGCCTATGGAGGTTTTCCCAGTTCCCATAAAACCGACAAGCACAATGTTGGGCGTTTTTCTTTGCTGTCGTTTCACCTATTTTCCGACCTTATTGCGAGCGAGTGTTTCCTGTTATAAATGATTGAGGACTATTATAATGCTTTTGGAAAATATTGTAAAGGATTTTGCATGAATTTTTGAGGTGTGGTATAATCACGGCTAACTGGCAACCGCACTGCATACGAGAAGGAGAAAGCAGATGGCGCGACAACTCAGGATGGTACGTCCTAATTTAGAAAATCTACCGGAACTTGAACTTCCCGTAGGTTACGGCATGCGCACCTATCGCAAAGGGGATGAGGTACACTGGGCGCGTATTATTAGTGACTCGTTCGGTGGCAGAGAACGCACCGCACAAGATACAGAAAATGAAATTACGAACCGAGATGTGTTTCTGCCCGATGGATTCTACTTCGCAACGCATCGCGGTATCCCCGTCGGAACTGCTTGTGCCTGGCGGCAATCCGTAGATGAAAAAGAGGTCGGATATGTGCACATGGTCGGCGTTGTCGCTGAACACACAGGACACAAACTCGGAAAATGGGTCTCACTCGCTGTCCTCTGCTACTTTCGGGACAACAACTTCAAATGTTCGATGTTGGACACCGACGATTTCCGCATCCCCGCCATTAAAACCTATCTGAATTTAGGGTTCATACCTGTTTACGTTGAAGAAGGACAACCAGAGCGGTGGTCGGACATCTTTGAGAAATTGGGACTCCCGTCGATGTCCGCACAGATCCTAAACGTCAAAGAGACACTCCCTACAGAACTGTGGACGAAGGTCTCAAGTTAAAGAATACAGTGGAAGATCAACTCAGAATGGTCCTGCACAGTTTAGAGAAGCTGCCGAGACGCCAGTGTCCTGATGGCTATCACATCCGAACCTATCAGAAAGGTGACGAAATACACTGGGCGCGAATCATGGACAGCGCCTTCGTAGACAAAGGTAGAACCGCACAAGATACGTATGCTAACGTTATCAACCAATCCGATTTCGATCCAAACGGATTCTTCTTCGTTATCAATCTTCCCGTCAAGCCCCCTGCCTTTAGGTAGGGGATGTAGGCGGGCGTATGGGCGTGTCGTATCAAAAAACTTGACATTCACACAGAAATGTGGTATCATATGAGTATCAAGTTGGCAGACATATTGAGCGTAACCGCTCGGTTACGTGTCTGCCTACCCACTCAATAGGGGTTAAAGACTTGAGACTTGATAGTCCATGAAAACATATAAATATCCGTTGGGAAAACAATCTAACACCATACGCATTGGCAACCTGCTTGACGATATGTGGCAAGTGCATAAGTATTTCCACGAGTGGCAACGTCAACGCTATAAAGCGGGTTTGCCGTATGCGAATTATAATGCCATGGATAATCACTTTAAAGCGTTGAAACGGACGACGCACCCGCACTGGAAGATACTGCCAAGTCAAGCGGTGCAACAAGAGTTGATGCGTATTGATAATGCATACGATCGTTTTTTCAAGAAACTTGGTGGCAGACCGCATATCAAGCCGAGACATAAGTTCAAATCTATCACCTATCCAGGGCCCGCGGGTTGGTGTCTGAAAAACAATCGTATCACATTGACTTTTCGCAAATGGAATCCTGATACGCGTAAGTGGCAGTTTGATAGAGTGCCCTATACGTTTCACAAATACCGCCAGTGGCACGGTTCTATCAGTCGTATCACCATCAAACGTGATACTTGCGGTGACTATTGGCTTTGTATCACAACAACCTATAGAGATTTTAGACCGCTGCCGACAACAGGTCAAAGCGTTGGGGCAGACTTCGGGATGAAAGACGCATTTTTGACACTGAGCACGGGTGAAAAGATACAACACCCACAACCTTTGAAATCTAACTTGAAGAAACTTCGGTCTCTCAACAAAGCATTGAGTCGCAAGCAAAAAGGGTCTAACGCTTGGTGGTGGTGTGTGAGGCAACTCGCCCGTCTCTATCGGAAAATTAGCAATCAACGCAAAGACTTCCATTGGCAACTCGCGAGTGAACTCTGTAAGAAGTTTGATACGATTGTCCTTGAAGCTTTGAACCTTGAGGGCATGAAACGGCTGTGGGGGCGCAAAGTCTCTGACCTTGCTTTCTACGAGTTTGTTGAGATATTGAAATATAAGTGTCAAAAACATAAGCGTGATTTCCGTCAAGTCGATCAATGGACTGCTACAACGAAACTGTGTAGTGCTTGCGGGTATCATAACAAAAAACTTACATTGAATGATCGGCAGTGGACATGTCCTGAATGTGGAACACATCACGATAGAGACATCAACGCTGCGCTAAACATATTGCAGGCGGGGATAGCCGTTACCTAACGATATGCCTGTAGAAAACTACAGGGAAACGCCTGCGGGTGGAGCGAAAGTAAGACGATGGACTCTATGAGAAAACCGCAGTCGCTATGAAACCGAAGCCCTAACCTCGTAGGTTGTGGGTGCTATCACCTTAACCTCGGTTTTGTGCCGGACTATCTTCGTGAAAATCACAGATCACGTTGGGAAAATATTTTCAAAGAACTGGGTTTTCTCCAAAAATGAGATTGCTTCTCGCGGTGCGGAACTTCTTTAGTTTGTCCAGCAACTTCGTTATATCAGCGATTCTCATTGCCGGTTTCGGTCTGCGGGTCGTCGGTCTAAACGTTGGATTGCCCGACACACCGGATCCACGTGAAACAATTATTGCACACGATGTGCTGAACCTCATCCACTTCACGGCACCCCCTCAAACCTATAACTGGCCCGGAACGGCGTGGTTTTACATCGTTGCTGCGGTAGGCAAATTGCTCTCAATCTGCGGCTTGCATCTAACGGAAACCAGTGTCATTCTATTGGCACGCTGTATCAATACCCTCTTGTCCACCGCAACACTCTGGTTCACCTATGCTATTGGGCGGCACGCTTATAATAGACGCGTCGGTCAGATTGCCGCAGGATTGCTCGCTGTGGCGATGTTGCATGCCACTAACGAATCCCGTTTCGCACTCGTTGACATCCCCGCCACTTTCTGTGTAACACTGTTTCTCTGGATCGCTCTTCGCGCTCGCTTTCCCTCATCTGTGCTTACATTTCGGACCGCAGTGTGGCTCGGGGTTATTGTGGGTGTCGGTTGCGCAGTCAAATTCACGACTATTTTTGTCTGTTTTTCTCTCTTAACTTTCATCGGTACCGAGCATTTTTATAGAAGGTTTGCAACGGTTATCGGTGTTTCAGCCTTAACCTTCACGCTCCTCTGTCCTTATTGGCTCATTGACCTAATTTCACCAGAGTGGAATCTTTTCTTCTCAGACTTTTGGTACGAAGCCACCCACTATCATCAAGGACATTTTGGGCTCATTTCCACAGGAGAATCAGGGTGGTTACAACGGTTCGTCTACCTATGGGTGCTACTGAAATGGGGAATGGGATTGCCACTCGCACTTCTCGTCGGTTTTGGAGTAGTGCGTGCACTCGTCTCGTTTAAAAGCGGCATCAGCACAGAGACACTTTTACTCGCTTTCGCTATCCCGTATCTACTGTTTATCGGAATACACAAAGTCAAATTTGCGCGTCATCTCCTCATACTCTATCCCGCACTCACGGTGCTTGCCGCTATCGCCCTCGCTAATCTTTTCAAAATCACACATAAGGGTTCATCGCTTCTTATGTCTGGAAAGCCCAAGGGATACGTTACTTTTCAAAAGTGGGGAAGGAGTATTATTTTCGGAGTCGTCGTACTTTATTCGTTTGTCTATACTGCAGCTTTCGCTTCTGTAATGCTGGCACAACCGACCCGTGTTGCAGCATCGGAATGGATATCTGCCCACATTCCGCCGGAGGAAGTTATTGCGACTGCACCGATAACCTTATTTAACTGGCTTCTACCTGATTTAGATTTGGAAGTGGCAGATCAAGAAGCAGAATGGGTACTTATCCTTGTACCAGACCTTGAGGTGTTCCAAAAATACCGAAAACAGCCTCAGCATTATCAAGATGAAGATTGGTACCCGCTCAACGAGATTCAATTAGAGGAGACACTGGCATTTTATGATCGCATCTTAGAGGAAGGAAGTCAGTATGAACTGCACAAGACGTTTCGACGGACACCACAGTTCCTCGGCATCCGGGTATCAGATGACGGAGCACCATTTCCAATGCAAGCACTCGCGCATCCTGAATTTCATCTCTATCGTCACGCTGATTGAACAGTAAAGTAAGATGTCTGGGGTTGGACGCGCATCTACATCAGCGGTGGCATGAAATGTTTTTTCTGAATAGGCACTATTACGGATAATATCTGGTGAAGTACATCTGATGCGATGTTGTCGGCATCAATGATCCGAATGAGGTCTTGCGGGTAATGGTCAATCAGCGGTTCAGTGTACCGTTTGTAAAGGTCCCACCGATAGCGAACTACCACTTCTTCAGCATCATCAATCCGGTTCTCTTTCAGAGAGCGTCCACGGATGCGTTTAAACATCACCTCTCTGTCTTCACAAACCATAAAGATGATTTTAAAGATTTTTACACAAGGTGCTATCAAAGCCGCTTGCGTAATGTTCCGCGGAATACCATCAAGAATGAGCAAGTCGCGTTCGGGCGTATAAAGTCCCTCACAGACCTTCCGCGCCATGTAATCCTGCCAAATTTTGATTGTAATATCGTCCGGAACTAACTTGCCGACTCCGGCGTATTGCTGGAAGATTTGTCCGAATTTGGAATTGGTCTTAAGTTCTCGGAACATATCCCCGCTGGAGACATGGAAAATACCGGGGATTTGTGCCAGCATCTTCCCTTGTGTTCCTTTGCCTACACCGGGGGGACCAACAAGCATCACTGCATGGTAACGAGGTCCATCCGCCTCGTGTAGAGGGCTCTTATCCATTGTCATGTCTGTTTTTGTCCTCTGCCGCCTTTATATAACTCTCCGTTGAGTTGACGCACTATACAAAGCAGATTCAAGCACGCCTGCGATAGAATTTATGTGCCAAGAAGGTGTTCAAGAATATAGAAATCTAAGCCTTCATAGTCTCGGGCCGCAATAAACTCCTGCTCCACTTTTTTATTAAATGTCCGAACCTTCTCCAGCAGATTAAGAAAAGTACGGCGGCTGCTCAATAAATGTTTTGTTGAGATATCGCGCGGTTGTGTCCGCATTACTTTCACATCTAATCCGACGAACTCACCGTTTCTACCATATCCATTCTCTTCAAGTACCCGGACCTGATTAAAGGCACGCCGCAAATTGACAGAACCAAACGCCTTGTCCTGGTCGAATTTTAGTCCGTTCTGGTCGTTGAGATGTACACTCCAAAGCTTCTTATGATGGAGCGCATACCCCATTTCATCGGACGGCTCCAATCCTGCCAAGATCGCATGCGCACTTTCGATTAACCCACCAACCCGCTCCGGTTCATCGCTCGCATAAGCCAAACCAATCGCATGCCCGATCGTCGGGATATAGGCGATATCCATCGGTTCGTTCGGTTTCGGTTCAATCAGAATACGAATTTCTGGATCATATTCGAGTAAAACATTAATAGCATCCAGAATCTGGCCAACTGCGTCTGACGATGATTTCGTTTCTCGGATATAAGTGCCTTCGCGAGCAAGCCACAACACAAGGTTTCTGCACCCAATTTCGTTGGCAACGTCCACGCACCGTTTTGAACGTTCCAACGCATATTCCCGTTCTTTTCGAGAATTAGACGTGTATGCCCCATCAATCGTCTGCGGAGACTCCCACAGACGTGGCGCAACCACTTCCGCCGTTAAACCTTGGTCATCCAGCTGCGCTTTTACCGTTTTCGTTTCGCTCATCAACTGGGCATGCGTTTTCTCGTCAATATCAGGGACAATGTCATCGTCATGAAATTGAATACCGACAAAACCGAGGTCTCGGTAAAATCCAACTTTCTCATCAAAACTAAATGGCTCTCGAACAGGTGGGCCGAAAGGATCTGACCCTTCGTGTATATTCCATGGTCCGAAGGAGAAACAATATTCTGTCGCTCCTTCAAAAGATTCGCTCATCTTCTTTCTCCTGTACGCAGCATTTTACGCTTCTTCTCTTCATTATAAATAATAAAAACGCTCCAATAGCCGTGAAGGGTACGAAAAACTGCTTGACTTTTCTAATAAGTATAAAGTATTATTTAAAATGTGTCAAGCAATTCTGTAGGTACAATCCTCAAACCCATATTGCATCACCACATATACTCGATTAAAAAGGAAACTTCCCTAAATGTTGTCCTTGTGTCGCACAACCCTGGCACCTCTATATCTATTTTGCGCGTTCGTCCTCACACTAAACCTGTTTGGTTCATCAGCAGGTGCAGTAGATGAACCCATTCCGACGCAAAAACAGACCCCGATATCGGGAACGACATCAGAGGAAACCTTCAGTTTTGAAGATATTTACCGGATAGCACTCAATTTAGATGTATCGGGGAGCATTGAAATGATCGCCACTGAGGGTAGAAGTATCAGTGTCACACTTGAAAAACAGATACAGCCAACAGACGCAGCAGATGACGCGCTCATTCGCGCCTACCTCGATAACATCTCTCTAACAGGGACCCAAGACGATGGGACACTTCAATTGAATACCCAAGTGCCCGGCGGTGATGTGCCGGAAACAAAATCTAACCCTTTTTCCAAAATGGCGGAACTGCAAGCTAAACTCCGCAAGCAGCTCCAATTGAAATGGACCATTAAAACACCCGCAGATGTCTCCGTTAAACTCGGCGTAAACAATGGAGATATACGTCTCAAAAGCATCCGAGGGAAAATCGAAATCTCGACAGAAACAGGAAACGTCCAGTTAGATGAAACTCTGGGGAACTACAACGTCACAGTAAAAAAAGGACGCATTTACGGAAAAATCTTGCTAACACATGGAGAAAATAAATTAGAAACACAAAACGGTTCCATCGAGTTAGTTATGCTTGACACTGTTGCAGCACCCATGGATATAACTGCCCATGGCGGCAATATCCGATTGAAATTGCCTGAAAATTACGCCATCAATACCGAACTTGAGAGCGAAAAACAGCAGGTCGTTATCAATCTGCCCGCAGAAATAGATAACGAAACATCGTTAACCATTATTAACGACGGGGGACCGTTGTTTCGTTTAAAGGCAACCAATACAATTTCATTACTACCGAGCTCATCAGACACAGAAGACACACCTTCAGACACTGAGGCGGATCCTTTTATCGATGCTATCCTGCCTGTCCCGAAGACAACACGATCCCCTACTATTGATGGCAATCTATCTGAAATCGTATGGCAGACGGCTCAAGGACTCTCTCCATTTCTGAATTCAGAAGGAACCGAGGAAGCGGGTAACCCCACAGAAACCTTTCTGCTATGGGACTCCGAAAATTTTTATATCGGTGTAAAAGCACACATTTCCGAATCGCAATTCCCATACATCTCACAGACACAACACGATTCCCCTATTTGGGAAGATGAATGCATTGAAATCTTGATTGATCCCAACCTGCAAACCGATACCTATTACCACCTCGTTATCAATCCGATCGGCGCACGCTTTGACCAACGGGTTAATGTCCCAGGCAAGCCCAGTTTCCGATTTGCCCCTCATGATGTCCAACGCACTTTGAATCAGAAGGCTATGCAAACATCATTTGAGGGAGATAGTAAATGGGATTCAGAGGCAAAGGTCGCAGCCCAAATTAACACCTCTTCTTGGAGCATCGAAGTCGCCCTCCCGCGTAAAATATTAGAAAAACCGACTCAGTCAGACGCGCAAACGGAATCTGTTTCTGAAAACAGATGGCTTTTTAACATCCATCGTAAAGCATATAACAGCAGTGGCGGCGCAGCAAACCTTGTATCTACAACAGAGAGAGAATATAGTTATTGGCTACCGACTTACGATAATGAACACCCATGGTGGTTTCATTCGCCACAACAGTATATGGATATACTTTCCGAACGCCATGCCCCAGCGATGGGTATGCTGAACCTCGCAACAGCACCACTAACCGCCTCAGAAGCCTTTACATCCGAGGAGAAATTTCAGGTTACCGCAGTCGAAATTGAAGGAAATACGACTATCCCGACTGAGGTTATCCAGCAAAATATTCCGATTCAACCGAAGGATGTCATCACAATCTCGCAACTCTCCTGGCTAATTGCTGAACTACGAGCACACGATTGGTTTCAGGATGTCCGTTTAGAGACAAGGCAGGGGCAACTCGTACCCGGAGACCCGCAACTTTTCCCGAGTGCCAGTGTGCACATCCGAGTCACGGAAGCACCCGTAGTACTGGCGCGCCAGATTAAGATCAATGGAAATAGAAGTTTCCCTTCCCAATTCATCAAGGATTGGTTCCAGCTAAAACCCAGTTATCTCGCCGTCACCAATGCGAGATTCAAACAGCAGCTAATTGCCAATTTCTATATCAACCGCGGCTATGAGTTCGCCACCGTTAATTATCGAATGGCGAACGATATCCTCGAATTCAGCATTAACGAAGGCACGTTACACGAAATCCGTTTCACTGGAAACTCTCGTATTCCACGCGCAGAACTATTATCGGCACTTGACCTAAAAACTGAGAACAGTGTCGGAGAACAGAATTCACAGACCTCCGATATTTATCACCACACCCTCGGGCAAACAAAAATAAACCGCATGCGTAGGGAACTCGGGGCAAACAATGAGCACTTTAAATCAGTGCGGGATTGGCGGGTTCAACGCGAAGGTGGAAAAAACGTCATGATTGTTGAGATTGAAGAACAACCCTTCGCTAAACCCGGGGGCTTTCCAATTATTCAATTCAATCGTGTTCACGGTTTAATGCTGGGGGCCGGTGGAACAGTCGCAACTCGCCTTACAGGTGCAGAAAAAATTTTCGGATCAATCAGTCGTGGATTTTCAAGCAAGACCTGGAATTATCACGCCGGTATCGAGAAAGGATTTTTTAAACGACAACCTCTTAAAATTGGTGGGAGTTTCTATAAACTCACTGATGTCAGCTCTAATCTCTATCTACATCACGGTGACGCCAGCCTCGGGGCCGCCTATGAAGGTTTCGACATTCAGGATTATTATGAACGCTGGGGGACCCAAGGATGGATAACCTACGCACCCACTGAATGGAGTTATCTTAGATTGGAACTTACAGGAGAAAATCACGGCAACCTCTCTAAATCAACGGATTGGAGCTATTTTAACCGCAACCAATTCAAGCGTGGTAACTCTCGGATTGATCGTGGGCAATTGAGAAACCTTGCCCTCATTTTCGCATTTGATACTCGGGACCACAGGTCAACATCCATACAAAATTTCCACACGCTGTTTTCTGCAAATGAGCGAACTCGGCGCGGGTGGCTCGCACAGGTTGCTTTTGAATTGACGGGACAATATTTCGGCGGTGATTACGACTTCAACTTCTACCGATTTGAAATAGCGCGCTACACACCGCTCTCCGGTCCACACAACTTAAACATTAGAGTCACAGGTGATTTTTCTGACGCGCCATTGCCGAGACAACGGCTCCTTCACTTGGGTGGAGGTAATACCGTGCGTGGTCACGATTTTAACAGATTTGCAGGGGATAATCGGCTCCTGCTTAACCTGGAGTATCGGTTTATCAGCGAGACAATCCACAGGGACCCCGATGCTGTAATCGGGTGGACACTCAGCTGTTTCTTGGATACAGGCAGCGTCTGGTGGCACGGAGACGCACCCTTTTCCAATCTTGAAACTTTCTCGGAACGGATTAAAACCTCAATCGGTATTGGATGCTCCGTTTTCATAGATCCGTTCGGTAACCGGAACCCGTGGAGCTTCGCAATTGAGGTCGCAGAAGCACTCGATTCATCGTTTTCCTTACAAAATCCAAAACTCATTTTACGCTTCAGTCGTATCTTTTAGGAGAGTAGTTGTCAGTTAACCGTACTGACAACTGATAACTATGAAAACAACACCGCTTCATCACATTCATGAACAACTCGGCGCAACCTTCGCTGAAAAGCATCAAGGTTGGAATATCGCTGCCCATTTTACCGATCCCGTTTCCGAACATCACGCCGTGAGAAATGGTGTAGGTTTAACTGATGTATCCTACCGGAGCAGACATCAGTTAGTAGGCGATGATCGCGCCAAATTTCTACACCGCATTATCTCTAACGATGTTGAAACCCTTTCAGCAGGACAAGGCACCTACGCCACACTTTTAACACACCGCGGCAAAATTATCGCTGATTTAAACGTCTATGTCCTTGAAGATGCAATCATTATTGACACTGCCCCTGAAACCGCAGAAAATCTCTTCGGCGAACTCGACAAGTACATTATCGCTGACGATGTTGAACTCTCCGATTCAACCGCTGAAATTGGTGCAATTGCTGTCCACGGTCCTAAAGCGTCGGAACTCGTCCAATCCGCGCTGAGCGTGAGCGACCTCACTACTTTACCAGAACGTCATAACCGCGCCCGTCCAGCAGATGCCCTTTTTGAACACCGTATCGTCTGTGTGAGAACAGATGCCACCGGCGAAACCGGCTACACCCTTTATACCGCTACTAAGGCTTTGGCATCACTTTGGGAGACACTCATGACCGAAGGTTCGCAATTTGACGTGCAACCTATCGGCTGGGATGCACTTGAGTCACTTCGGATTGAGGCAGGTATACCCAGATATGGGACAGAGTTGACCGATGCCGTTATCCCCCTTGAAGCGGAATTAGAACACGCCATCAATTTTGAGAAAGGGTGTTATATCGGACAAGAGATCGTCGCACGGATGAAATATCGCGGACACCCGAATCGGCTCTTGCGTGGTATGGAAATCGACGATAACCCAACATCCCAAGACGATTGCGAACTTCCTTCAGGCGCACTGATTTTCAACGGTGACAAAGAGATCGGTTGGGTTACAAGTCGCACCTTCGCGCCAACACTCCGAAAAGAGATCGCCTTGGGGTACGTCCGTATCGCAGTAACAGAACCGGGCAGTCGCGTCCAGATTGAGACATCGGATGGACGTGTTGACGCTACAGTTGTACTGCTGCCCTTTCTGGCGTAACGCATCAGTTGATACTTGCTATAAAGTATCGCAACAAAATTTCTATTAGCACGCTGTTTAATGTCAATCTTCAGATTTGGCACTACAAGCAGACAAGCAAAACTGTGGAGGAATCTTACTATGGAACATTCAAGTACCATTAAACCGAAAGTCGTGGATAAACACCACTCACAACTCAACCTTAAGGGACATTCATCATGATACATAAATATTTCAGAACCCAAACATTGTTGTTACTGCTCTTACCTATGCTCTTAGGTGGCTGTGGGCTTGCCAAGCTGTCTCGGATTCAAAAGGAGGGCGATTTAGTTGTCGTAGAAAACACCCTCGCGAATAATCTCAAGACACTTGAGCGTTTGGCGAAGACTGGAAATACAGGACTTATCGTCAAGACCGCACGCGCCCATTCATCTTACAGCGGTTTTCTTGAAGATAAGATGGAAGACGCTGAGATCGCTGGAGACACCGAAACAGCGGACGAGATGCGCTCACAAGCGATCGCACACTACGTACGCTCCGAAGCATACGCTTTTAAAGCACTCGCGAAATCCGATAAAACCTTTGAGCAACCAAGAACTGTCGAGCTCGCTGCGTTTGAAAAGGCACTTCAGACACTCAAGAAAAAACAGGTTGAACCCCTCTTTTGGGCTGCTTACGCTATGGGACGTGGTATCAGCCTCCAGAAAGATGACCCGATGCAAATCATTGACCTCGCTCGTGTTGAGTTAATGATGGCGCGCGTGCTTGAATTGGATGAAACCTTCTACTTCGGGAGTGCGCACCTTTTCTATGCCGTCTACTATGGTGACCGATCGCCATCAATCGGCGGCGATCCAGAAAAAGCGAAGAAGCACATTGATATTGTCGATAAAATGAATGATGGCAAGTTCCTGATGAGCAAATTCTATCTCGCACGGTACTACGCCTATCCTAAACAGGACCTAAAACTCTACAAGCAAGCGTTACAGGAAGTCATTGATGCCCCGCAGGATATTTATCCGGGCGAAGCTGCAGCGACATCGCTCGCAAAATCGCGCGCGAAACGCTGGCTTGACCAAGCCGATCTACTTTTTGATCCAGAACTCGAAGAAGGAGGCTCTGAATAATGACACCAAAGAAGACAAACCTTGTAAGAAGGGTTTTCAACCCTAACCCCCTTAAATTCGCGTATGTGTTTCTGATTATTTTCGGCATGCTATGCTTACCACTAACGTCCTTTGCCGCCGAATTCATTAAGTTCGCAACCCTCGCTCCAAAAGGTTCCACGTGGATGAACAATTTTGATGCAATGGGTAAAGCACTCCGTTCCAAGACGGAGGGGGATCTCCAATTCCGCTTCTATCCGAATGGTGTCCAAGGAGATGAACTCGATGTCATCCGCAAGATGCGAGCAGGGCTGCTCCACGCAGGTGCTATGACTGCCACTGGACTTGGCGAAATACAACAAGAGGTCTTAATTTTCCAACTACCTCGGCTGTTTGAAACCTACGAGGAACTTGATTACGTCCGAGACTATCTCCGAGAAGATCTTGACAAAGCCTTCATGGATGCCGGGTATATCCTGCTCGGTATGGGGGACATCGGATATTATTATCTATTCAGCAATCAACCCATCCGCACTATTGCCGATCTCCAGTCCCCGAGCGTCAAGATGTGGGCGCGTCCGACCGACAAAATTGCCCTCACATTCTACGAAAACGCCAAGATCGCAACTGTACCGAGAGAAGTCACACAGGTCTTATCTTCGCTCTACTCGGGGCATCTCAACACCTTAGCCGCGTCTCCTTATGTCACTATCGCACTCCAATGGTACGATAAATTCAAATACATGACAGACCTGCCTGTTAATGTAGGCGTAGGTGCGACAGTTATAACAAAGGAGAAATTTGATCAACTTTCCCCCGAACAGCAGAAAGTTTTGCGTGAAACGGTGGACGCATCTCAGGACGATCTAATCCAGAATATTCGCAAAGACAACGAAAGGGCACTTGAGGCACTCCAAAAGAAGGCTGGCATTCAAGTAGTTGAATTCGAGGGAGATTCCCGGGAAGCGTGGGATGCCATTGCCATGCAAACCCACAAAGAACTCGTCGGTGAGGTTTACTCCCAAGAATTTCTTGACAAGATTAACGCCCTCTTAGAAGCGTACCGCAAAAGCAAATAGGGAACCCTGACGCAATTCGTCAATAACCTCACCCCAATAGGCGCGCTGACAAAGCGCGCCTTTCAATTTCGCAGTCCTTATATCTTGACAAATGCCGAGCAGCTCCGCAAACCCGTTGTAGCGTTTTCCGTGTTACCTCTGTTAACTTCGGAATTCATTTGCCATTTTTTTCGAGGGTGTGGTATCATAACTCTTTGAGGAGGAATTCAAGACACGTGGCATCTATTAGTGACATCGCAAACGAATTTATCCGAGAAGAAATTGAAGAGTTCTTGGAAGAACCTGATGAAATAGCACTCGCCATTGACACGTTCGCGCAGGCAACACCCGCTATGCAAGACATCGCCGCTGCGCTGATTGATGGCGATCATCACACTGTCGATGAGTTGACGGAAGCAGCACTCGAAGCAGGCACAGAAGCCTTAGAGATTATGGATGACGGTCTCATCGCAGCGATGGGCATCGTCGGCATCAAGTTCCGAGAAAACTTCATTTTCGTACCAGAAGTCCTTGCATGCGCCCGCGCAATGAAAGCAGGAATGGCATATATTGAACCAATCCTCTCCGAATCAGGCATCGAACCCATCGGCACGGTCATTATGGGAACCGTCAAAGGCGATCTGCACGACATCGGCAAAAATCTCTGCATTATGATGTTGCGTGGCGCAGGTTTCGTCGTACACGATCTCGGTGTTGATACCTCCGAAGATGAATTCATTGAAGCCGTTGAGGAACACGAGGCACCGATTTTAGGGATGTCAGCACTCCTAACGACAACCATGCCGAACATGGGAAAAACGATTGATGCCTTCATAGACGAAGATTTGCGGGAAGAAGTCAAGATTATGGTCGGCGGCGCACCAGTCACACAGACATTCGCAGACGATATGGGGGCTGATGGATACGGGAAAGATGCCCTCGCCTGCGTCGCACTCGCTAAGCAGTTCCTCGAAGCACCAGACGAGGAATGGTAAACCGAAATCAGAAAACTAATCCTCCGTTCGCTGGCGGCTTGTAGCCCCACTCCGACGCAAAAAGGAGTTCAAATTCATGGGACCGAATGAGATTTTTGAATGGTTTAACCAGGCTCCCATTGACAAAACGTGGTCGTTTACCAATTGTAAACCATCAGATACGGGAAAATGGACACATGGTTACCACCGCTATCCTGCTAAGTTCATTCCACAACTTGTTGAACGCCTGATGGATGAGTACTTAACCAACGGAAACGCTAGTGTGAACGATCCGTTTATGGGATGTGGAACAACCATTGTTAGTGCTATATCGCGAGGGTTTCATGCCAGTGGAACAGACATTAATAAAGTTGCTTATCTGATGACTGGAGCGAAAGCAAAAGCGATCCACCCTGATCATCTTGAAAAGAAGGTTAAGCATTTTCTATCAGAAATTTGTAACCTTGGGGAAAAAGATGGATTGTTCAATAATAATCAAATACACCCTCATATTCCAGAAAGACATTTAGAAAAGATAGACTACTGGTTTACAGAATCAACACGGGACGAACTTGGAAAAATCCTATCCGTAATTCGTAAAGAAGATGAATCAGTGATCAAGTTCTTTCTGCTTGTCGCGTTTAGTCATGTCCTTAAAACGTGTTCAATTTGGAGCCAAAGTAGCACTAAGCCAATACGAGATTTGAATAAGCGATCCACACTTCCCTATGATGCTATCAAAAGACACCTTCTAAAAATGTTGAGGGGAAATTCTCAATTTTATGATGTTGTCCCGTCTGATGTTAAAAACAACCCTGATGATTACCTAAATATCCGAATAGGTTCTGCAGAAGAGCAGCCTGTTCCGAATAATAGTGTTGATCTAATTGTGAGTTCAAGTCCCTATGTGACAAGTTACGAATACGCGGATCTACATCAACTCTCAACGCTCTGGCTTGATTTAGCAGGGGATCTTAAAGAATATAGAAAAGAGTTTATTGGGACTTCCTATAAGCATTACGATCATAAGGTACTAAAGGGGCAAATAGCTTCTGAAATTGTTAGTAACATGGTGCCCAAGAGTAAAAAGAAAGCTAAAGAAATTGAAGCCTTCTTTATTGACATGCAGGAGGTATTTGACGAAAGTTATAGGATTCTGAGACCGACCGGTAGATGTTGCTTTGTCATTGGGAACACGAAGTTAAAGGGTGTTGATATACTTAACGCTGAAGCATTCGCTGAGTCTTTGCAATATGCGGGTTTTAAACTGGATAAACTCATAAAGCGCGAAATTCCTCTCAAGATTCTCCCTCAGAAAAGGGATGAAAAAACAGGACGCTTTGCTAGCAAGGACAAAGCTGATTCCGAAGCGTACCCGACAGAATATATTGTTATTGGGTTAAAGGAGTAGATAGTTGTGGACTTTGATGATTTGAAAGATATGTACAATGCGAGACAATTAGTAGATGGCGTGGAAACCTACAGAACGGTTTCTCAACTTTTGCAAGATGCCAAAGAACGTCATAAACAGGATTTTTTGAGAGAGAAACCCGATGGGGACCATGAACAAAGTTGGCGCGCTTTTAAGGGGAAAAATTTTGAGAGGTTGATCCAGCATATTATTACGGAGTCAATTGAAGCGCTCGGTATGAAAGTAATCAATGGTAATAAGTTAGAGAGGAGTAGAAACCTATCGTTGGAACTGGGCCGTGTTAAGCGGAATTTGGCAATTGATTACGGCGCGTTTGGGCTACATTTACCGGATGTTGATATTGTAGTTTACAACCCTAAAGACTCTCAGATTATTGCTGTGATTTCAAGCAAAGTTACATTGCGCGAGCGAATTGCTCAAACGGGCTACTGGAAACTCAAACTTCTGGAGAGTAAAACGACGGAACATATTAAGGTCTATTTTATCACGCCAGACGAAGATGGGACTTTGACAGACACTTATCTTCCAAAGAAAGGCCGCGCTATTGTAGAGATTGACCTTGATGGGACTTATGTCCTAACAGAGGCTGACCTTGACGAAAGTGCTAAGGTTAAACTTTTTGAACATTTTATTGAGGATTTTAAGCATTTGATAGAGGGTAATTAGGGCAGTATGTGCTTTGATATGAAGCCTTTTTGCCTAGGCATACACCACGACACAGTGGGAATCCAAGACAAAAGGTTTTGTATCATATTCATCAGGCATAGAAATGTATATGACTGAGTACATTACTGTTAAGTTAGAGGGGTAGATACTGTGAAGTGTTTTGAAGATTTAAAGAATTTATATGATGACATGGTGGAAGAGCGCGGAGTAGAAGCCTATAGATACATTCACGAACTTTTGGAAAAAGCACAGGAACTTCGCTACGCTTACCTTGAAGAACATGAGCCAAAGAAAGATAAAGGGCAAAGTTGGCGTTCTTTCATCGGGAATAATTTTGAAAAACTCCTCCAACACATTATCACAGAAGCACTTGAATCACATGAAGTAAAGGTAATTGGAGGCCGTAAATTAAACGGGAGACGACTGTCCCAAGAATTAGACGCTGTTAAGCAAAACTTGACAGTTAATTATGGAAGATTTGGAGGACTTTTACCTGATGCTGACATTGTTATTTACAAACCTCAAAATTCACAGGTCATTGCTGTGATTTCAAGTAAAACCTCTTTGAGAGAGCGATTGGTCCAGACAAGTTACTGGAAGTCCAAGTTTCAGGACAGTGAGAATACAAAACACATCAAGGTTTATTTGATCACACCTGATAGAGACAAAGACCTGACGAAAGTAGATCCTGCAAAAAGACAACGAGTCATTGCAGAGATTGACCTTGATGGGACTTATGTCCTAACAACGGAAGAACTTGAAGAAAGCGACAAAGTCAAACTTTTTGAGCATTTTATTGAAGATTTAAAGAAACTGATTGAAGAGAATTAGGGCTTCATCCAATTTCAAATTATGCGTGGTATGATTTAAATGCTTACAGACCGCCATCTTCTTGTAGGAGCGAGCTGTGCTCGCGATTATCGTGAAAATTTGATTGGATATAGTACCACTGAAAATCGGTAACCAATAAACATGAAAAAAATAGATAAAGCCGAATACGAGAAACGCCTCAGTAAAATTACACAAATCTTTGAAGGTTTGGTCGTCCACGCCGATGAACAAGCCACCTATCGGTGTCCCTACAAAAACCGATTTGACCACTGCACCGCGAAATTCGGGTGTCGAAATCAGCGGAAAATTGATGAAGGGACAGGACTTCTCTGTGTCGGAGACGATAAATTAGATTATCGCAGTGCTTGGGAAACCGACGCACCCGATCAAGCAGCAGAATCACAAGGCACAATCACATGTGACGGAAAAGCCTATCAACTTACCCCCGGAAAAACTGTTTTTGACTACGCAGACGATTTAACCGTCCAAGTACCTACCTCCTGCTTCCGAACTGGACAGTGCCACGAATGTATCGTTGAGATTAAACGTGGGATGGACAGCCTCCAACCGCCTAATGAAGCAGAAGCCTTCCTCCGAGATAACTACCGTCTTGCTTGCCAAGCAGTTGTGCTTGATATCGATAAAGATATTGAGTTCACACCGCTCCGCCGTACACCGAGGATCCTAACGCATACCGTTACAGATGACAACGAAGTACCAGAATTAAGCCCAAAGGTCACCCATAACGATGGAGTCGTCTATTACAACGACGAACCCATTGACCGGTACCGAGGACATCTTTACGGGTTAGCAATTGATATCGGGACAACCACAGTCGTAGCAAATCTGGTGGATTTGGAGAACGGAAAAACAGTCTCTGTCAGTTCCTTTGAAAACCCACAACGATTCGGTGGCAGCGATGTCATGAACCGCATCACTTACGACGGTGAATTTCACGGTGAACTGCGCCGCTCGCTTATCGCTGCATTAAACAGCGAAATCATGGAGATGTGTGACCGACACGACTTCGTCCGACAAGAAATTTATGAGGTTGTCGTTGTGGGTAACACGACGATGCGCGATATTTTCTTCAAACAAGATGTCCAGAGCATCGGACAGAAACCCTATAAATCCCTGATTGAGCATGAATATCGGGACGGCATCCGTTCAACTACTTCGCTTATAGAAAAGACGCGCCGCTTGGGGATCCGGGCAAACCCGAAAGCGATGGTGTACAGCCTGCCGTTGATTGCCAGCCATGTCGGCGCGGATGTCGCAGCCGATTTAGTCACAATCAACATCGCCACACAGGATGACATCATCATGTTAGTTGATGTTGGAACAAACACAGAGGTGATTGTCGGAAATGCGAAGCGGATGGTAGCTGCATCCTGCCCTGCCGGTCCAGCATTTGAAGGGGGCGGCATTGAATACGGAATGCCCGCCTATCCGGGTGCCATTGAGTCTATGAAATGGTATGACAGCCATTTCGATTATACGACGATTGATGGAGAAACACCGCAAGGTTTATGCGGTTCCGGGTTGATCTCGCTGCTTGCCGAGTTACGTCGGAACGATCAGATGAGTCCAAAAGGCGTTTTTGCAGATAGGAAACAACGCGTGATGCCGCTTTTGCCTGAACACGGGATTACCTTCTCACGTGAGGATGCAAGTAATCTGGCACAAGCAAAGGCAGCAAACTACTGTGGACAGTATATCGTCCTACGACATTTCGGTTGTGCTCCCGAAAACATCACAAAACTTTTTCTCGCGGGCGGTTTCGCCAATTATGTTAACCTACAAGATGCAATCGAAATCGGATTTCTGGCACCCGTTCCAGAAACAAACATCGTCAAAATCGGCAACGCCGCAGTAGCAGGAGCAACCGCTGTACTCCTTTCAGACAAAAAACGGGCAAGTGTTGAAGCATTTGTCAACAACATCGAACATATTGAATTGGAGACCACCCCCGATTTCTTTGACATCTTCGTGGAAGGGTGTCAATTCAAACCAATGCGAGTAACGTTGTAAAGAAGGCAAAAGTCTGAACTATGATTTATAGGCTTCTTCGATTTCTATAGGATTATAGGTTTTCAGGATAATCCTAAGCGCATAACCTGTAATGAAATTATGCCCTAAATGGCACAATTTGTCTTAACTGCACATTTGGAGGGCGGATATACGGAGCGGGACGTGAAACCCTTAGCACGCCTCACCGAACCGCAAGGTAAAATTAAAACCTTTCGAGAACGATTAAAATCTGATGAACCAATTTTGTACGATGGTGGGTTCGGTTCGCAGTTGTTCGAGCGCGATATAGAACTCGCGAACAGTGCACTCGCCAATGAATTGCACGCCGCGACTGTCATTGACATCCATTCGGACTATATCAACGCAGGTGCTGAGGCGATTGGAACAAATACGTTTGTAGCGTCTCCACTTCACTTGGAAATGGCTGGACAGGACGCATTGGGGGCACAACGACTCACACGACTCGCTGTTCAACACGCAAAAGCCGCCATCGCACAAAGTGAAAAAGAGATGTACATAGCAGGCTCCGTCGGCCCCTCTCCCGGCGCAATAGAAGCCGATAGTGGAGATACCACTTTCGGGATTCCAAATGATGACGCACGAGAAGCACATAAATTAGTGATCCACACCTTAGCAGAAGAAGGCGTGGATTTCCTTTGCCTCGAGACGATGTTTTCTGCAAAAGAAGCAGCGATCGCTGTAGATATCGCACGTGAAACAGGTCTTCCCATCGCCGTAAATTTGACATACAAATGGACGAAAGAGCGGCGCACTGGCAATGTCATCTATCGGACAGATTGGGGAAACTCGCCTGCCGATCTGCTTGAGATTCTCACGTCCGGTGAGTTTTCAAGCGATGGCTCGTTGTTAGATGCCGTCAGTATCATCGGTGTGAACTGCGGTGCTGAATCCAGACGCGATGAACATACAGGAATGCCTTATGCGATTTCAGGTATCCACCAGCTCAGCACAGCACTTGCGGAAACAGGAATCAACGGGAAACGGATGATGGCATACCCAAATGCTGGCATGCCAAAACTTGATGAAAATCACAAAACCGTCTATACGCAGACCCCATCAGAGATGGCAAGTCACGTTCCTGAACTCATTGAAACCGGTGCCTATTTAATAGGTGGCTGTTGTGGGACAACACCGGAACATATTAAAGCCTTCCGTAATAAATTAAAAAGCACGTAGCTTGGAATGAAGCAGATCGCTTATGGGCGAGTACGCCGCAAAATGGAGGGCGACTCTACGGAGAGGAACTTTTAAGCCCCAACCCACCTAATCGAACCGCAAGGGAATATAAAAAACGAACCGCAAGGGAATATAAAAAAATGGAGATTGTAACACTTACATATAAAAGACCACCCGATCGGGTGAATCACTTCCAACAGGAGCTGCTTTATCTGGACGACGATGTGATTGTCACGTCTCAGCGGGTTAAACCCTCCTCACCGATAGTTCAAAACGGTGAGACAGTTTTAGCAAATAACTTCGCTGTGGTCTGGTTCGTCTTCACTGGACTGTGGTATGATGTCGGCAAAGTTTACAATCTCAATAACGAGTGGACCGGGTATTATTGCGATATTATGAAACCCGTCAAACGGAACCTGGATGTAACAGGGCAACTTAATTGTTTTGAAATAACCGACCTCTTCTTGGATCTCTGGATAAACCCAGATGGCACCTATCAAATCCAAGATGAAGACGAATTTGAGGAAGCAATCCAAAACGGCGCAATTGACGCTGAATTAGAAAGAAAAGCGCGAAGCGTCCTAACGGCATTAATCGCTGAAGTTGAAGAAGGTCGTTTGAAATTTCGCTTGCAAGCAGTATTTAACAACGCGCAGCTTCCTGATTTGCAGGATTATGTAGCAAAACTACCTTAGGATTGAAGGGGGACGAAAAGATGGCAACATTGGCAATAAACGGCGGCGAACCTGTCCGAACTGCTGGCTTCCCTACATGGCCCACGCAGGATCCTGCCGATATCGAAGCATTTGAAACTATTTACAAAAGCGGACAATGGGGTGTTGGCGGACCAAAGGTTCCCGAATTCGCACAACAGTTCGCTGAATTCCAAGGTGCGAACTACGGTGTTTGTGTCAATAGCGGCACCTCGGCACTCTATATCGCCCTAAAGGCAGCGGGTGTCTGTCCCGGCGATGAAGTTATCACAACACCCTACACCTTTCAAGCAACAGTCGTTGCGATCCTCATGACGCATGCGGTTCCAGTTTTCGTAGATACCGCACCAGACAGTTTCCTATTGGACCCTTCAAAAGTTGAAGCCGCGATAACGGATAAGACGAAAGTTATTTTACCAGTCCATATCGCAGGATATCCAGCAGACTTAGACGCTCTTGTTGACATCGCGAATCGGCACAATCTCAAGATTGTGGAGGACTGCGCACAGGCACACGGTGCAGAGTGGCGTGGACGCGGTGTTGGAAGTTGGGGACACTTCGGATGCTTCAGCTTTCAGTCCTCGAAAAATCTTTGTGCGGGTGAGGGTGGTATTGTCCTAATAAATGATCGGGAACTCTATGAACGGGCTTACGCATTGCATAACTGTGGTCGCACACTACCTGATGCCGAATTCGGAGA
>JAAXHI010000301.1:0-590 GCA_012270875.1 Candidatus Poribacteria bacterium | reverse complement strand
TATGCGATGGTTAGACGGTTGGCTCGGCGAGGTACCGGGCATTAAAGTCACACCACTCGATCCGCGGGCAACGCGCGGTGGATGCCACGGCTATAAGGCTATTTTTGACTCCGAAGAGTTTGAAGGGATCTCACGCGAGACATTTCTTCGTGCGATGCGAGCGGAAGGGATACCCATGGGATATTGGTACTCCACGCCTATGTATCGCGCCGCTTTCCTCGCCTCTAACCTTTTCGGACATGACCTCAATTATGATGCGGTGCATTGCCCTGAGACGGAAAAAATATGTCAGACAGGTCTCTCCCTAAGCCAAAACGTCCTAATGGCGAGCGAAGAGGACATCGAGGATATTGTTAAGGCAGTGATTAAAGTCCGCCGGAATGTCGCTGAATTAAAGTCGGATACCTCTTGATAGGTCAATATTGACGGTTAGCAAGTCTTATTTCATCTTTCCACTATCCTTTCGGTTTGAAGTGTGTCTATATAGACGAACCCGATAGGCAAATCCGAGTGTTTCTGTTCACTTTCATTTTCTGCCTATTTGAAACAAAAATAGTGCAGTTTAAATTTTTTACTATCCTTTCCAGCCT
>JAAXHI010000272.1 GCA_012270875.1 Candidatus Poribacteria bacterium | reverse complement strand
TCAAGGTGTTATAACTCCGATTTCCCGATCAAAGCATGTACAATCGTATCAATATTATATCGGATCATCCCGATGTAGGTGCCTTCAGGTGTTCCCTCGTTTCCCATAGCGTCTGTGAAGAGCACACCACCAATCTTCACATCAAATCCTTTTGATTTCACAGCGGCTTTCACCGCTTCGAGACTTCGTGAAGAGACGGATGACTCTACAAAAACAGCAGAGATACGCCGCTCGGCAATAAACGTCGCCAATTCCTGTACATCAGCGATACCGATTTCTGTCGCGGTGCTAACACCTTGTAATCCGCGTACCTCAAACCCGTACGCCTTTCCGAAGTAGTTAAAACAGTCGTGCGCCGTCACAAGGACGCGTTGCTGAGATGGCACGCGTTCCACTTGGGACTTTACGTATTCATCAAGTTCCATGAGTTTCGTGAGGTAGCGTTCGGCATTGCTTCGGTACAGGACAGTATTATCTGGATCGAATTCACTCAGGGCATCGCGAACCTTTCCCGCCGCTTGCATCCAAAGTTTCACGTCAAACCATAGGTGCGGATCGTAGAGTCCCTCGTATTCTGCGGGTGTTAGCAGTAGACTCCGATCTACAGCGTCCGTTACGGCAACTGTGAGCGTGTCCTCCGACATTTTCTCAAGGATGTCCACCATTTTTGCTTCAAGGTGCAGCCCGTTATAGAAGATGATGTGTGCTGAACCGAGCCTTTGAACATCTTTAGGTGTCGGGTTGTAAAAGTGTGGGTCTACGCCGGGTTCGACCATCCCGGTCACCGCAACGCGCGTACCGCCGACATTTTTAACAATATCAGTAATCATACCGATGGTCGCAACAACGCGAATTTTATCGCCTGTGGTAGCATCCGGTTGTCCCTTCGGATCACAGCCAGACGATACCAGTATACCTATTAAACAGACTGAAATATATATTCTCTGTATAATTTTATGCATTTTCTGCCTCACATGTTAAACAGGTCTTACAGAGGTGCCGATTCACGAGATGCGCCGATGCGATTAAAACGCCGCCGATACTGTAGAAGACCACTTCAAAAGTGCCTTCAACGACTATCTGAGCGGTAGCGATGAATGCTAACGCTGCTATCAGTACCAAAAACGCTCGCCAGTTTCGGTGGCGTCGAACACCCCACGCTAAACTCCCGATTGCCAGTCCAATTGTGCTAACAATAAGGATAAACTCAACACGCTCATTCGCAAGGAAACTCAACCCAATCAAAGGTAAAACTGTTCCTAAAAGCGGCATCGCGAGGCAATGGATCGCGCATGCGAAAGGGAGACACGCCGCGCACGCGACAGAGAGACACGCGCCAGTTGTATTCGCCAATTCGTGGTTAAAATATCTTTTCAATTTTATCTCCTTAGAAAATTGAGGACGGGGCGGTATAATGAAATTATCGCCCCGTCCTAAAGTTTCAAAAATTAAGTTTATACAAGAGTTTCGCATTCCGTCCCGGTTCCGGCATCGCCGCTTTGATGCGGGACAGATGCTCGCGATACGTTGTATCAAAGAGGTTTTCAATCTCGAAAACGACCATGTTCTCCAGCTGCCACCACGAAAAATTGAGATAGCTGCCGATATCATAGACGAGATAGCCGTCTGTCGGTTCCTCAAATTCACCGAGTCGGGTCTGGCTGCCTGAAAAACGGGACGCGACATACAAATGCCACGGGGCAGGTGTGTAACTGATGACGAATTTACCGTTGAGGGGTGGGACACGCTCCAGTGGTCGTCCATTGCTTTGAATCGTTCCGTTGACGTAACTCATATTGAGCTGAAGATGGACTTGCGGCAGTACCTCACGCCCTATTTGGATTTCAGCCCCATCCATCACAACGTCGTGTCCCATGTATTGATAAATCCACAACCATCCTGCTGCGCCGCTGCCCCACTCTTTTTCACCGCTGTTCATCGGAACGAGATAGTTCTGTATCTGGTTCCTGAAAAGCGCAAAACTGAACCTGAACCTGTCGTCTGCGTATTTGACGAAGAGTTCAGTGCCGTATCCGTTTTCGGGTCCCAGTTCTGAATTGCCGATTTCGTAGGAATAGACAGCCAAGTGCGGACCATCGCTGAAAAGTTCCTCGATCCCCGGTGCGCGAAACGTTTTCATCAGGGTCGCCCCGGTGCTCAGCCTATCCGTCCAATGGTAAATTCCGGAGGCAGCTCCGGAGAAACCGTTGAAATCGCGGCGTTGGACGGCTCCGGCTCGGACAACTGCCCCGGGTCTAAACGGTTCCGAACGCCTAATGTCGTAACGGATAGCTCCCTGTAAGGTGAGTTTGTCGAAGTTACGCTGGTTTAGATAAAACCCAGCCAACGCGAACTCACGGGTGTGCGGGGTCCAGTAAAATCCGTCTGTGGCATGGTCTCGGTATTCCCACCAAACACCTGCAATCGCGTTGTCTAATAGATGTGCCATCGCTGAGACGTTGTAAGTTAACAGACCGAATTCGAC
>JAAXHI010000005.1 GCA_012270875.1 Candidatus Poribacteria bacterium | reverse complement strand
AGGAGGATACCATGATCAACAGTATCGAACATTTTGGGACCCAAAAACGTGCCGCCCAATTCAATCGACATCGTCGAGGACAAACACAAAGGTGGATGGGCCAAAGGACTGTTCGACGAAAGTCGAGATCGGGGAACACCAATACAAACCAAGAAAAAAAGGGTATGAGGGAAGGAATGGACCCCAGGCCTGGCAACAAAAAAGCGATATGAGTTACCAGCCATTTTGCGGCGATGCACTTCGTGATCCAGGGTACGGGCAATCGGATGATCCCAGGGCAGTGTGCAGGATAGACGGGTCAACTCATCTGTGCTGCTACGCCGGAACAGGGCGCTCACACAGGACTTTCTCAGTGGTAGGTGCCAGACCGCTTGCAGCAAGTCAAACAGGACCGTGAGGGGTACAGCGTACAACACGAGCGTTTCGAGAGAATTCACCATACTGATCGTCTGGACTGAACAAAGCGGAATGAGGGAAAGACTAGGAGCGCAACGTGTTTTAGAGAATCCTCCTGAGAACTTAATTGGTGGAGAGGCATCACGTGGGCATGACGTTGACAAAAGGACATTCTAGGGGGTACCCCCCACGGGTACACTTTTTTGTCTATGGACCAAGGGCCTGGCGCGAGGAGGGGATTGGTCCAGGATGGGGATTAATAAGGCGGAGCGCAGCGGAGCGGTCACGTTTACGCTTGACGCTGTCATCATGAACTGCAGAGGGTTGGTGGATCCAAAAGACAAGCCGTTTGGCAGAGTGTTGCCCTTGGAAGTGCAAATTAAGATTATGTTTTGGGTCGAGTGTTTTTACACGATGGACAAGCGAAAGAAGTTGCTGCAAGAATTCAAAGGGTTGGCCAAGTGCGATGTGACAGGCCTCACACAACACCTCGGACAGGATCAATGGTGGACCCAGTGGTGTTTCGCCTGCATACGCCCAGGACAACCCATTGTCATCATTGCCACCGAATATTCGACCACAAGTTATCGGTGAGTGAGAGGGGTTATGGCATTTGTTGTGTTCATAGCTGAACCATACCCTTAGATCGTTTTTTATTTTTACAGATTGGCATGATGGTGGAAATGGCTCGTCAGCCCCCGAACCTTAACAACTTCATAAACGAGGGTATCGGGTTTGTCATTGACCGGTTTCGGCATAGAATACCCAATTGTCCCATTGGTCAGCGCCCGCTCATGATTGGGAGAAGGAAACCGTCCTATAATACCATGCACCAGGTCATGGGACGAGTAGACAGAGTGATGAAGGTCATGGAAGCGATGTGACACATTGTTGTTGTGAATGTACATTGAGATTTTATTAAACTTGATTCATGTGTATAATAGTCTCTTGTTTTGTTTATGAGCGTTGAAATAAAGCGTCCAAGGTGGGATAGACCGCCTTGTCTTCTTCTCGGGTGCCTAGAATGGCGGTGTTGTCCTGTAAGGTGGGAAGGGATATCTGATCATAGGTCATGCCGTCACAGGGTTGATATTGCTGTAGGGTAGGATTCCACCAATGCCATTGTTCCATATCCAAATCAAACACATAGAGGGGTTTCAATAAGAGTTGAGCCATGGCCACACTCCATCCCGTACCGCCCAACACATGCTTGCGTAACTCATCAAAATACCCCAAAGCCAAGACCAAGGAAGCAGGCTTGATCACGTGATAATTACGCTGTAAATACTGAAGGGTGATGGGATGTGAGAGATGTCGACCTAATTGAAACGCAGCCCGGGTGACGAACGGCATGGCAGCGTCCAAGTCGGGCTGGGTCAAGGGGGCGAGGGACTTGGCTCGAGGGGTGGGATGATGACCACAGACGAATGACCATACAGGTGACAAACGTTCCACATGCGTATCCACGCCTTTAGCGCCTCCCGTGTAAATAGTCAGCGGCATAGTCTGTGAAAAAAAAATCAAAAACAGTGTTTAGGGCTAGACAAAGGATTCCAAGCCCACATGGTGTGTGGTTCATCATCCGCGTACATCAGGGGTTCTTGCCATTCCTGGTAGGTGACGGTTTGTTCAAAGATACGTCGGGCATCGCGGCATTGACAGCAATTATCGGGGATCCAATCCAGGGCTTGGCCTCGGGCAAACGCGTCGTCTTTATCATCCTTACAATGGTTGCATAAGATCACATCCAAAAGACGATCGCACCGTTTTTGCCACAGCACACGTTGGGCATTCACTTGGGAGAGGGAGGGTAACACATTGGAATGTCGACGCAACCAACCACTTATTTGACAGGCCGGTACGCGAGCGCAACTATCGTGCCAGATCCCGCTACCGCGTTCCCCGTGGCTATGATCCATGCACCAATTACGACCATGATCGTTGGTGGCCATGACATTGACGGTGGCAATGGGAAGACTGGCTAATTCCCTGCAGCCCTATCCTTCCAGGACGACGATCGGGTAAGAAAACTGTGGCTCTTGGAAAAATCTATACAGACCATTGAGGGTGATGACACCCAACCGCCATCGTTCGGGGGTGAGATATTGTTGACACCAGTGGTTGACATCGTCCCTTAACTGATGGTAAGGATGAAATTCATGTCGGTTGTGATCCGACAAAAACGGTTCAAAAGGTAAACCATGCACCGTCTTGGTCTGACGATCCATTCGGGTCTTGGCGTCTTCGGATAATAGGTCGTACGTCAGTCCAAGGGGTAACGTGTATTTGAACAACACATGATGATGCCCCGTCCAATCACAATACGCCAGTTCCCGAATAATATACTCCTCCCGGGAGATGGCAAACCCCTGACTGTACACCAAGAGTCACACTTCGTGTAAAGACATGATCACTTACCGTAGAACAGAAAGGACACCAACTGATAAGAAAAGTCAGGAAACCCACCGTTTTATAGCGGAGGGAGTGGGCCGGGATTAGTGGAAAACCACATCACACGATCATCACGAGATGCATGGAGTGGTGCGGGATTGGTGGAAAAAAGATCTCACCATGATCACGAGAGGAGGGTTGATGGACAGGTCATCGGTTATATAACACATGGGATGGTCAGGTTGGAGTCATTCGGCAGAGTGATTAGTCATGGAGCGTCAAGCCACCCAACCAGCCGCTGTACCCACTGGACGCAAACGACGTCGAGCCAGTTCCAAAAAGAACGACGAACAACAAGCCCAAGACCTACATCTACATCTTCATTTATTAAGTTGATAAAATCTTGTAAGATATCACATCAACTGTAATAAAAGCTAAAATAATATATATATATATATATATAGGT
>JAAXHI010000588.1 GCA_012270875.1 Candidatus Poribacteria bacterium | reverse complement strand
CGGGACATGTTAAATTTCCATCCGATCTCCTTTGTCGCTAGATAGTTAAAGAGGTTCTCGTCTTTCTGTAGGGTCAATAGCCACTTTTTCATTGTTTGAAAGGTCTTGGCGTTGTCACTGACTATCAGATCTGGCGCGCCTCGTCGCACAACGAACTCTTTTAAGCCTCGTTTGAACTCTTCGGCTGTCATGTCCTTACAAGGCTTCAAGTGTACCGCCCTTATACTTGCGCATGTGAACAGTGTAACGTAAGCCTTTCCAGTCTCGCTTCCAGATTTGTACAGGAGTGGCCCAGCCAAGTCTACCCCGGTGACGTTAAACGGTTCGGTGAATTATGTTCTGAACTTCGGTAAGGCTCAGGTGGGTGGAGCATTTAGGACTGTCACGCGGTATTTCTTGCAATAGTTACAACTGCGTCGAACACTCTTAACCAGGGATCTCAGTCTTGGAACCCAATACCTCTGTCACACTTTGTTCATGGTCGCCGCCACTCCCCCATGCAAGGTTTGTAGATGGTAGTGTTCGATGATACGCCACGCTAACGCTGAGTCGCTCGGAATGAAGATAGGAGTATAGCCCTGGATTCTTTCGTTGCACCTAATTAATCCATCTTCATCTTTGGACAGTCTGACGTCAGTTTTCATGTTACATGTCTTTTGTATGATCTGAATTCATTTATTCTCTGCTTCCCTAATTTCAGACTTGGTGATTGGTCCACCCCGTCTTGACTTTTTTCAGCCATCTGTGAATCGATTCACATATGCCGTTATGCGCAGTAACGTCCAGTAAGGGAACTTGTTCAACAGGTCTTCTGCCCATTCCTTGACGGCTCCTTGCGCTTTGTCCTCAGCCAGTAGCAACGTTTCTTTCTTGTGTCTTTCTTGTGCTTTAGCCTCATCCGTTTCCAAGATGGCTGGTTGCTCAGGTCTTTCGGACTCATCCGATAGCCAGCTTGGTCCCCTTAGCCAAAACTCTTTGAGCTTGTTTGACGCTGATCCTCGCGTACCAAGGTCACTGAGATTCTCCGTTGTAGGGACGTACTTTCAAGTTCCCGACTCTGTGAGCTCGTTAATTATCTTCACTCGATTGCGTACGAAAGTTGTCCACTCTCCACGATTCGCCAGCCAGCAGAGTACTGTAATGCTGTCTTTTTAGCTACCTAGTTATGGTAGGCTGTAATGGGAAAGGAAGCCAATGCTTGGCTTACGTTGTTTTCAAGTTTCGCCAACGCGTGCGCGGCGACCAACTCCAGACGCGGGATGCTCATCTCCCTTAGCGCAACTCTTGATTTGGCGGGAAGTACGTTCTGGTCTACTGGTGTCGAGTCTTGATATGACACAATGTACAATGCAGCACAAACAGCAACTTTGCTCGCATCCGCAAAACCATGAATCTCAAAGTGGGTTCGATTATGCTTGAAAACACAGCGTGGTACGGTCAAGGTCGGCGCTTTCTGCAGGCTGTCTGTCCACGATTTCCATTCTCTTTGAATCTCGGCTGGCACTTCTGTGTCCCAATGTAACTTCAGAAGGCATACTTCACTAAAAAGGAGCTTAGCAGTGATAGTGACTGGAGAGCCCCATTCTAGCAGGTCATAAATGCTGTTGATTGTTGAGATCATTTTCTTCTTTGTCAGAGGTTTGTCCACCTTTAAGCAAGTTTTGATGTCGATACTCAGCGTGTTGTGCGCCTTGTTCCACAGTGTGACCAGGATTTTAGTTGCCCTGTTTCCTCTGTTCCTACCAGACTCTTGGCGTACGTTTCTTCCCCTTCCGTTACTTTCTCAACTGGATTTAGTTGTTCCACGTTACTCTGCCATTTGTGTAGGGTGAAACCGCCCTTTGACATTATATTGGAAGCCTCTTCTTTAAATGTAGCCGCGTCTTCTTCCACATCGCCTCCCACCTAAATGTCATCAACATAGGTGTCTTCTAAAAGTGCCTGCGCTGTGGCCTTGAACGCTTCGTCGTAATGTGCTTCTGTAGAGTCGCCCCAAGGATGTACGGTTCTGACGTGGCTCCAAATATCTCTCCTGTAAAACGGTATTCCGCTATGTTTCTGTCCGTTAGATTGTCGTACCATAGGACCCGCTGTGCATCTCTGTTTTGTTCGTGTACCCGAATTTGGAGGAACGCTTTCTGAATGTCTCCGGTAAAACAGTGTTTCCGCATCCGGTTCCGGAGAAGAATCTGAAATAGGAGAGGCTGTAGTGGCGGTCCAGTCTTCAAACAATCATTGAGAGAGAAGGTCTGGATGTTGGCCCTTGATGAACAATCGTAGCCAATTCTCATCTTGGTCGTTTCTGCTTGCCCTCGAATGACTGCCTGGTGGGGAATGTAGTGCACTACCTCGCCCGTTTGATGAGGGGATACAGGTTCCATAATTCCAGCAGCCACTTGTTCCTGCATTATCTGATCGTAGTCCTGCAGCTTGCCCATTCTCTCCAGCTTCCTGGTTGCACTGTTCAGTTGAGCCACATGGTCGGAAGTGGTACATGATCCTCTTTCCACGGCAACCTTGTTTCATAAAAGCCCCCTTGCGTCTTATTTAGCTGCTGGAGAAAATCTTCGTGTATGTTCTTGTTCTTTGTTGTCCCTGTATCTTTGAGCCCTAAAACGTGCAGCGAGCACAGCTTGTCAAACTCTTCTTGACCGGTCGTGAGAAGGAATTGCTTTTCTGTGACACCTTCTGTCACCGTTCGACTTCCATAAACAGTCCAACCTTGTATCGTGAATTCTGCGCCTGGATCTTTATCAGGATCCACTCCCAGGATTGATGATTCTGTAGTACGAATCCGTTGGTAGTCTGCTGCCCCCATAATGATATGGACTGACATAGTGTCGCTTCTTGTCGCTTCCTCAGTAAAGGTTAATCTCCTGAATCTGCCGCACTGTTTCTTTAGGGCCTTGATGTTTGGATTGGGCGGGTGAGTCAGTAAGTCTTTTTCGGCGTTTAATACATTTGACGTCAATTGAAAACTCTTTAACGGCAAGTGAATGTACAGCAACACTATATACTTCTACGATTTTCCGCATTGTCCCATACATCTGTTCTATGCAGCGTTGCTCTTTCCTCG
>JAAXHI010000511.1 GCA_012270875.1 Candidatus Poribacteria bacterium | reverse complement strand
TCAACTGTCGCGTCCCTGTTGAACTGATAGGATCACGTGCGTTCGGAAGCTTGATAATATAGTATGAAGCGATGCATCATGGGATATATGAAATTTCCCCCTTTGATCGGGGGAAGAGATCTTGCGGATAGTCTGGACACGATTAGCTACGTAGATGTGAAATCGTCTGCTTTCATTACAAATGTCGCCCAGCACAACCTTTGAATCTGTGTAGAACAGTGCCTCAGATATCTCCATGTCTATCTCTTTCGTGATCCTGTCTACGGCTTGAACCGCCAACACCGCTCCACAAAGTTCAAGGAGTGGGATGCTGATAGGGTTGATTGGCGCTACTTTAGCCTGGCCGAACACGAGGGATACAGAATGTTCTTCTTTGCAATTGAATAGGCGAAGATAGACAGCAACACCGATGGCTCTTTGGCTTGCATCTGAAAATGCGTGCAATTCGGCTCTGGTAATTGGACCAAATTGCGGTGGGTGGTAGCATCTCCGTATCGGACGTTCTGCAAGTCTGGGAGTGCATTTTTCCAGCTTTGCCAGCCCAATGAAAGTTCTTCCGGAAGAGGGTCGTCCCATCCCAATGGTGCTGTGGCCGTTTTCTTCTTGCTCATGGACACTAGTTGTTGCAGGAGTAATCTTCCGTGTAATAAGACTGGAGCAGACAGTCCAAGAGGGTCGTAAACTGAGTTGACCAATAGAACTCGAAGTCTTGTTAATGGTTTATCGGGTATTGATACCTTGTAGGTAAATGCGTCGGTCTCTAGGTCCCAAAATACGCCAAGGGAGCGCTGGGCTGGCAAGTTGTCATGGCGCAAATCCAAGCTGCGAATGTCTTTCGCTAGGTCTTCCGTGGGAAAGGCTTCCATCACGCTCACGGAGTTCGACACCACTTTATGGAGTCTGAGGTCTGGGCTGGCGAGAGCGGTCTGCGTGGTCCTTACCAGTGTTACGACCTCTTCTGCAGTCGGTTTTGATACCAAGCCATCATCGACGTAAAAATTTCTTTGAACAAACTCCTTAACTCCAGGGTCGTGCTTCCCGCCGTCATCGACCGTTCTTCACAGCCCGTAGGTTGCCACTGCAGGACTCGGACCGTTTCCAAACAGGTGAACCGTCATTCGAAACTCTGTGACGGGCTTCGTAAGGGCGTTCTCCTTAAACCAAAAGAAGCGTAAGAAGTCACGGTGTTCTGGGGAAACATGGAACGAATGGAACATCTGCTCCACATCACTCATCGCCGCAACATCTTCTCGCCGGAAGCGAATTAGGACTCCAGCTAAACTGTTCATGAGGTCTGGGCCTGTGAGCAGCTCTCGATTGAGGGACTTTCCCTGATATTCGGCAGAAGAGTCGAACACCACTCTAACTTGTTCCGGCTTTTTCGGATGGTACACTCCGAAATGGGGTAGATACCATATTCGTCCAGAGTGTTCACTGGGAGATATTTCTTCGTCGGGAAATGGTACGGCATGACCTTTGTCTAGCGTCTTTGACATAAATTCAACGTAGTCCTTCTCCATCTGTGGTTTGTGTTTGAAGGTCTGCAGCAGCCCGTTCAAACGTTTCACTGCATAGCCTCTGTTGTTTGGCATGGATACGTTCTGTGAGCGAAACGGCGAGGGCATTTCCCAGTTTCCGAACGTGTTCTTGTGAATTCCTTTCTCCATGATCTCCATGAACCTGCGATCTTCGATCGACAAGCCTACATCGTTGTCGTTTTGAGTTACGTGGTAGACATCTTCTGCTGTATTCTTGGCATCACTGGATTCGGTGAAACTTTCAAAGAAGTTCATTGTGTTGGGACATGTGACTATCTCATACTCCGCTCCCTTGTTCACTCCGGTGCGAGCTACCTGGGTTGAGATTAAAGGGAATCAGGTCCTCGGTGGAAGCCACGCCTACTTCACTATCTGTCACGACACTAGTTCTCTTTGTCTGAACATGGATGGGTCCATCTTTAAGGTCTAGGCAGGTTTGGCCTGATATGGGCCACCCCTATGCTAGCTTCTGAGCCCATGGTGCTCTCTTTGGGCCGTTTTTGAATGCTCTCACTTTTAGGAGTTCTGGCGCGTCTCTGCCGATTAGGAGCTGGATCTTCGCCTCTTTATCGAGAGGGATCTCTACAGCAATACTCCTGAGGTGAGGATGCTCTCTTGCGATCTCTGGGGTGGGTATCTCCTTCTTATCTTGCGGGATTCCATCACACTCTATTATGATAAGCCCTGTTAACCTCCTCCCGTATCTGACTTCCTTGGCGCCTCCGCAGGTTGAAAGGTAATACTATTCCACTCAGCACCTTCAGCGTTCAGCTTGTCCGCCAGCTCGGTGGAAATGATCGAAGCGTTGCTTTGGTCATCTACAATAGCATAAATTCGATGGACTTCATTGGGTTGATTCTCTCTATAGATATCCACCAGCACTATCTTGCTACAGGAAAGTCCGCCGGGGGCACCCTTACATATCGACGTGCATTTAGCATTAACGTTTCCTTAGGCCTCGTTAGCTGTCTCCGCTTCTTTAGCTCCCTCCTTCTTCTCTTCGATTCAGTGCTTAAATGGAGTAGGTCAGGGTGTCGTCTGCTGACACAGATACTACATTTCACGTTCTCCTTGCACGTGCTGGCTACGTGATGAGGCTAGAAACAACGAAAACAAAGGCTTTCCTCCATAACCCACTGCTCCCTTTTCTTGACCGTTAACTTGTTAAAGGCTTTGCACTCTGTAAGCTTGTGGCCGGCTCTTTTGTGAAATGAACAATGTTTCTTTTTTTGGGGCACTGACGGGCCCTTTTCTGGGACGTTACCACTATCCGGGTCCATTTTAGTCTTCAGAGCTTCTTTGACCTCGTCTCCAGATTGAGGAAGGTGTCTTCTCTTGTTATCGTCGCGACGTCGATTTTGAGCACCAGAGCTCGTCGCAGGACTTCCCGCCGAAACCTCAGGGTGGTTTTTCTTTCTTGCTTCGTTCTGTATCATTGTTCAGAATTCACGAAATGTAGGGTGAGCGTCGTTGTGTTCTTCTGCATAGCGCACTATTTCCTTCTCCCATTTAGATCTGAGGGAAGCTGGCAGCTTCTCAATGATTGGACGTATTGCTATCGGATAGTTCAAGCAGGCTAGGCCTGGCAAGTAAGTCATTTGACAGTCTATATCTGCGCATAAGTCTGCTAGTTTCTGGAGTCTGGCACAATCTTTCGCCGATTGCTGATTGGTTACCGTGAATGTTTCTAAGGGAATGCCTGTATAGACGTCTTTGGGTGTGGAGTGTAACACAGGTTGCCTACTGCTGAATCTTGGAGGATTTGAGTAATTTAATGCATAATGTGTCCCTGGGGGCTCTCCATTCACTTTGGGCAATTCGTTCGGTACGATCGTCGATGGCAGTGTCTTCTGAATGACTTTCGCGGTGGAATTTACAATTGGGATATGCCCTCCACCAGGGGGTGTATCCTTCAGCAGGGGTACGTTTCTCTCCAAGGAAGTGTGGACTCTTAAGGGTGTGTCTATTTTGAGGGGTGTATGGGCTCTTATGGGTGTGTCCATCTTCAGGGGCGTATGGACTCTCGTAGGTGTGTCCACCTGTGGGTGTGTGAGGGACCCTTGAAAGCAGCGTGTCGTCCGCTTTGGGGGGTACTGGAATGGACCCGGGCCCTTGTTCTTTCTTGACAGTCCGTAATGTCCATATTGGGGAGTTCTAGAGGATCGTTTATTTCCTTTTTTAATATGGATTCCTGAATAGCTTTTAATCTCGCGTTCGCGACACCAACCCGTTTGTTAACTGACATGACGGCGATGTCTCTCTCATGTTGTGCGCACTCTTGCTGTCGACGCTTCTCCTCCTCTGCTTCGCGTTGTTTCATCTCGTTCTCTTTTTCCGCTATTAAGCGCTCATATTCTGCCTGTTCTTTTGCCGCTGCTGCTTCTGCGGCTGCTCTTAGTCTCGCTACGCTCGAAGATGTGGACACGCGCGACGCGTGGCTGCGACGCGATGAGATCGGACAGACATTGTTTCTGACGATTTGTCAGATTTCTGGGCTATCTTTATTTCCTTTATTAATTCTCGTGCATGTCGTAAGGTCGTGTTTTCAGACACCAGAAGGGCTTGACCTTTGTAAACTCTATATTTATCTTGCTTGTACAGGTCGGCTAACTCTAACTGAATCAGGTTAAACTCCTCCGTTGCGGTGACAAGCTCACGCAGCATGTTGCCGGTACAAGATTTTGGATCTAATGCTTCTATAGATCTACAGTCTCAGTCAAAATGGTTGGGACACTTTGGGGTCTCCTTCTCCCCTCAATGTTGGTGTACATGATTTGGTGACCGAACCGCGATAAACAATTTTGAGAGG
>JAAXHI010000424.1 GCA_012270875.1 Candidatus Poribacteria bacterium | reverse complement strand
ATAATATTGTCCAAACTTTAGTAAGTATATACCAAACATATTTTCGTTGTCAAGTCTAAATCAGGACTATTTAGTTCTCTGGCAGAAGGGAGCTCCGAATTCCGACGTGTATGAGTTATCGGAAAGTTTTAAATACCTCGCAGTGAGCGTAAAAGGATTAGCAACTTTAGGACACTTCGCAACTTTAGATACACCTACAAACTCCTGACCGCCGATAGCGATCTCTTAACTGAGGACTGATAACTGACTATTCCTCTGACCGCTGATGACACGCAGAAATTGTGTGTTCTCTACAGATATTGTTCAGTTCTACAAAAATAGGCTATAGTAAATTGAGACAATATTTACTGCGGAAACTGAGGTTTTGTACCAGCACTGTACTACTGGCGTAGCATACACAGTTTCTACGTTCTGTCTTTTCGTCTTAGCAACGAATTGTCATGAAATGTTAAGATATCAAATCATCTCATACGACAATTTTAGGGCTGTCCATTACAATTTTTGCCTCGTAATTTGCATAATGGTGTGATATTCGGTATAATTTATAGTACTAACTTGTAAAGGAGGCGTAGGTTATTCTCTACGTTTACTAACTATACCATTTCATAAACAGTTGTGTTAATTTATCACCAGTTGTGAAATCAGTAGTGAAAATCTGGCGTTTACGCCAAAATCATAAGGAAACTTGTATGTCTTACAAAAACGATATTAAACCCATCCTCTTCGTGCTCAGTATTGCTATAGGTATTTTAATGTGCACGTTTGGAACCGTTATGGCCGACCAACACGCCGAAACGACAGAGGAAACAGAAGACACGAACGAGACGGAAGCAACTGAAGAAGCAGCCGAAGGCGATGCTCCTGTCCGGCTTGAAAGTCTTGTTGTCGTTGGAACCCGTGCGCAACCGCGCTCTGTCTTGGATTCAGCAGTACCGATCGATATCGTGTCAAATGAAGCTTTTGAGAAGCAGGGTGGCGCGGATCTACCGGATTTGCTGAGAACGTTGGTGCCATCTTATAACGTCAATACACAGCCGATTAGCGATGCGTCAACAGTGGTGCGTCCGGCGAATTTACGGGGACTTGCCCCAGACCATACACTCGTGCTCGTCAACAACAAGCGGCGCCACCGTGCCGCAGTAATTCACTGGCTCGGAAATGGTCTGTCTGATGGCTCACAGGGACCTGACCTTGCACCTATTCCCGCAATTGCCCTGCAACAGGTAGAGGTACTCCGTGACGGCGCATCCGCACAATACGGTTCTGATGCCATTGCTGGCGTGATGAATTTTCGATTGAAAGACAACTATGAAGGCGGTTCGTTTGAATTTAAACCCGGTATCTACCACTTCGGCGACGGTAGGCAATTCGCGCTCGCTGGCAACATCGGGTTAGGGAACCCAGACGCGTGGACAAGTCTCAGTGTTGAATACGGTGGCGCAGATCCGACCATCCGGTCTGTCCAACGTAATGATGCTATAAACTTGATTAACGCAGGCAATTTCAGTGTGAAAGACCCCGCCCAAATTTGGGGACAGCCGATTATAGAGAATGACGTTAAATTGTTTGCCAACTACGGTGCTACCCTCACAGATAGCATCAAACTCTATGGGCATGCCAACTACGCACGAAAGCGCGTTGAAGGTGGGTTCTATTTCCGAAATCCAAACACTCGTAATGGCGTGTTTAGCCCCAGCGGGAAGGATCATATGTTGCTCGACGGAGATCTGCGGGGTTTGTCAGCCGAGATGACGGCTTGGGAAGCCCGAGAGGCGGAATGGAAAGCCCAAAATCCGGAAGCAGTAGAAGCCGGGGAATCGTTCCCCGAACCCTCACCTCATGATGCTGACGATATCCCGATAGTCAACCACGTTCCTGATCC
>JAAXHI010000325.1:24177-44114 GCA_012270875.1 Candidatus Poribacteria bacterium | reverse complement strand
GGCTGCCACCGATATAAACTTCGTCGTAGGCTACAGCGGATTGCTGTTCCAACACTACGTGTCCGCGTTCTTTGTGGATCCGGATTTCGTCAACCGGCTCGGCTATCAACCATTCACTGGCTACCGCGGCGTAGGTTTGGGCAGCTTCATCAAAAACGAATGGCGTGAAGGATTTTTCCGCAGAGCATCCGCTTCTGTCCAAAGCCAAATCTCTAACACGTATGAAGGTGAAGTCTTCCGGCGTGACTTTTATGTATCTTCACTGATCCTAACGCATAGCGACTATGCACTCGCCGCTGGATGGAGGGGCGGACAATTTGAAGAGTTCACCGATAGCGTTTTCAGTATTGGGTTACGTGCACGCGCTTCTGACAGGTTCAACAATGTCGGTATTACCTACAATTGGGGTGAACAAGCAGGTGAGCCAATTCATCGCGTCAGCGGAAATCTAAATCTCCGCGCCTATGGTTTCACCGCAGGACTCTCCTCACAAATCCAGTGGCATTTTGAGAGACGCTACCAACAAATTCTAACGCTCACCTACGACTTCAGTCCTGCTTTAAGCCTCGGCAGTCGGCTAATTTGGCAAGTGGAGGGTATCAACATCTACTTCGCATTACGCCGTTCGGGATATGCTGGCACAGATTTCTTCATTATTCTCGGGGATCCAAATGCCTCGGAATTCAAACAGCGTTTGATAGCAAAGGTCATTCGGTCATTTTAGGATTTTTTCAAAGTTCGTGCGCTTGTGCAAGTGAGACGATAGAGCCAATATGCAGAGCATGCTTGGAGATGAAAACTTCCACGCCAGCAGTGGAAGGTTAAAAGACTCACACATCATAGCGCGTGAAGGCGAGGAACGCGCCCATGAAAAAGCCAAGGTTGAATAGGAACAGCAGTAGGATATCCAAACTGGCTTCGGCGAACGCGGTGGGAAAATTCGAGGGGGTATCGTCAAATTTTGGAATCTTGTCGAGACTGATTTGCGTCTCCCGTAATTGCTGCCTGTCCGTATCCTCAAGAAAGCGGTTGGGATTGAACGGGTATTCTTCGTATGTGAACTGCAGGAGGCTGCGCCGATATTCGGTAGCCTTCTTGAAAAACCGCTCGTAATGTTTGATGCCGGTGCCGACCAACGCCTCACAGCCGATTTGATAGATCGCCGTTGGGGAGATACGGGATATGTTCTGTGCCAGTTTCACTTGATGCAGTTGTTGTTGGCGATATTCATTGTAAATCGCTTGCTTGGCATCCCCTATTTTGGCGGCACGGGTCAGCGGTTCGCCTGCCGACCAGTACCGACTAAATCCATCCCTGCCGTATCGATTCAGGATCTCGTGCGTCGCATCGTTTGCTTGTCTGGCGATCGTTTTCTCATTGGGGAGTTCCGCCAATCGACTTGCGAGCAATCCGCCTGTCCGCGGAATAAACACCGCAAAACAGACCCACACCAGAAGGAGTAGGACGAGGCTGACCGATGAACTTCTCGTGAGGCAGGAGATGAACAACCCAAGTGTGGCGAAAACAGAGATATAGAGGACTGAAAACAGGACGACCCCGCCGACCTGAAGCCAATAGGTCAGTTCAAAAGGCAGAACCCGAAAAGTGAGATGATGAGGGTGTTCATGCAAATCCCAATGATCAAAGGAATTGAGAGGCTGATGATTGTACCGATGTATTTTCCGAAAAGTAGGGTTGCGCGAGGGAGCGCATTAGAGAGACAGAGGCGGAGTGTGCCTGTTTCTGCCTCGCCTGAGATGCTGTCATAAGTCATCACAAACGCTGCAAAACTCAGGATAACGCCGACGGTGAACACCCAATCCAATGCATCAAATCTCTGGAGCGTGTAGTTTTTCCGAAGCACCGTTTGCGGACCATCCAGGTCAAAACCACTCACTCCGAAGGCATTCGGCAGGTCTTTTTCATGTCCTTCGGCGATAAATCCCAATGGACTCGGCGCACGATATATCATCAGGGTGTTACCACTGACCACCCCGTGTAAGCCTCTCTTCGCTTTATTTCCCAGAAGCTGCAGGGTTTCGTTAACGTTTTCACGGTAATCTGCGACCTGTTGGCGGTAATCGTGGATGTACAGCACGCTTCCCGTCAACATTAAGACGATGACGAGAAGCAACGTCAGGACGAAACGGAGACTCTGTAGGTGGTCTAAAAGTTCTCGCCAGATAATTTCACGTAGCATTTTTTCACCTTACCTCGCTTTTCAAGAACATCGCTCCGGTGATCAGAAACAGCAGAATGTTTAGGATCATCAGGTAGACCAAATCCGGGAGAACACCGCTGAGCGCGACGTTTCCCCACGCCTGTTCACTGCTAAAGGCAGGCATACCGCTTAAGTCAAGCCGTTCCACGTCATCCCAACTTTTCGGTGTGACGTTTTCAAAAAACGTTTCTTCATCTGATTCCGTGAGTCCAGCTTGTGAGGGCATATCGTTGAGATTGGCGGACGTGAACCAGCTGATACTTGAGAAAGCCCCCTGTTCCTGCATGTATGCCATCAGTGCGTTTCGGTAATCCTGTGCTTGCTGGATGAACCGTTCATGTCGCCGCAAATCCGTGCCGGACAGCCCCGCGGAGATATTGTAGTAGCCCCATGCTGGAGAGAATCTGGAAAGGTTTTCAGCCAGAACGGTCTGTCTTTTCAGCGAACGGTAGTATCCCTGCTGGAGGTTTCCGAGCTGCTCTGCGTATTCAATGCGGTTTGGAATGTAAAATTGGGCACCGTCAAGATACCAGAGCATCGCTTCTCTGGAGCCTGTTAGCACATGGAATGCAAATGGTTGACTGCCACTGATCACACTGCGTTCCGATGTAAAGTAGGAGCTGCTTCGATGCTTTGCGCCGTAATCTCTGATCTTCTCCCGAAACGCTGTCCTGAGTGCCGTGCTTTTCATGTTAACCACCAATTTGGAAGGTATTGGTCGAATCTGCTTTGCGATATACACCGCACCGTTTGGGATGATAAACACAATCACAATCCAGAGGAATAGCAACCAGACGAGTGCCCGCGCTGACCGCTGAGTGATCGTTGAAACCAGCATCGAAAGTAGGAAAAAGACGGATAGATATAACGTCAAAGCCGCGAAGAGTCCGGCGAACCGACTCCATTCGGCACTGTGAAATTCTATCATCGGGTGGACGTTTATCAATAGCGCCGCGGCTATCCAACCGATCGCGAGTGGCATGAGGAGACTTACCATCCCGCCGAGGTATTTCCCAATCAGGATATGATATTTTGAGACTGGGTTTGAGGCGACAAGTGCGAGTGTTCCGCTTTCACGTTCACCACAGATGACATCGTAAGCGACAGAAATTACGAATAGGCTGAACGCAATCTGCCCCATGAGCACAGCGTCAACAGCGGCGAAAACGTTCAGCAGCGGGTTACCGCCGCCGAGGATTTTCGCCTCTGTGGGGACATCTTCGTAAGAGACCTTTACCGTGCTTCCCAGCTGCCGCTCCATCCCTAAGCAGATAACGCTTAAAGGTTCAGGCGGTTTTACCACGTCTACCCTCAGGTCCGAATACACTTTCACCGCCTCAAGGGCGTTCTGGTGTTCGATCTCTGCGGCATTGTGAGTGCTGAGTCGCTTCTCGTAATCCCCCATCAGCACATAAGTGCTGGCGATGAAAAGCGTAAGACAGACGATTAACCCAATGAATAGGCGGAGGGAGAGGATGTTCTCTGTGAACTCCCTTTTGGCGATTATCCAGATGGGGAACATCTAAGAGTCTCCAGTTGGTGAAAGGAAAAGCAAGCGCTTTAGTCTTGGGATTGCACCTTCACTGCTTCCGCGACGAGCATTTCTAAATTTTCCCGGCTCGCTTCGTGTGTAATCAGCTTGCCTTCCCTATCAATGAGCCACAGTTCAGGAAAACCAGCGATATCATATTGTTGCGAAATTGAATACGCTGCCGCGTCGCAAATTTGCCGCCACTGAATGCCATTTACTTTAATGTAGTTACGCAGCATAGTATAATTACGCAGTATCGCTTCTTCAGTATCAAGGCAGACCCCAATAATATCGAATCCCGCACCCTTATAAGTATCGTAAACTTTCTTAATATCCGACGTTTCCGCGGTGCCAAAATCGTTCCAAACCTTCCAAAAGTGAAGCAAGACGACTTTTCCATAATAATCCCGAAGCGAAATCGGATTCCCATCAAGGGCGATCACAGAAAATTCAGGGACAGGTTTCCCAACCCATTCGTATCCCGGATTAGACTTGCGCTCATACGCTTCAGCGAGTTTAGTATTGCCTAACCTCTGATGAATATCGGCAAGTTTATAGAAGATGAATTTATTGTCTGGATACTGCTGCTCGGCTACCTGAAAAAACGCAAGCAGATCCTCGTATCGCTCCACCGTCTTGAATATGTCGAATAGCGTCTGATACCCCTGCAGGTCTTGTATCATTCCTGACTTGAGACGTTCAATAAGGGCGGCCGCTGATTGTTCGTTCCCTAATAGGGTGTGGAGTCTGACAAGCTGCGGGTAGAGATCAAAGAAACGCTTACCATCAGGGTAACGCTCATCATCAGTGGGGCGTGCAAGTATTTCTTCAATAGCAGTGAGCGCCGCTTCATGGCTACCGTACATATCCTCCGGTGTGTGCTCCCAAATCGTGGAAGACCTATAAATCTGAGAAGAAAAGTTTAAGTTCAAAGCATCAAAGTCTTCATTCACGTGATGTTGACAACGGACAAGTGGTATGACATCACCGAATACCAAACGTTGTTCGTTTTTCTTATCTCGGTATTCCGGAGCAAGCTGATACCCGTAACTCATGGGCATTCCCGGATCTATGTCCCGGAGAAAACCTATCCTTCCAATTATCTTGCTGATTGAAACCAAATCTATGTTCGGAAGAAAACCTGCCTTCCCATCTTCGTCATCCGCGGGACAGATGAAGCCATGTGCATCTGGCAAGTATTTCGGATGAAGATCTGAGAGCCATTCAGGAAAATCTTCGTGTTCCTTCTGGTAGGTCTGAATTGCCTCGCCAATTGTAATCAAATTTTGTGTGCAAAGTTCTATGTGCCTCTCGTGCCTCTCGGAATTCCCTCCTGCAGTAGATGTCAAGAAGGTTTCAGATTCCTGTAAACGCTTTCGCGCCCGATGCAGACGCGTGTTAATCGTACTTACAGAGATGCCTAAAAACTTACTAATCTCTTTGACCTTCATTTCACCGAGATAGTAGAGCGTCACGACAGTGCGTTCACTCTCCGGCAGTCTTGCCAAAAGTTTTTTGACGATCTCACGACGACGCTCGGAGATCTCTGTCCTCCGTTGTTCCGACAGGTAATATGTGTAAGCGGATTTCTCGATTTCTGCCATCGGTGTGTCTTCTATTGATTGCACCTTAAGTTTCTTCTTTCGCATCCAATCGATGCAGAGCCGGTTTGCGATAACATACAACCATCGAGTAAATTGATGGGGGTCCTTGAGTGTCGGAAGTTTTTTGTAAACTTGTAGGAAGGTGTCCTGCGTAATTTCTTCGGCGTGATGAAAATCGCCGATTTTCCGCCACACGAGCGTGTGAACGCTCTTTTGGTATTTTTGGACTAAGACGCTGAATGCCTCGTCGTCGCCGGACAAAATATTGTAAATGAGTTGAACATCGTCTTCTCTTTCCACGAGGATCCCCCAATGAATAAATTCGGTCGTGTTTACATCTGACAAATGGCTGCCTCAAATACGGAGCCTGATAAGTTAAGCATCGCAGTACGGTTTATCCGTCTGTATATTAAAGACGAATTCATGTACAGAAATCTTACATAATTTGAAGAAAATGGAAAAAAGTATGGAATTTTTTAGCCGTTGTTGTGCGCGTATCGGGTTTCGTAGGGACGATACGTTAAAGTTTGGAGCATCGCATCCACAACGGATGTCTCAGAAAGGGGTTTGAGGGACAATCCGGGGCGTTATGAAAATAAGTAGTAACTGTATCTATACAATACCTTCGCCAATTTATTCGGGTGTGAGTTAATCGCGTGTTTGATGAACAGCCCGATTGAACCGAGACACTCACTGATGTCGTAAATAAAAATAACTTCGGATTTTTACGGCGGTCTTTTTAAATGCCAAGGTGATTTGTTTGTTGAATTTCGTAAATTCGCCGCTTACACTGTCAATGTAACTTCATCCTGCTTTACAATCTCCTTGATATGACCATACCCTGCGGATTCTACCAATTCTAACGTCTCTGGCGATAACCGATCCAGAATGGGTTGCGGGAAACTATGCGCACCCGTATATTGTGGGAAATACCGCAGGACGAGGAACCGCCGATCCCGATCCTTCGGCTTCCAACGCAGTACACCGTGCGTGAGTAACTCGGAAATAATTACAATATCGCCTGCCTTCGGTGTGATGTTGACAAAAACCGGATCTTCAAGCGGATCAATACCGTCCGCTTTGTCAAGTGTTAGCAGCTCCTTCGGTCGCGCAAACTCGCTCTTATGTGAGCCGGGGATTACGATGAGTCCACCATCACCAGGATAGACATCCGTAAAATATGGGAAACAGACGAAGTTATCGCAGTAGATGCGTCCGTTGTCAACCTCGTAGCGCGTGCTATACCATCCGTAGTCATCGCGAGCGCAGTGCAATCCGCCGGGATTCACTCTTACACCTTCACCCGCCTCCCATAAATCGTGTTTATCATGCTTCAACGAACCTCTGCCAAACCGTGGTTGATTGTCTGTCAATTCCTTGATAATCGGCCATAATGCTGTGTGCGTCGTTAAGCATTCAAGCGATTTATCGAATGCGAACCCGTGCTGATGGAGTCCTTTCTGTTCAAAGCCGGGTGGCAATTCATCAGGTGGTGTCGTTATGTATCTATCGACGGCTTCTGCGGCTTCTGCTAATGCATCGCCGGTGATGACGTTTTCTAAATGGAGGTACCCTGTTACATCAAACAGATACCGTTGTTTCGGTGTCATAATTTTAAGTTTCCTTGCGGTTAAACGACGTGGTTTGTGCTTGACGCTTTTCGCTCAAGAACCGCCCTCCACTTCGTTTCGGAGTACGGTTTCGTTACTATTTTTTTAACCCAAGTTGCTACTAACAAGATTTCAGGCATGTAGAGATCGCAACCCACGTTATTTTATGTGCAGACACCGCGGGCATGAGGAAATCCGAAGAAATTGAGGAAACCCCCAGACAAAATATTTGCTCCTACGAGTAACTGCTGATGGCTGTTTATAATGCCATGTCAAACTTTGTGCCGGTTACGTTGCCTTTCACAAAAGCATCACGGAAGAGGGTTTGACGTTTCGGTGGCATCGTTTCAAGCAAGGCTTGTGGTGGTTGTGAGCGTGTCCATCTTTTATCCACCGAGTTATACGCGTTGAAAATCGCCACTCGGTCAGTATCGGGGTTTTGCCACGCTTGACCGCTGTGTGTTATCGCTTCGGTGAATATAATGACAGACCCTGCAGGACAAGAGTAAGTATCCCAAAATCCCCAATCTTGTGTATGGGCATCCTCTGGTGCAGTATAAGCTGCTTTGTGGCTGCCTGTAATGAACATCGTGCCGCCATCATCCTTCTCCACAGGGTTGAGTTCCCAGACGACTCGCGTCAAACCGCTATACGCTTGTCCGGGTAGACATTGGTATTGGTGGCAATCACCCGGCATCCGAAACATACCGTTCCCGTTATGTGGACTAAATGCGAAAGGCGGATCGTCCGTTGCAGAACGCAACGCCATAAAGCTCATCTCCATGCGGAAACCGTAGCAGGTATCTGAGGCGAGATAGGGTGATGCGAGAAACTCGTTCCCGAACGCCACCACCACAGGATGATCCGTCAACTTCTCCAGCGGTCCTCCGTAAGTCGAGCGGTGGTGTTGTGGTGTAATTGTTTCAGGGTCATCTTTTAAACGGTAACAGAAATCGCGCATCTCCTCAATCTCTGATTCCGTTAACACACCCGGTACCAAGAGCCATCCGTTTTTGTCGAAGAGATATTTCTGTTCTTGCGTCAACGGGACAACAGGTTTACCATCGGCATTCGTCTGTGTAATATCAGCAGCTGCCATTGCCAACGGCTTCCCGAAGTCCTTATTGAATCTAATGCCTAACTGTTCTGCCATTGTGTAATCCTTTTCGTGTCGGAACACTTTGTAGGGACAATGTATATCCTTGTCTGAAACTAATGAATACGCGCGCCTGTGAAATAGTCTGGATTCGCTCCCATTTTTTCTAAGAGCGGTGCTGTCACTGTGTCAAGCCTGTCAATCACATCAGCAGACGGCGTGTACTCGACAACGTGCAGGTTTTTCGTCAGTTCATTTATATTCCGAGTACCAACGAGCATACACGTAATCCCCGGTCTCGCCATCGCCCATGCAATAGCGAGTCGAGCCATAGGGACCTGTTCAGCCTCGGCGATTTCTCGGATAGCCTCCAAGGTTTCAAACATCTCCGCCTCGGCACCTTCTTCACCGTGCGAAGCCTGTGCTCGGTCGTTTTGAAAATGCCGAAATCGGGAATGTACTGGTGGTATCTCCTCTGCGCTCTTATACTGTCCGGTCAAAATTCCTTGTAACAGTGGCATATACCCTAAGATGCCGACGTTATGCGCTCGACACAGCGGAAGCAGCTCAGGCTCTATTGCCCGCGACAAGAGGTTATAGCAGAGTTGGTTCACCGCAATAGAGGCACCCGTCTCAAGTGCTGCCGTGAGTTGTTCCACCCCGAAGTTGCTTACGCCAATAGCACGGATAAGTCCATCTTCTTGTAGGCGCGTGAGTTCAGCCATACTCTCTTCGATAGCGATCTCATCGTCGGGCCAGTGGATCATATAGATGTCCACATAATCCGTTTGTAAGCGTTCGAGACTCGCTTCGCAATGTTCACGTATCGTAGTGGGATCGGGTCTGCTTACCTTCGTCCCGATGACTGTTTCGTGCCGTCTCCCCTTCAACGCGACAGCAAGTGCCTCCTCACTGCGTCCGTCATTATAACCCTCCGCCGTATCAAAGAAATTGATGCCAGCATCCAATGCAGCGTTCGCTACAGCCGTAACATCTGACTGTGCTTGCGGTCCCCAATAATCGCCGCCACCGTAGGACCAGCAACCGATCCCCATCACTGAAATCTCAATCCCAGATTTCCCACACGTCCGCATCTCCATTTTTCAGCCTCCATGATGTATGAGTGAGTCGAAAGACTTCGCACGAAGCTGGTAAATTACGCCAATTCTGCACAGAGTTCCGTAATCAATTGGGCATTTTGACCGATCTGATCGCCGAACTCCTGATACATACCGAGCAGAAGTGGATCAATCGGCTTGGTGTTTTCTATCGCGAACTTCACTTCTGTCCGAATCTGTTCCGGACTTCCGATTGTCCTACCTGCTGCGAGTACCTTGAAAAGGAGGCACGGTTTCTCCGTACGCTGGATCGCCTTACACATCTCATCTCGGTCTTCCCGCGCGTAGATCTCACCTAACGGTGCGTAGCCGAATTTTTGGGTAAATTTTTCGCTACCCCCGTGCAGATTATAGAGTCCGGTCATGTAATAGTCTACGTCCCACGCCTCATCTTCAGCGATGTGTAGCAGTCTCGGATCATGGACAGATAAACCGACGAGTACGCCAGTATCGCGAATCCGTTTGAGGATGTCCTGTAGATAGTCGAGTCTGTTTTCACGCAAACATCGCTGCCCGACACCGCCACCGTGTGGTGCCATACCGATCGGATCGTGTTTTGCGGCTTCAAAAACATGGTCAGGGTCCTCGTACCAACGGGAACCTTGGCTGAGGCAGAACCAGTTTATCGTGCCACCCGCATCTCGGTAGCGTTGTAGATCGGACATTGAGCGATCCGTCATGCTATTCTGCCAGCCGTTAATCCCGACTTCCTCTGCCCGCTTAATCGTTGCCACGACGCGCTCCGGTGTGTGATACGCCTGCTGGTGCTGCGAAAGGAGTTGGTTAAAGTGCGAATAGCCGTAAATCGGGTTATCCCCGATCACTAACTTACTGATTTGATGATTACAAAAAGAGACTTTCGGTAAGGTCGTTTCCACTTGTTTATCCTCCAAGCAAGAGAACACGCTTTAAAAGTGTGGTTAATCGAACAGAAATCCTTCCAAAACAGATGCGTCAATTTCACGCACAAGATGCATCGTCAAATCCAATGCTGCATTGTAGTCATCAATGTTGATAATTGAGACATGGCTATGGATATAACGGGACGGGACACCCAGCACAACGGATGGCACACCTCTACCGAATTGATGGATTGCGCCACCATCTGTCCCACCCGATTGACGGACACCGAGTTGATAGGGAATCTCGTGTCGTTTCGCTGTCTCGACCACATAATCCGACAACTTCGGATTGACAATCATTGAAGAATCAATAATCCGGATTTGTACACCGCCGCCGAGTTTCCCCTGTGTATTTCCGACGCTTAAGCCGGGTGTATCATCGCCAGGGGGTCCCTCAAGCACAATTGCGAGATCGGGTTCGACACTTGCGACCATCGTCTTCGCACCCCGCAATCCTACCTCTTCTTGAACGCTTCCCGCCCCGATAACGGTGTTCGGATGTTCTTCAAGTCTCAAAAGCGCATCAATCACAATCGCGACACCGACGCGATTATCGAACGCTTTCGCAGTGAGCAGTTTCTCATTTTTCAACCGCATAAAGGGACCGTAAGGTGCGATCGGGCACCCGGTGACGACACCGTATTCCTCTGTCGCCTGTTCCTCACTCTCGGCACCGATGTCAATAAAAAGGTCTTTTATGTCTAAGACCTTATCGCGCCCTCCTGAGAGCAGGTGCGGTGGTGTAGAGCCGATAACGCCGGGGACTTTGCCTAACTTCGTCGTGATATTAACGCGTTGTGCTAAAAGCGTGTGTCCCCACCAGCCACCGAGCGGTAGAAACTTGACGAATCCGTTATCTGTGACGTTTTGCACAACGAAACCGATCTCGTCTAAATGTGAATCAAGCAGAATTCGTGGGTTCTCAGCACTCCCAGCGCGCGTACAGAAGATACTCCCCAATTTGTCTGTCCCAATTGGACCCACATCGGCGACTCTTTCGCGAAAAATATCCCGTACTTCTCCCTCATATCCGGGAATTCCATCCGCTTGTGTTAAGGATTCGAGCAGTTCAATTGAAGTTTCGTTCATCATTGTATTCCTTTGACAACTGTGTTATAATTTGAAAGCATTATAGCACGTCTTTGATTTTGTGCCAACTTTTAAGTGATCGTTACTCAGGACTATTTCGTTTTCCATTTGGACAACCTTTTGGGGAACCAGGTGCGAGACGATCGGTCTGTAACCGCACTGGGCGATGGTAAAATAACCCTAAATTGAAATCCTTTTTAATTTGACCCAACCCCGTTTAGCGTGCTATACTAAACTTAATCGCCAGAGAAGCAGTGCAAATCAATTACTGTCAATAAAGTTCACGCCGGTCCGACTCGAAATCTATTCGGGTTGATAACGAAGGACAAAAATCAATGGCAAAGATAGATAAACCGGATCCCAATTACGACTGGGCAGAAAAACACATCACTGATTTTGAACGCTATCTCTCGGAACAGTGCCAGCCCTACTTTGAAGAAGTCGCCGCTGAGGACTCCTCTAAATTTATGGCTCCGATGTGGTGGAGTGTCGGATATGTCATTCTACGCGGTATAGCAGACAAGCAATCTATCTCCGCAGATGACACCGATACTCTCATTGATAGAGCCGTGTTACTTTTACAGTTTTTGACACATAGTCAACATCTTGTATTTCATGAGATAAAACAAAAATTCGTACTCCCATTAGCATTGGCGAATTGAATGTCCCCTTTTCAAATACCCATGTTGCGAGAGACCTCAGAGGCAACTGGATTCATTCATAAAGGAGAGATGTGAACGAAAATGACAAATGGCAACGTAGAAATACAGAAAGAAGTTCTAACGCCTTTCTTATCAACCTTGCCTATCTGGAATGCGACTCTGGTACATCTGCCGAATATTGGTCGGAGCGGGAATCCCACCTCGTAAATTCCTTGTTGGAAAGGAATATCAATCGGAAGGACGAACTTCTTTCTCAAGGACTTCTATTTATATTAGCACTCGCCGTGATTGCTATGATGGCTGGCTGTCGAAGTTATGCGGCTATTGCCGAGTGGGGACGCACTTATCACACGGACCTACCAAAAGCACTCGGATTCACACATACAAAGACGCCATGTGCTTCAACGCTCCATTACGTCTTCAAAGACCTTGATGTCTCCGCTTTGGAAAATAGACTCACGCAGTGGGCACTCACCGTCTTTGAAGACTTACCGACTCAAACCGATACACAAGCCCTCGCCTATACAGGAGTCATAAACACAACGCTCCTATAAGACACCTATTGTCTGTCGTTTCTCATCAACTCGGCATCACCCTCATACAGCAACCCGTTGACGCCAAAACAAATGAGATACCTGTCGCTATAGAGATACTCCAGGCGTTGGATGTCGCCGGGAAAATCATCACAACCGATGCGCTGCTGACACAGAAGGCTTTTTGCCAAACGCTTGCGAAAAAAAAGCAGATTATGTCTTACCCCTCAAAGCAAATCAGAAACGGACCTATCAAGACCTACAACATCTCTTTGAACCCCAACTCCCACCGAATACTGACGTTGATCCGCAAGCCTATCAAGCACGGATATTTGAAACGCTGCATCACGAGGCAGAAGCGCATACCGACACGGCTTCAACTCTCGAAAAGGCACATGGATATATTACAACCCGAACTTTGACGACTTCCACTTTGCTCAACGAACACTTGACCTGGCCCGGACTTGCGCAAGTCTATGAATACCGAAGATCTGAAAATCATTCAAAAAACAGAATCTGACAATTGAATGGCTCTGGGTAAATATTCAAAAGGCGTTGTTATTTTTTCTATTTGTGGTATAATACTTATAAACACAGTCATCGGAAGAAAACAATTGGAACTCCAAGAGAAAGCATCACTCATATCAGAAACATTAGAAGATTTGCTCGGCGTGCCGACCCGCGACGGCGCAGGCGATGTGCTGGAATGCCTCATCTTAACGATCTTATCGCAGAATACAACTGATGTGAATCGCGATAAGGGGTACGTGAAACTTAAAGAACAATTTTCGACATGGAAGGATGTCTTGCAGGCAGATGTCAAGGCGATAGAGCAAGCAATCAAAATTGCCGGATTGGGAAACCAGAAAAGCCACACCATCAAAAACTTTCTCACATGGTTGAAAACCGAATACGGTGGACTCTCCTTAGAGTTCATCCACGACATGGAAACTGAGGCAGCATTGGAACTTCTATGTCAGCATAAAGGTATCGGGATCAAAACGGCTTCCGTTACGCTCTCCTTCGCCTGCGGTAGAGAAGTCTTCCCGGTCGATACACACATTCTGCGGATTTCCAAACGCCTCGGACTGATTCCATCCAACTGCAGCGCAGAAAAAGCGCATCAGGTGTTACCACCGATCGTGCCAGCAGGGAAGGCGTATCCTTTCCACATGAACCTAATCTATTTTGGTAGACGCATCTGTGACGCTCGAAAACCTTTGTGTGAACGGTGCCCATTGACAGAACACTGTCTCTATTTTAGAGATAACGTTCAGGCTTAAGGACTTAGATACATCGGAGAGAGAACATGTTTGACTGGAAACGTTGGTCATGGAAACACTTATTTGTGGTGCTGTTGGTGTTGCACCTCCTCCCCCTATGGATTTTTGCCTATTTCCCCTCTCAAGACGGTGCCAGCCACGTGTATAACGGGCTGGTCCTCAAGGAGTATGCCAAACACGAAAACTATAAGTTGCGGGATGCATGGCAGCTGAACATTACGATCTTCCCGAACTGGTTGTCCCATATTATGTTGATGGTACTCCTCTATGTATTTCCGCCTGTTATCGCTGAGAAGGTTTTTCTCTCAATTGCTATAGGCATGGTCCCGTTCGCGTTCTTCTATTTCCTCAACGCTGTCCACAGAGACCGAGAAGGAAAGTTTACATACGCTTGGCTCGGCTTTCCTTTTGCTTACAATTACCTCCTCTACATGGGGTTTTACAACTTCCAACTGAGCATCTCGTTTTTCTTCTTCAGTTTCGGTTTCTGGTGGAAGCATAAAGACGATATGCAAGTAAAACATCTCGTATGGCTTTATGTGTTGCTACTGCTGACCTATCTATCGCACATCGCCTCTTACGGACTTATTGTTTTAGGGATTTCTATAGCAGGCGGATGTATCTGGGGCGGTAAAGCACTCGCAGCAACGTGGCGCGAACGACATGCCGAATGGTTCCGAGAGTTTATCATGCGTCTCAAACCGCTTTTCGGCTTCTTTCTCTATATGGTGCCGGTCTATTTTGTGCTGATGGAGTATTACTTACAGAGCCTCAAACAGCATCAGGAAGGCAGCCACCGCGGTATGCAGTGGATTTGGGAGTACTTTTTAGGCGTTAAATCGATCGTCTATTTCACCGACTGGCATATCCCCGTTAATTATCTCCTGCTCATCATATTAGGTATCGGCATTGTTATCTCTATCTGTTATCGCGTTCACCGCAAAGAATGGACAAAACAGACCGATGTTTTCTTGTTAATTGCGCTCGTATTTACCTACATGTTCATCAGAGCACCGTGGGGTTATGGACCGGGCGGTTGGATTAACGATAGAATCCATCTCTATATCCTATTGATGGTGGCACCTTGGTTGGCGTTGGACATGGGTAAAATCGGGCGCGGCGTTATCGCAGCGTGTCTCATCGTTTTCAGTCTGCTCCACTTCGGGAGAACGGCTTACGATCACGGACGCATCTCGCCTGAGATTGCCGACCTTGTCTCTGGCGCGCATCTCGTAGAACCGCATACATCGTTTAGACATCGCAGCCCGGATTGGCATAAATCGGATGCCTTGGGGAGGGTTGCTTATGTCACACCGTTTGTACACTCTGTCGCCTTTTATGGCGTATACGCCGATGACGTGGCGCATCTTCTTAATTATGAAGCCAATTATAACTATTTCCCAGTAAATCGAAACAACTATGAGAGTGTGGAATTAAATTATATCAACGACGATTATATGGTCGCTTGGTTTTATCCAGAATCTGAGAAATTTGCTGACCTTACGCCGAATTATGACATCATCCATGAGACGAAACGGCTTAAACTCTTCAAAAGAAAACGCGCCGCGGAACCGATGCTCGAACTCTGGGATAAAACGGAAGCCGGAAATCTTGTGATCCGTTTTGATATGCAACCCGATAGCGGTGAAACAGCACCGAATCACCACGCTATCGGACCGAAGACGATGTACGAGAGCGGTAAATTCGGGTGGGATACCGAGTGGAATCACAAGGATTCGAGAGCCGATGCCCGGAGAAAATCACCCCGCCAAGCCTATCAAGGACCCGAGGCTCCCGGTCCGCTCGGAAGAGACGCTGTCTGGGGCATAGAAGATGCCGCTTTTAAACTCGACCTCCCCAACGGAACATATCGCGTAACCAACATATTCCAATCAGCAGAAGGCGCGACTCACGAAGTCAATCTGCTGGCGAACGGAAAACCGATTGTGAAGCAACTCACTGTCCCGTCCGGCAACGAAAAAGTTGAAGAAATTGATACAGTCGAGGTAACAAACGGTTATCTTATCCAAGTAATTTTCACACCGAAACTACGGATCAGGACAAGTGATAAACACAACCACTGGATATGGAACGGCTTTACAGTCGAACAGATAACGGCTGAAACAGAATAACCAGCCATTCACAAATTTTTGATTATAGATGACTGCAAATCTCAAAGGAGACGCTATAAAAAATGATTAAACCACACGGAGCCGAAACCTTACAACCGCTCTACGTTTCGGATGATGCACAACGCGCCGAACTGACGAAAGAAGCAGAGCAATTACCCTCTGTCTTGCTCTCTTCAGGTGCCGCTGCATCAGCCGTCATGCTCGCATCGGGTTACTTTACACCGCTCACAGGCTATATGAACATCGCTGAGGCGATAAGTGTCGCAACAGATATGAAACTATCGAACGGACTCTTCTGGCCCGTCCCTGTGATGAACATCCTTCCGTCCGAACAACTCACGGATGCTGTAAAGAATGCCGACAGAATCGCGCTCCGCGATCCGAACGTTGACGGCAATCCGCCGCTCGCGGTCATGCAGGTTTCGGCGATTGAGACGCTTTCAACAGAACAAAAACAATGCCTCATTGAAAAAACCTTCGGAACCACCGATCCCGAACATCCGGGTGTCCCTGCTTTCGCTGATGTCGGAGATAACGTTCTCTCAGGTTCCATTGAAGTGTTAAACTATTCCTACTTCCGCGAAGATTTCCCTGATACCTTCCGCACAGCTGTCGAGATTCGTGAGGATATTGCTGCGCGCGGATGGGACACCGTCGTCGCTTTCCAGACGCGGAATCCGATGCACCGTGCCCATGAAGGACTCTGCAAAATCGCACAAGAGGCAGTCAATGCCGATGGTATTCTAATTCACATGCTTCTCGGTAAGTTAAAGCCTGGGGATATTCCCGCTGCTGTTCGTGATGCTTGCATCCGTACGATGGTGGAACACTATTTCCCCGAAAATACCGTCTCTATCACCGGTTACGGGTTCGATATGCTCTACGCCGGTCCCAGAGAAGCACTCCTCCATGCTGTCTTCCGTCAGAACTCCGGCGCATCACACTTCATCGTCGGACGCGACCACGCTGGTGCAGGCGACTACTACGGCGCATTCGATGCCCAGGAGATTTTCGACACAATTCCTGAAGACACACTCGAAATTGGTATCTTCCGTGGTGATTTCACCGTATGGAGCAAAAAGCGGAATAAAATCATCATGATGAGCGACTACCCGCACGATCCAGACGACTACTTCAACATCTCTGGGACAAAATTGCGTGAGATGCTCGCCGCTGGCGAACCACCCCCACCAGAAATCGCACGCCCCGAAGTCGCAGAGATTTTGACGGCGTATTATCAAACTGAGGCAAACGCGTAAGTAATTTGTTTATAGGCGGGATCTCCTCGTCCCGCCTTCGGTATTGCTGCTCGCCTTAGTCCACATATTTTCGGAGTTCATCCTAACATTTCACTTGATATGCCGAAGCACTTTCGCTATAATAGACGCATCAAATTTGATAACCATAATTAAGAATTATGTGAAACGTTGGGTTTCGCTTGTTTCTCGGGAGTTTCAAGTTGAGGGTGCCCTCGAGGATTTTTTTATTTTTGATTTTTTATAAAGTGCCGCTCAACCCAACTTATAGTTACTAATAACTGAAAACCGAGAACTATTTAAAGTGGAAGCCGTTCAATATCACAAAAGCATCCCACGCTATCTCGCGATGCGCTACCTTGGCAAACGGTGGCGGGGTCTTTACACGTCCCCGTTCTCCTGTGTGCACCTCGTTGACATCCCGGAGCCGGAGCTGCCNNACACCCGAATGGGTCAAAGTCAGAACCCGACTCAGCGGGATCTGTGGCTCTGATTTGGCAACAATCACTGCCAAGGGCAGCCCCTATTTCTCGCCGTTCACGTCAACACCTTTCGTGTTAGGACATGAGATTGTCGGTGAAATCACGGAGATCGGGGATGCAGTGGAAGGTTTTCCTGTCGGCGCACGGGTCGTGATTGAACCGGCACTTTCATGTAAGGTGAGAGGGATTTCTCCACCTTGCTATCAATGTCAAGACCTACATTTCGCGAACTGCGAAAATATCACAAAAGGCGACATCTCTGAAGGCGTTCAGACCGGCTATTGTCGGGATACAGGTGGTGGTTGGAGCCGATATGTCGTCGCACACCAATCACAACTCCATCTTGTCCCAGATGATGTTTCGGACGAAATTGCCGTCCTCCTTGAACCCTTCGCTTGCGCGATACACGGCGTTTTGAAAGCAAACTACAACACAGCAGACAACATTTGTGTCATCGGCGGCGGCACAATCGGACTCCTTACTGTTGCAGCCCTTCGGATGCTCGGCTATCAAAACCGGATCCTCATCTTCGCCAAGTATCCGCACCAACAACAGTTAGCACTCGACCTTGGCGCAAATGAGGTGATATCGCCAAATAGGGGTCGGTACACAGCGTTCTGCGAACTCACAGGTTCAGAATCGTATCAACCGGAGTTGGGGCAACAGGTCCTAATTGGGGGGGTAGATGTTACCTTTGATTGCATCGGTTCCGGTGTCACAATAGACGATGCGCTCCGTTTCACGCACGCAAACGGTGAAGTCATCTTGCTCGGTATGCCAGCGATCCCGAAAAATATTGACTGGGTCTCGGTCTGGTACAAGCAGTTAAAAGTAAAAGGTGCTTATACGTATGGAATCGAAACGCACAACGACGAACAGATTCATACCTTCGCTCTCGGCATGCAGCTTCTCGAAAAAACGGGACCCCAATTGCGTCCATTGGTAATAAGACGGTTTCCGCTGCGAGACTACAAACGTGCCATACAGACAGCCTTGAACACTGGGAAAACCGCCACTGTGAAAACCGTATTTGACTTACGGAGCGATTCCGCTGGCTACACAATCACCTAATACATTTCCTATGACCCCTCCTGTCACTTCGCAGAACCTTCCGCAAACGTCCCATTCTACCTATAACGGTATCACAGCACGGAGCGTGCTTATCGGCATACTGGCGGTGATATGCCAATGCCTCGCCACCCCATACAACGATTTTCATGTCGGCGGCACCTATCTCGCGGGAAACCACCTGCCAATTGCTGTTGTCTTCGTGATGCTGGTCTTCATTCTCAGCGTCAATGTTTTTCTTAAGAGACTGGCACCCGGTGCCGAATTAAAAGGCAGCGAACTCCTCGTCATCTGGGGCATGATGCTGGTGGCATCGGGGATCCCGTCATCAGGACTGATGCGATACCTCGTGCCACTCGCTGTGAGTCCGTTCTACTTCGCGACACCCGAAAACGAGTGGATAACGCTTTTCCATCAGCATCTTCCAGACTGGATGGTTGTGAAAAACCCAAAAGCGGTTTTTTACTTCTACGAGCAATTGCCAGAAGGCGACCGAATCCCGTGGAAAGCATGGTTGAAACCGATTGCCGGATGGAGCGCGTTCGTACTCATCTTCTATTTTGTCACCATCTGCTGGACAGTACTACTCCGAAAACAGTGGATAGAGCACGAACGGTTCACCTTTCCACTCGTCCAATTGCCGGTAGAGATGTTTCAACCACCGTCAGGTGGTAGGCTCGTGAACAGGTTCTTCAAATCTCGGCTGATGTGGTTAGGTTTTGCGATACCTGTCCTATTGCACGGTTTGAAGGGATTGCACCTCTATTTTCCATCTATACCAAATCCGCCGCTCTATTTCCCGATCGCCCAATTCTTTACCGAAAAACCCTTCTCTGCCTTGGCGTGGTGGCCCTCGGTGAATCTCTTTATCTACCCTTCGGTCATCGCTATTGTCTACCTGCTTACACTCGAAATATCGTTCAGTTTCTGGTTCTTCTTCCTATTCGGCAAGATGGAGACGGTGCTTATCTACGCAACGGGTTCAAAAGTGAACCAGTGGAACTTCCATCAAAACCAACAGATGGGCGCGCTATTGGTCTTTATCGGATTTATCCTATTCATCGGCAAACGGCATTTCGGAAGCGCATTCGCGACAATCTTCGGCAAACGCACAAGCAACGACACGAACGAACCTTTACCTTACGTCTGGGCGGTATGGGGTCTGATTGGCGGGATCTTACTGCTCACGCTAATCTGTAGCCTCGCAGGCATGCGTGTATGGGTCGCACTCTTTATCCTCGGCATCTTCCTCGCCATAACAACAGTCGGTACATGGATGGTTACCAACGGCGGCTTGATGTTTATCCTTTACTCTTTTCTGCCCGGTGAATATCTCATCACGCTGTTCGG
>JAAXHI010000325.1:7002-24135 GCA_012270875.1 Candidatus Poribacteria bacterium | reverse complement strand
TGATGTTCGATATGCGGGAGATCCTGATGCCGAGTGTGATGAACAACTTCAAACTCGCGGAACCGCTGCGTCTCAAACAACGTCCCTTCTTACTCGCGATGGGTCTCGCTATCGTCTTGGCAATGGGTGTCTCCTACTATTCGTCCATAGACCTCGCCTACACGCACGGCGCAGTGAACCTACAACACTGGACCTATATGATCTCCACAACATCCCCATTTAATCGGCTCACAAGTATTCTTCAACATCCCACCGGTATTGAATTAGAAAGGTTCGGTTCGTTTATCTTCGGCGGTGCAACGATGTTCGGCATGCTCTGGATGCGCCACCACTACCTCTGGTGGAAACTGCATCCGATCGGTTCTCTCATGATGACGAGTTATGCGACTTACTGTTTCTGGGGTTCATTTTTCATCGGTTGGTTCCTCAAATACACCACCCTCAAATTCGGCGGTGTCGCCTACTACCGCAAACTCCGTCCGCTTATTTTAGGTGTTGTATTAGGCGAGTGTTTCATCGGCGGTATCTGGATCATCGTCGGACTCATAACCGGCATCGGCTATCGCCTACTCCCCGGTTGATACAGAACTCGTCTCGTTAGAAAACTTTGTCTCTTATTTCAAGACTGCACTATTTCGTGCAACTCGGCACGAGCCTTGCCCTATTCAGTGCAATTTTTGCTAAGAATACCAGCGGAATACCTATCCAAACTGGCACGAAATTTGCTATATATCTACAACGTGAGGTATATTATATAGAAAAGAGATAAGGAGTTCCCAAAATGAAAAATTTAGTTGCAACCCGAAAATACTTGGTGCTCTTTTTCGTAACACTTTTGTTGAGTATCAGTCTACACAGCACAAGTTACGGACAAGGAAAATATAAGATATACTGGACAGAAGTCGACTGGACAACACTGACAGGTAAGATCCGACGGGCACATCTCGATGGCTCCCAGGTCAAAGACATCGTCACCGGACTGGAAGCGCCAAAAGCCATCGCTCTGGACATGCTGAGACGCAAGGTGTACTGGACAGACGAAACTACGCGTAAAATTCAGCGCGCCGACCTTACCGGACGCAATGTCAAAGACATCGTTATAGGATTTACGTTCCCATCCGGAGGCGGTTGGGTTAGTATAAGATGTCGTGATGGCAAGTGCACAGGCGTTGCGAATTGGAAAGAAGGTGAAATGTGGCTGACACACGATTTGCTAATTAGACCACGCCACATTGCCTTAGACGTACAGAGAAAAAAGATATATTGGGTAAACGACATGTTAAATCATATTCAGCGGGCTAACCTCGACGGGAGCGATGTCGAAGACCTTGTGACCTGGACTTTTTCTGACTCGCTCACCTTGGACAGGAGTAGACGAAAAATATATTGGACAGACTATTCAATGAATGCTATCCGGCGTGCCAATCTTGATGGCAGTAATGTCGAAGACCTCGTCACAACAACGGATCAACCAGTTTCACTCGCCTTGGACGTGGCTCGAGAAAAGGTATATTGGACAGAATGGGAACGCGGATTTGACGGTCCCCGCACAATTCAACGGGCGAACCTTGATGGCAGTAATGTCGAATACATTCTTACAAACTCGGATCAGTTAAGGAGCCTTACGCTGGACCCAGTCGGAGGCAAAATATACTGGATATCCTCTGAGTCAGAAACTGGTCCAGGCAGAATTCAGAGATCCAACCTTGACGGCAGCGGCATCGAGAACGTCATCACCGGATTGAATAACCCGTGGAGTATCGCGCTGGACTTTCCAGGCGCGCATGTCACTCCGAGCATAGATAAATTAACGACAACTTGGGGAAAAATGAAAAGCGAATAGAATTACCTCGTTATTCCTGTACCTATTCGTAACTTTCTGCGGAGGAACCTCGAAACCTTGAACACCAAACTGCCTTCGTAATTCGCTAAAAAAATTTGCACATTCACATAAATTATGCTAAAATAAGGTAATTGCGAAACGATTGAAACCGTCTCATAAAGCGAGTTGCCTTGTCTAAATGAAATATTTTACCTACTTCGGAAACCATCTCATCAACGCGAAACTGCCGGATAATTCGGAAGTCTATTACGCCAAGCCACCGCTCCCCGGAATTAAGCGTGCTGCACTCAGTGAACACACACAACGTGCCTTTGAGAATCCGCTTGAGATGCCACCGCTCAGCGAACTCGTTGACGGCAACTCAAAAGTGCTTATCTTGTTTGACGATAATTGCCAACCCTTTCCAGCCACAAAAAAGCCGGATATGCGGCAGCTTATGACTGAGACGCTTTTGAAGATGCTCTATAACTACGGCGTGGAAAAAAAGAACATCCAACTGATTTGTGCGGTCGCACTGCACCGTAAGATGAAGGAACACGAACTCGCCTACATGCTCGGTAAGGATATCATGGACGAGTTCTATCCGCATCAACTCCGAAACTTTGACGCAGAAGATGCCGACCAGATTGTTGAAGTAGGACACACCGAACACGACGAAAAGGTTGAGACAGATAAGGCAGTCCTTGAAGCCGATCTGGTGATTTATGTGGATATGATACAGATCCCGCTTAACGGTGGACATAAGTCCGTCGCAGTCGGACTTGGAACGTATAACTCTATCGCACCGCACCACTCGCCACACATGACAGCCGAGAGTCCGCACGTGATGCAACCCGAAGGTTCACACATGCACGCCTGTATTGAGCGGATGAGTCGCCTCATTCAGAAAGAGACACCCATCTTAGTCCTTGAAGCCGCCATGAACGGCGCGATCTATCCGTTTCATCTCCGATACGTCGGGAAACCGAATCGGGACTGCAACATCGCAGAGAAGGTTATTAAAACCTTCACGCCAGCAACCTTATCGCTTTTACCCGAATCGCTACGTTACGCAATCCTCAAGAGCGTCCGCACGGACTACGAACCGATACAGATTAACGCAGGCGACATTGATGCTGTTCATGAGAAAACTTTGGAATCCATGAAGGATCAATTGGCAATAGACATCCCGCGTCAGTTTAGTACGCTGGTGTTCGGACTCCCCGATATGAGTCCTTACGCTGTCGATGCACGGATCAATCCTGTGTTGGTAGTCAGCGACATTTTGGGTTATGTCTTCAACTGGTTCTACAACAAACCCATCATCAAAAAGGACGGCGTTGTCATCATCATGAACCCGACATACGAAATCTTCCACGAAGAGTATCACGTCGCCTATAAGATGTTTTACGATGAGGTGCTTGCGGAGACCACTGAACCCTTTGAGATGCAACAGAAGTTTCAGGAGAAATACGCGAAGGACGAGTTTTTAATCGATTGCTATCGGAACAAATTTGCGCATCATGGCTTCCATCCTTTCACCGTCTGGTATTGGGCAACGTATCCGCTGAAATACCTCGCGAAGGTGATTCTTGTCGGTCCAAAGGAACCCAGGGTGGCACAACGATTGGGAGTGGAGTGGGCAAAAAATTTGGACGACGCGCTCGCAATGGCACGTGAAATCTCTGGAGAAGACGACGTGGTCGCCTTAACAATGCCACCGTTTTTCTACGCAAACGTCGGGAGTTAAGACAGTTGTATATTCCAATAATTACTACACCAAACCAGTTAATAGGAGTCCCCAATGATTAAAGATTCCCCTATTGTTGAAGACACCCGTCGTGTTCGCCGCAAGATTTCCGAGAAATTTAACCATGATATAGGGCGTTATATTGCCTACTTGCAAAGCGAGGCAGCTTTGCGTCAAGCGAAGAAAGCCACTCAACAGTCCAATGACGATAGAAATCTCATCACCGACACAGAAAACCACGAACAAACAGGTAAGGAAACGAGAGCAGATTGAACTCGCGAACCCTTTAGGAAAGAAGAGGAGTCTGATGAAAGAGACAGACATATTGATACCGACAAGTACTATTGGAAGTTACGCACCCCCAAGTTGGCTGTGTGTGACACTCGAAGCAATCGGACGCGGCGAACTCGGTGAAACGGACATCAACGAGACCCTTGACGACGCAGTCCGAACCGCCATTGCCGACCAAGAACGCGCCGGCGTTGACATCGTCACTGAAGGTGAGATGCGCCGCCAAGACTTCGTACTCGGTTTCTATGAACGGTTCCCCGGATTAGAGCAGCAGCCAGCACCGAGAACCCAAGGCCCCGATGGACACGATCAACGCGGCAAATGGCTGCCTTCCGTTCCGCTCGATGCACCCGACGGACTCGGTATTCTCCCAGAATTTGAATTCGCGAAAAACGAAACGACGAAACCACTGAAAGTGACATGTCCCGGTCCGTTCACACTCTCAGGACGCATCCAGACCGGAGGCATCTATAAGGAACGTCTCGAAGTTGCTTACGTCTGTGCGGAAATTATCAATACAGAACTCCGGCAGCTTGTTGAAGCAGGCGCAGAATTCATCCAATTAGACGAACCCTCTTATGCCGTTTATCCGGATCGTCCGCAAGAATTCGTGAAGTTATTCAACCACACCGTTGAAAGTGTATCCGCAAAAATCGGTTTGCATATCTGTTTCGGCAACTATCGCGGTAGGGCAGTCGGTAAACGTTCATATCGTCCGCTTTTCCCACATATCCTCGACGCTGCATTTGACCAACTCGCACTGGAATTTGCGAACCGGGAAATGGCAGAAATCGGACTCTGGAGCGAATTTCCTAATGATAAAGAACTCGCCGCAGGACTCATTGATGTCAAAAACTACTACGTAGAGACACCCGAGGATGTCGCGGCACTGCTCCGAGCCGCACTCAAGCATGTCCGTCCTGAAAAACTCTCCATTACACCAGACTGCGGTTTTAGTCAAACAGCACGGTGGGCAGCTGCCGCCAAGCTCAAAACAATGGTAGCAGGAACTGAAATTGTCCGCCGCGAACTCACAGGCACAACATCCTGACAAAGGTTAAAATAGAGCCATGACAACGAATAAAAAGATACCTACACCCGAAGAAATCGAAAAGGAATTCCAAGAATTTTGGCAAAAGAAGTATGGTGGAACCGTCCGTTTGATAAACGCAACTGCTACCGAACCGACACCTGAAGGCGAAGCAGAAGCACCGGAGCCACAAAAAACCTTCGATCTGAAATTTGATCTCAAACCCAAGGAGATTAAGAAATACCTTGACCGGTACGTCATTAAACAGGACGAAGCGAAGAAAGCCCTCGCAATTGCGGTCTGTGACCACTATAACCACGTCCGAGAATGCCACGAAAATCCCGATGCCGCTGATACCGACTACTCAAAGCAGAATATCGTCATGCTCGGTCCGACCGGTGTCGGCAAGACGTATCTCATTCGACACATCGCCAAACTCATCGGTGTGCCGTTTGTGAAAGCAGATGCCACCCGATTTAGCGAAACAGGCTATGTTGGTGCCAATGTTGACGACTTAATCCGTGAATTGGTAACGCAAGCCGATGACAATCTCGAATTGGCACAATACGGCATTATCTACCTCGACGAAGCGGACAAAATCTCGACACCCCCAAATATCATCGGACGTGATGTCAGCGGACGCGGCGTGCAAATCGGGCTTCTCAAACTCATGGAGGAGACCGAAGTCGATCTGCGTGCTGGCAACGATGTCGCTTCTCAGATGCGTGCCGCAATGGAATTCCAGAAAAGTGGTAAGGTCGAGAAAGAGGTGATCAACACGCGGCATATCCTGTTCATCATCAGCGGCGCGTTTACTGGACTCGAAAAGATTATCAAGAAACGCATGCATCAAAGTAGAATCGGATTCAACGCCGAGATCGCCAGCCAAACTGATGACATCTCACAATACTTTGAGAGCGTCACACCAAAGGATTTCATAGACTTCGGTTTTGAACCTGAGTTCATCGGACGACTTCCTGTGCATGTTGTTTGCAGTGAACTCGCAGTAGACGACCTTTTCCATATTCTAAAACACTCCGAAGGTTCTATTATTCGGCAATATGAGAACGCCTTTCGTGCCTATGGCATTACAGTCCTATTTTCCGACAGCGGTTTACATCGAATCGCCGAAAAAGCCATTGAGCAAAAGACTGGGGCACGCGCACTAATGACTGTCTGTGAAAAGGTTTTACGGAACTACAAATTTGAACTCCCTTCCACCGGTGTCAACGAATTCGTTGTTACGGACGCAGTTGTGGAGGCACCAAATACCGAACTAAAACGCATAATCAAAGATGCCGATTACAATCGAAATATGGTGATGCACGAGCAGGTACGTCGATATGAGGCGCAATTCCACGCGGATCACCAACTCCAGATTCAGTTCGATGCCGAAGCCACTGCGCTTATCTGTGAACGGGCAACCGCCGAAGCAAAAGCGATAGAACAGATCTGTGATCAACTCCTTGAAAGTTATCAACACGGTTTGAACCTCATCAAACAGAACACCGGACAATCCACGTTCACTTTTCCAAAGGGAGTCGTGGAAAATCCGGATCAAGTGCTTGAAGAGTGGATTCGGGCATCATACACCACAAAACGTTAAGAATGGCAGTCAGCCGTCAACAGTAAATCGGAAAACCCCTATAAAAAATTATGAACACAGAACAAAAGCGACCCTCCCGACCCGAACCAGTAGACCTTCGAGAAACCGGTGCACCGATTGACGGCGAACCGCAAGTCAGCGACCGACGACTGTTCCTCCAACTCCACGTCTTTGAGGACTGCTCAGATCCAAATAATATCGTTGAAGTACTTGAAAAGAGCAATCTAAACGCGGTACTCTACGACGATACCAACAACCCTACAGGCATCGGTGTGCTTTTCATCGTAGAAGATCCAGCAGTGTTAGCAACAGAAGTGCGAGATCTACTGGCAGAATTCCAACACGCTGCTAATCTTTCATATCGTCCAGAGATGACGATGATCGGTCGCACCTATTCAAGCGGCAGAGAGCCGAATTTGGAGGAGTGGCTTATCAATAAACCGCTTCAAAACGCACTCAACCTTGATTTCCCATGGGCAATCTGGTATCCGCTGCGCCGAAACCCCGAATTCTATCGTCTTGAGCACCGTGAACGTGGGCGGATTTTAGGTGAACACGCCATGCTCGGTCGCAGCTACGCCGCGGGTGGCCACGCGAGCGACATCCGACTCGCATGCTTCGGGTTGGATACAAACGACAATGAATTCGTTATCGGGTTAGTCGGTCCCGAATTATATCCGCTATCGCGACTGATACAAGATATGCGCCAAACGGAGCAGACGACCAAATATATTGAATCCCTCGGCCCCTTCTTTGTCGGAAAGGTTCGACAGCGGTTTGTTAGGCATGCGTAGAAAAAAATGACCAATGCCAGCAGCACGCAACAACGGCGCGTGCGGATCTTAAGCCAAAACCGCTAATGCTCTAATTGATTGACTTCACGCTTGGCGACTATTTAAAAATAATGAGAAATATTCTGGCAGTTTGTACCAAAGAACTCTATACCTATTTCGTCTCACCGATCGCCTATTTCGTCTGCTTCGTTTTCACAACGATTTTAGGGTTCCTTTTCTCTCTCGCACTCATTAGTACAAGTGGACAAGGCGGTACCGGCGCAGTCGTGATGGAAATACTCTTCAGGAATATGGCGATCATCTTGCTCTTTTTTACGCCGGTGTTGACGATGAAACTCTTTGCAGAGGAGCGGAAATCGGGAACAATTGAACTCCTCCTCACGTCACCGATTACAGATGGACAGGTGGTACTCGGCAAATTTCTTGCCAGTGCCACACTGATGCTGATTATACTCGGCTTGACGCTCCTGTTCCCGTTTTTAACGCAACGGTTCGGTTACTTGGACATCGGTCTCCTCTTCAGCGGTTATCTCGGTGTTATTCTGATTACTTTCTCCTTTTTGGCATTAGGTTTGCTCATGTCATCAATGTGCAAAAACCAACTTGTTGCAGCACTGACAAGCTTCGGTATTCTCTTAACACTATGGGTGATCGGCGCGCTTGCAGCTCGCGGTGGCATGATCGGGAATTTTTTAAGTTACCTATCGCTATCCGAACACTACAATGACTTCGCCCGCGGTGTCATCCCTCTAAAAGATGTTGTGTACTATGTTAGTTTTACATCTGTCTGCCTGTTTGCAACGTTCAAGTCCATTGAGTCATCGAAATGGAGGTAGGAAATGGCGAATAAAAGCATTTTAGGCCCACTCTTTGGACTTCTTGTATTGGTTTTTGGTTTCGTCGCGACTGTCAGTGGGCTTTTCGGCGAATGGATTGTTTTTTCGATCTGCTTGCTTCTCGCGCTCGTCTCACTCACTGTTTTTGCGCGGTTACGATTCGCAGACTTCGTAAACTTTTTCGTCAGCCGTCAAGCGCGTTACGGTGCAAACGTCACGCTTAGTATTGTTGGCGTTATCGGCATCGCGGTTTTTGCCAACGCCATTGTCACACACCGTTTCGATAAAAGGTCGGATTTAACGGCACTACAACTCTACACAATCTCGGAACAGACAAAGACCGTCCTTAAAAGCCTTGAACAAGATATTGAAGTCATAGCGTTCTTCAGTAGAAACAGTTCACAAAACGCACAGTCAGCAGCACGCGCAGAAGAGATGTTGGAATTGTATGCACGTGAAACTAAATTCTTAACCATTTCATTTAAAAACCCTGTCACAGATATTCAACTTAGGGAGATGTATGATATTCAGAGGGATGGCACCATCATTTTTAAAAGTGAAGAGGGACAAGAAAAGGTAACCATCGTTGATGAGCAGAAGTTCACAAGTGCGATCCTTAAACTAATCCGCAATGAAACTAAAAAAATCTATTTCCTCGTCGGTCATGAGGAACACAGTGTTGAGGATTTGCTTAACAACGGATATAGTGATGTGAAAGCGGAACTGGAAAACCAGAATTACACTGCGTTCCCGCTCTCGCTTTCGACGAAACCCGATATACCAGCAGACTGTGAAGCACTCGTGATTGCGGGACCAAAGACCGCTTTAGCGCGCCCCGAACTCAATGCCGTGGAAAAGTATTTAACGCGTAACGGGAAACTATTCCTGCTGCTGGATCCATCGGTAACCTCAGCTAAAGATATAAATAGCGGACTCGTACGACTCATGAAAAAATGGGGTATCACGATAGGAAACGATCTCGTCCTTGACCATGCTCGACACACAATTTGGTTTGGACCCATTGCCCCATTACCTGAGCCTCAACCCCACGATATTACGCTTTCTATGCAAGACACCGTAACGTTTCCGGTAACGCGGTCTGTCACACCTATTGCAGACAGACCCGCCAACCTCAGTGTGAGACCTCTCTTGAAAACAGTCGGTGGTATGGGAGGCAGTTGGGGTGAAACACAGCGTGAAACTGACGGAACTTTCAGCGAAGATTTCACCGATTTCACCTATACCGCAGGGGCAGATACGCCACCCCCCGTGTCTCTTGCTGTCGCGATTGAACGGAAAGTTGACGCGAATGACAACGGAAACGCTACAAGCGACCCGACCCGAATTGTCGTTTTTGGGGATTCAGATTTCGCAGCGAACGCCATCTTCCGAGCACCGAACCGAGACCTCTTCTTAGCCGTAATTAATTGGCTTACACTGGAAGAGGACCTCGTCGCAATCCGCCCAATTGATTTAAGACAGCAAGCACTGCGCGAGATGACCCTCCAAGATGTGCGTGTCGTCCAGATAACTTCCGTCTTTTTCATTCCGCTAATCGTCTTTATCGCTGGAGTGACCGTTTGGTGGCAACGTCGCAAAGGAGAAAGCGCGTGAATTTTCGGACAACACTTATTATCATTGTGCTCCTTGCAGGCATGGGTGGTGCATACTATCTGTTTTTCCAAGAACCGTCTGACAAGACGACTACAAACGAAAAGCCTCCGATTCATCAGGTTTATGATGTGCCGCGCGATAAGGTTGAACAGGTGGAAATCTCGTTTGCAGATGCGGCGTATCAAGATCTGAAATTGGTAAAAGACAAAACGACCCGCAACTGGCAGCTAACAGCACCATTTCAAGCGGATGCTGACGGTGAGAAAGTAGATCAGATGTTAGAGGATATGCTCAACAAACGCGTCAAACAGACGCTCGAAGTGACGGAATTAACGCAGTATGGACTCGATACACCAAGTATCACGCTCTCACTCTGGACAGCAGGCGGTGCTTCGCCAGCAGCAACCTTCCTTATCGGTAAAAAGGCGATTAACTTTTCCGTCTACGTCAAAGAGAAATCGGAAGCGCATATCTTCCTAATAGAATCCAGCGCACTTGACGACCTAACAAAATCCCCGACAGACCTTCGCACCCGATCGGTTATTAACTTCAACACGGAAACGGTATCCAGTATTCAGCTTGAACGGAACGATAAAGGTGCTTCCGAAGGATCAAGTGCTGTTCATTGTGAAAAGCGAGACGGGACATGGCACGTTACACACCCAATCACAGCAGAGGCGGATACGCAAGAAATTGAGACACTGCTTTCAGAATTGCGTTCGTTACAAGTATCCAGTTTCGAGGCAGATAGTGCTGATGCCAGTGTCCCTGCCCGGTTAAAAAAATACGGTTTAGATGCACCTCGAATCCAGACGAAACTCACAGATGATGATAACACCTACACGCTCGAAATCGGTGCTGTCGTTCCATCAGAAACCGAAACACAAGGACGCGTTTATGTCAAGGTTTCCGCCCATCAAGATACCATCTACACCGTCTCGGAAGATATTTATAACCTTCTGAATAAATCTGTCTTTGATCTGCGTGATAAACGGGTTATCGACTTTCAACGTACCGATACAATCCGTTTTGAAATCAGACAAGGGACAGAGACAGTTATCGGTACAAGGAACTACGATAACGTCTGGGAATTGCAAACACCGACAGGAAAAATAAAGGCTGACGCAACGGCTGTGGACGATCTGCTCTTTGGCGTGGACTCCCTCGAAGCTGCTGCGTTTATTGACAAATCTACCAAAAACCTTGCATCCTACGGGTTAGCATCGCCATCAATCAAGGTCGCATTCACACAACGCGGTGAAGAAAACCCGGCAGTCTTACTTATCGGAGACGCTGCACAAGACGGAACCGTCTATGTCAAAGCCGAGCAGTCCGACCAAGTCACTCGTGTTAAACCTGCCTTAATCGATAACATCGCTTCGGGGACTGCATGGTTACGCGATAAACAGGTACTCAATTTTCATATTGACGACGCGATTCGATTGACCTCGACTTTAGCTGGAGAAGAGCCTTTCACATGCCAACGTCTGGGGACCAACTGGAGGCTCACTGCTCCGGTCCGAGAGGCCGCAAACAATAGAGAAGTCAACGCTATCATCTATGAACTTGATGACCTAATGGCAGATGCATTTATAGCGCGCAAATCTACACCTACCGATGCTGACACAGGTTTCAGTAAACCGAATGTGCAGCTGACCATCGAACTGCGGGATCAGAAAGTGTATACCTTGCAAGTTGGCAACCAGACAGATGCGTCCGGGAGTTTCTATGCTCGGTTTCAACATGAACCGAATTTAATTTTTCTGCTCAATGCAGAACGCACCCAAAAACTGGAAACACCACTTGAATATATTCGTGCTTCGGAACAGTGAGGGTTGAACGCTATGCAGACGTATATTATCGCAACCGCTTATTTTTTCTTTATTGTTGAACTATTCGTTATTAGCCGATCTTTTCTCTACACCCGGCGCGAACGCAACACGAAGAGACCTGACTACACCCCAAAGACGGCAATTATCGCACCTCACTACGGATGGGACGCTGAGACAGAAGCACACGTTAAAGGACTTCTGCACCAAGACTATGCCGGTGAATACGAAGTCTTTTTCGTCACTCACCAAAGAGCAGATACAGGACACGATGTGTCCTATCCACACCTCTGCGAAATTGCCGAACCGCATCCCAATGTCCATGTACTATTGGCACCGAATATCGTTGACAACAATCTCGGTCGCTCGCAAAAGGTACAGAACCTCCTGACAGCGATAGAAAAACTGCCAGACGATATTAAAGTGATCGCTTTTGTGGATGCAGATGTCGCGATCCGAGAAGATTGGTTAACCTTGCTTGTTAACCCGCTCCAAGAACCAGAAATAGGAACAACCGTCGGCGGACGCTTCTATTTTCCGCAAACATGGAACATCGCCTCTCTCGCGGAATCCATCTGGGTCAACTTTCAGATGAGTTTCCAAGGCGATCATCCACTCACAATGGTGTGGGGCGGCTCTAATGCCTTCCGACGTGAGATGCTCGAAAAAGCACAAATTCTTGAACGTTGGGAACAGGCAACAATCGAAGATCTTAACACCACCCTCGCGATGCGAGATATTAAACATAAGGTGCATTTTGTCCCCGATTGTGTCGCAGTAACACACACTGCCAATCGCACATGGCACCAGGTTATCGAATTTACCAATCGTCAAGTAATCATGACATTTCACATGGGACTCTGGGTGCAATGGTTAGCGAGTCTCCTTGTGAGTCTGCCTAAAGGTATCTGTGTGTTCGGATCAATCCCGTTTCTATTTCACAGGAGAGAGTTGCTACCGGTTATCTTTATTCTTTTTCTCGAAGCACTTAGTTATCGACTCTATTCCAAAAACCTACCGCGCTGGCTCCAAGACATGCCGAAGGTACGGCAGGCAATTAGTATCTCCTCCTACGTCACCTCAGTCGGGATATTTCTCGCGGGTTTCAATGCTGTATACGCCGTATTTCAGCGTAAGATTACCTGGGGTGCGGTGCGATATGAAATCCTATCGGCGACAACGTGTCGGGTTTTAGGCGCGGTCAAGCATAAACGGAAAGACAGCGTTTAAAGGAGCATCCTGCCGAACATTTGAAACGCTCTTGATTTTTTTCTGAAAATGTGGCATAGTATTTGTAAGGGGTTTTTTAATAGCATGTTCTATCATTGTATTTACAAGAGGAACGAAAAATGAGCGAAGAAAAAGTTATCAAATCAGAAAAAGAGTGGAAAGCACAACTCACATCTGAAGAATTTAAAGTGACCCGGAAGAAAGGGACAGAACGCGCCTTTACAGGACAATACCACGATTCTAAAGAACAAGGCATGTATCACTGTATCTGTTGCGGAAGTCCGCTCTTTAGTTCGGAAACCAAGTACGACTCAGGAACGGGGTGGCCCAGTTTTTGGGACGCTGTCTCTTCCGAATCCGTCGAAATGAAATTGGATCGCAGCATTTTTTTCATGCCGCGTACCGAAGTCGTCTGTAGTCGGTGTGACGCACACCTTGGACACGTTTTCGATGATGGACCGCCGCCGACTGGCAAACGTTATTGTATGAATTCCGCGGCACTTACGCTGATAAAATCAGAAGACGAATCTTAAGTGAGTTATCGGCAGTCAGTGGTCAGAAGAATAGTTTTCAGTTAAAGAAGTCCAGTAAAGTCCAGTAAAGTCCAGTAAAGTCTCGTAAAGTTGGTAACTTCATAACTTTAGCACACTTTAGCACACTTTAAAACTTTCTTCACTCACTGACAACCGATAACTAATAACGAATAACAAATAAAGGAGCATTCATGGCACTACGAAGTCGAATCTCATCAAGATTTCTTGTCAATGAACTCGCCACCGCTATGTCGGAGGATTGGGGGACTTCGCGCAAGTTCATGCGTTACCAACTCGCCAAAGAGAGTTTTAACTGGCGACACCCGCTCGGTGCGAAACACGGTAGAGGCGACGCTATTCAACTTGTAAGCCTCCGGATCACGGATATGTGTAACCTCCGTTGCCACTCCTGTGGACAGTGGGGGGATAACGGTTACCTTCTTGGAAAATCTCTCAAAGAACTCAAACAACGCGAAGTCCCGGTCGAAGTCTATAAAGACCTTGTCGATCAGATTGTTGACGAAGGCTGGTCGCCTGTCTGGTATATTTGGGGCGGTGAACCGATGCTTTACCCCGGAATTATCGAATTGATGCACTACATCAAAGAGAAGGGGATGCCTATATCGCTCGTCAGCAACGCAACGAATATCGCAAGGCGTGCCGACGATATCTTGGAAACTTGCAAAATTATCTATCTAAGCGTCGATGGACCGAATGAGGAAATTCACAACACGCAACGCCCCGGTGTATCTGAAAACTATGATAATTTCAAGGATGTCAAAGCCGCTCTCGAAACACTTAGCGCAGAAAAAGAAAAACGGAACATCGCATTCCCCTATATAATTCCGTTGAGCTGCGTCACGATGTATAACATAGGTGAAGTTGTAGATCTCTATAAGTTCACCAGCCAATATGCCGATGCACAAATCTTCTATTTGACATGGTGGATAGATTCTCAATCCGCACAAGAACATACCGAAGAATTTGAGAAACGCTTCGGATTCAAACCGCAAACGCATTACGGTTGGATAGGGACGTGGAAAGACTTTGACCACGGCGTAATTTTGGATCGCTTTGAAGAGATGGAAAATCTTTCCAACGAACAGCGACGCTGCCCACCCATCATGATGCCGAGACTCAATACAAAAGGCGAAATCCAACGTTACTACACCGATCATGAACAGACCTTTGGATACAACCAGTGTGTCAGTATCTATATGACGATGGAGATTGATAGCAACGGCGATGTGAGCCTCTGCCGAGATTACCACGACTATATCATCGGCAATATCAAGACAGACAAAGTTGTGGATATGTGGAATAACCAGAAGGCAATGAAATTCCGGAAGTCCGTGAGTAACGACGGACCGATGCCCGTGTGCCGTCGCTGCTGCGGTTTGATGGGATTTTAATGGTTGTCAGCAAAATAGCCGTTAGCCATCAGCAAGATAATCCGTAGGTTGGGTTGAACGGATTCCACCAAAACCTAACATCAATCGGAGACTGAGTGAAACCCAACGTTTTCGTCTGATAACTGATAACTATATTAAAGGAGACTCTATGAAGATTGGTTTACGAATTCCCGGTACTGCCCGTCAATTACCCTTCGCAGATTTTTGCAAGTGGTGTGCAGATAACGGGTTCGATGCCGTTGATATTGGAGAAGTTACCCCCGAAATTGTCCAAACCGCGAGAGATGCCGGTCTGGCTATCGGCTCCGCGGACCTCCCAGGGACCAGAGACCTGCTCAGCGCAAAAAAATCTAAACAGAAAGCAGGTGCTTCTGCAGCAAAAGCCGCTATCGAAGCCGCTGCCGACAACGATGTTCATATCATGTTCTGTGTCTTTGTACCGGAAGATGCCAGCCTCGGCAGAGCAAAGAACTTTGATATTTGGAAGGAGACCGTTCCCCCTATCGCCGAATTCGCCGCTTCCAAAGGTGTCACAATCGCAGTAGAGGGATGGCCCGGTTCCGGTCCCGATTATCCCGCGCTTGGCTGCACACCAGAGATGTGGCGTGCGATGTTCGCAGAATGCGACTCTCCGGGTTTAGGACTCAACTACGATCCATCGCATCTTGTTAGAATCGGGATCGACTACCTACGCGCCCTGAACGAATTCGCAGCGTACGTCAAACACGTCCACGGCAAAGATACCGCCTTCGACGAAGAGGCACTCTATTTACACGGCAATTTGGGACCGAGTTTCCAAAGTCCCCGCGGCTTCGGTGAGGATTGGTGGCGCTATACGATTCCGGGTGACGGTATCGTCGATTGGCTGCGGGTCGTACAACGTTTAGAGGACGAAGAATTCGACGGTATTGTGAGTGTGGAACTTGAGGATTACCGTTACTGGCGGACATGGGAAGCAGAGTCTGACGGTTTGGTCCGCTCACGCGAGTTCCTTGATGAGTTTGTCAGGTAATCCGTCCGACTTTTGCGTCCGCTTGCACAATCATCTACACAGCAGCGCAATCAAGGAGAAATACCATGAACGAACTTCTTAATATTGGTATGGAGGCTTCACCTGAGAAGTATCTCCCGCACTTAATCACAGAAGAAGAACGCACCCATTTTGAAGAAAACGGCTATCTATATATACCCAACGCACTCTCATCTGAGATGCGTGAACAGCTGATACATGCTGTAGATACCTTGCACGACAAAGCACTCGCCAACGGCAGAGCAAAATCCGGCTCACACTGGGGCTGGTCAGATTTCTTAGGTGCCGATGATGTGCTTTTAAATCTCGTTGATTTGCCGACGACGCTCCCCAAAGTGTGGGGCATCTTGGGATGGAATATCTATCTATACCACGCCCACATGCACGTCAAACCGCCTTCCCCCACGGATGCCGAAGAAGGCGAAGGGTGGCTGGAATGGCACCAAGACAGCGGACGCGTCAACATTGAGATGGAAACCCATCCACGTCCGCGTCTATCCTTGAAAGTGGCATATTTTCTCACAGATGTCTCTGAGCCGGGACGCGGTAACTTCTATATCCGTCCGGGCAGTCATCTAAAGTCAGATATGTCTGTTCCAGAACATGAAATTAGCCGCGACCCGCGTGAAGCGACTGCTGACGATGTGCCTGATGATGCGATGCCGGTCTGTGTGGAACCCGGAACCGCCGTTCTGTTCGATAGACGGCTCTGGCATTCGCGGAGTCCGAACCACTCTCAAATTACCCGAAAAGCACTCTTCTACGGCTACGGGTATCGCTGGATCCGTCCTAAAGACGAGATGACAGTTGAACCGCTCTATGAACGCTGCGATCCGATCCGTCGGCAGCTGCTCGGCGCTGCCACCCGAAACAACGGACGCTACGTCCCCTCCGAAGACGACGTACCGTTGCGCGGCTGGCTCATCGAAAACCTTGGCGATAACCCAGCGTATGCAATGGGACCGCAGCACGCTTAACTTGTAATCCCGTATGGCGAGGCATTTTGCCTCGCCAGCTATCCCTCCCCAATCCACAAGGCATAACCTCGTGTCTTGAAATCAGATACTTTATTTTCCCTCTGGGACTTACGTATCTCCTCTTAAAGTCCCCCTGATAAGGGGGATTTAGGGGTTAAAAAACCAGAATTACTACTTTTTGCGTAAGTCCTAACCTCTATACAATTTTCCAGCAAAATTTGACATTTTCACTAAAGTTAGGGTAATATATCTATATCCTTTATTTAACGGAGATTAACAGAAAAACCAATTCCAAGATGCTATTCACGGACAGAAAGCCAAGGGTCTACATTGAAACCACAGTCATCAGTTATTTGAGGGTGGTTCATTATTCCAAACG
>JAAXHI010000325.1:0-6967 GCA_012270875.1 Candidatus Poribacteria bacterium | reverse complement strand
ACCCCTACGAGAGATATTTATGCACCGCCCTCAGTTATTTAGCTGCACGCCTCAGCCGAAATGCAACGATAGCCGCGCGCCAACAAGTGACGCAGCAGTTTTGGCACGAGCATGCTGACAGATTTGAATTAGTAATTTCGCCTACAGTTATTTCCGAAATTAGGCGCGGCAATGCAGAAGCCGTTCAGCGTCGACTTAACCTTGTATCAGATATAACCAGATTGCCAATGTCGGACGCAATTTCAAACTTTACGCAGAAGTTACTGGATACTGGAGCAGTTCCACTAAACGCCGAAACAGATGCAACACATATAGCAATTGCAGCGGTCCACAATATTGAATATCTTGCAACGTGGAACTATAAACATATCGCTAATGTGCATAAGCATCAACATATTGAACAAGTCTGTAGAGACAATGGGCTTCGACCCACGATTATTTGCACACCTGCAGCACTAATTGAGGTAAACGTATGAAACCTGATCCCATTCTCGAAGAATGCTACCGTATCAAGAAAGAGTATAATGCCCAATTCAAAGATGTACAGGCACTCTTTGAACACTTAAAAGAGATCGAAGCAGAAGAAAAGCGGAAAGGTAGGAAGTACGCACCGCCACCGCAACGCCTTGAATTCAGTATAACCGCCGAACACCTCGCCTATGCAATAGATCGAGCACAAAAAGCAAGCACAGACCCGCAAATCATTGTGTTGCTTAAACGGCTCAAAAACGGGCTGAAAATCTGCGATGCGACAAAGGACAACGCCAATGACAATTTTGGGGCAATGCTACAAACTGAAATCGCTCGCGTACTTATACAAGATTGGGCAATCGCAGCGATCCGATTTGCACTCACTGAGGATACCGACTTGCAGTCCGAGACCTCCCCGATTGCAGAAGAGGTCCGCCAGATTTTGACCGCTTGGCTCCCCGATTTCAGATCCCTAAATTTCACGTTAGAACTCACAGACGAGATGCAAATCATAACAGAACCTATTATCGGTTTCGATAAGCGGGAAGGGCGGGAGTATCTCGCGAGCGCACACATTGAAATAAGAATGAAACGCGGCGAGATACCAGAAGGATTAACGCAAATCCTGAATCGTTTTAAGGGATAACGACGTTCGCGAGCGTGATTGGAAAATGGAAGGACAGGAGTTTCAGATGAGCGACGACTATGAACTGAAGAAGGAGTTTTTAAGAAAATGGCTTATTGTCGTCAGTCAATCAGGTAAATTCAGTGCCATTTTCAATCTGATTATCTTATCCCTTGCACTCGGTACCTTTATCACGCTTTTTCTTGGTGACACCTATAATTTTCTAAATCAGTGTCTTGTAACGCCTTGTGCCTGGATGGCGGCTGCACGGCTGTTTGTTTTTAAATTGGAGTTTCCGAACTCGCGTGTTATTCGGTGGATTTTTCGTCTCGTTCTGCTAATGAGCGTCATCCACACAATATTGCTGGTAAAATACCTATGAAAACTACACTGTTTATTTGCATTTTGGCAGCACTCACGCTATCCAGTGCGTTTGCTGCACCCGAATGGAAACCTTATGACGATTTTGAGGGAGATTTAGACGCAATTGACGAAACCCCCGGACAGATACCCGATCTCGGCACGAAATGGGTCCAATTTGTCCCTGAGAAACGTTTAGAGATGGGTATCAAAGACGGCACGTTCCAGATGAAAGTCAAAAGTCCCGGGGGTCGCGATCCCGGCTTCAAACTCGTTTTCGGATGGGAGCCGCGCGACATCCTCGGCATCCAATTCACGGTGAAAGTCGCTGAACTCTCCGAAGCCGGTGGCTGGTTCGGCGTGCTATGTACCAACGAGGAACCGAACTGGAAAAACCCAAACTGGGTGTTCGGTATGTCGCCGAGTCATCAGCACGGCTGGGGACCCAAAGGTGTGTTCGGTTCTGGATCCATTGGACTTCTCGGCGGTGGCGGTTGGAAATCATTCGCCTACGAAGACATCCCCGAAAACACGAACATGCTCCGGACGCTCCGATTAGAATGGAACGACGCGAAGCACGAAATGGCTGTCACGGTTGATCCGGGTGAAAAGACGGAATGGAAAAAGGAAGATGTCCCCTCTAATGCCGACTTAGGCAAATTCCCGTGGTGGAGCATCTACCTCACTGCTGATCAAGAGGTAGAAGTCGCTGTTGATGATGTCTTCGTAAAATCGAAGAGTCTGCCTTACCCAGTAGAGGCACGCGGCAAACTCGCTTCACGCTGGGGCGAAATCAAGTTGGAGGATTAGTGTTTGCATACCTACAGTTATTGGAAACTAAATGCTCCTAACCAAATGAGACTCTCCCTTGATTATTTGCAGATTTCTGTGTATAATTAATACTATCAATCTTAGGATAAAAACCATATATTTCCACAATGGAGGCAGAAGTGGCAAGAAAAAAAATCAGTGTTATTGGTGCGGGGAATGTCGGCGCAACAGCGGCGTTCCTGATCGCACAGAAACAACTCGGGGATGTCGTCATGATAGACATCGTGGACGGTGTCCCACAAGGCAAGGCATTGGACATGGCACAAATGGGTCCTGTAGAACTCTTTGATGCCGCTATTGACGGAGACCTTGACTATAGTGCAACCGCAGGCTCCGACTTAGTAATTATTACATCAGGCTCCCCACGTAAACCGGGAATGTCGCGCGAAGATCTGTTGCAAACCAATGCCAATATCGTCGGCAGCGTCACAGAAAATGTGGTGAAGCATTCACCAGATACTATTATCATGATGCTTACCAACCCGTTAGACATCATGACCTACCACGCATGGAAGGTTTCAGGATTCCCGTCAAACCGCGTCGTTGGACAGGCAGGCGTGCTGGATTCGGCACGGTTCCGTTATTTTATTTCACTCGAACTCGGTGTCTCCGTAGAAGACATCCAGGCACTCGTCCTCGGTGGACACGGCGACACGATGGTTCCGCTCCCGCGCTATACGACTGTCAACGGCATCCCAATCCCGCAGCTGATACCGGAAGACCGTATCGAAGCGATGGCACAACGGACGCGCGACGGCGGCGCCGAAATCGTCAATCTCCTGAAAACGAGTGGCTATTATGCCGCGGGTGCCTCGTTAGCACAGATGGCTGAAGCGATTATTCTGGACAAAAAACGGCTATTGCCTTGCTCCGCACATCTCACAGGTCAATACGGTATTGACGACCTCTATATCGGCGTTCCCATTAAACTCGGTGGAAACGGTATAGAAGAGATCCTCGAAATCGAACTGACCGAAGACGAACTCGGTTCTTTACAACACTCCGCACAAACTTATCGAGAAGGGATTGCGCTGTTGGGATATTAGAACGGTTTACTGTTTTTAACGTGAGTTCAACTTAAACATATCGTCCGAACTGGTAGCGTAACTTTCAGTTTGCGCTATAGAAAACTTTTCACTAATTTATTTTTGGGTATAGACTCAACATAACTGGAAAGTCGCGCGCGGCGTTGTGCTATTTTCATATTGAACTCACGTTACATGAATTCCAAATTGACTTCGCGCATGATGTAGAGTTAATGTCTTGGCATTCTTATAGGCAAATGGAGTACAATTATTGCATAGTGAGATCGAGAAACGCATCTACATTGATACATCAATTCCGAGTGCCTATTATACATCTCGGACCGACGAAGGGTCTCTCGCAAGGCAGAGGGTAACTCGGCAATGGTGGAACAGATACGCTAATTTATTCATCCTAACTTCAAGCCTTGCTGTTATTGAGGAACTTAGTGATGGAACGAGTGAGAAAACGCGAGACCGAATTGCCTTGGTAGAAAATCTTGAAATATTACCGATCACTGTCGATATCCATCAAATCACGCAGATCTATATTGACAGGTTAATAATGCCTCAAGATCCGTCTGGTGACGCGCTTCACTTGGCAATTGCTTCCTTTCATAGATTGGATGTACTCCTTACGTGGAACCGTTCGCACATTGCCAACGAAAATAAAATCCCTTTTATCCAAAGGATTAATCGAGAACTCGGCTTAGCAACACCGGAATTAACAACACCTTTGAGTTATTTGGGAGGTAATGACTAAAATGGAAGACAGAGAAATTATAGAAAACGAAAAAAATGCTGAATGCGAAATCGTGAAGGAAATTCGCGAGATTCGGCACAAAATATCAGCACAGTTTGACCACGATGTCGGGCGACTGGTTGCGCATTATCAAGCATTAGAAAAAAAAATGCGACAGTCCGGCAAATATAGGTTCGCTGACCTGCCGAGTGATGACCCAAAAACCTTGGAATCTGCCGATACTAAAGCGTCGGATTGAAGGTGTTGAAGCGATGGCACAACGGACGCGCGACGGCGGTGCCGAAATCGTCAATCTCCTCAAAACGAGTGGCTATTATGCCGCGGGTGCCTCGTTGGCACAGATGGCTGAAGCGATCATTCTGGACAAAAAACGATTACTTCCCTGCTCCGCACATCTCACAGGTCAATACGGTATTGACGACCTCTATATCGGCGTTCCCATTAAACTCGGTGGAAACGGCATAGAAGAGATTCTCGAAATCGAACTGACCGAAGGCGAACTCGGTTCTTTACAACACTCCGCACAAACTTATCGAGAAGGGATTGCGTTGTTAGGGTACTAAGCAATTCTACTATTTTTCAACGTGGGTTCAACTTAAACATTTCGTCCTTGCTTGTAGCGTAAACTTTCAGTTTGCGCTATGAGCGTTTTTTAGGATTCCGAAGCATGATGGAAGACAGAGAAATTATAGAAAACGAAAAGCATGCCGAATCAAGCGTTAAAAAAAAATGGTAGTCCGGCAAATATAGGTGCGCTGAGCTGCCGAATGAAGTTTCGGAAATCTCGGAAGCTGCCAATATGGAAGTGTCAGACTGAAGTGGTCGAATCGACAACACAACGCACTCGTGAGAGTGTCCCGAAATTGTTTCTTGGAGAGTATACTAATGTCAAATCATCTTACAAAATCAAATTACTTGAACGGGCTACAATGCCACAAACGGCTCTGGTACGAAGAAAACCATCGAGACAAAAAGCCAGACACGACCATATCGCAACAGCGTATTTTTGACCAGAGCAAAAAAGTCGGTATTCTAGCTCGTGATTACTTTCCAGAGGGAGTGCTGATTAATGCTATAGCTCCACCAAATTCCGTAGAACAAACCGAAGAAGTTATGACAGAGGGAAATTCGTGTATCTTTGAAGCTTCTTTTGTGTTCAATGAAGTTTTGGTCAGATGTGATATTCTTCAAAAAGATTCAAATGCCTGGAGAATTATTGAAGTAAAAGCATCAACGAGTGTCAAAGAAGAGCACTTACAAGACCTAGCTATCCAGAAGTACGTCCTAACCGGTCAAGGGGTAAATATCTCTGAAACTCAATTGATGCTCATAAATAATAAAGGGTGTGTTTACCCGGATCTGTCTAATCTGTTTATCATTGAGAATGTGACGGATCGGGTCGATCAGTTGATGAACAGTGTTCGGAGCAATATAGAAACATTCAAAACTATACTTGATGGAAACGATGAACCGCAGGTTTTGATTGGGGAGCAATGCGACAAGCCTAATACCTGTCCGTTTAAGTCACATTGTTGGGAAGCTGTTCCAAAACAATCTATTTTTACCATCCCACGACTTAACTGGAATAAAAAAAACGAATTGATAGAAAAGGGAATTTTTAGTATTTTTGACCTCCCAACTAACTTTTCACTAACACTATCACAAAGGACTTACGTCAATAGCGTTCTCCACAATGAGCCGGCGATTGACGCAGATGCAATTCAACAGGAATTGGCAAATCTGCAATATCCGATTCACTTCCTGGATTTTGAGACAGATAATCCTGCCATTCCAAGATTTGATGGATTACATCCGTATCAACAATTTCCATTCCAATATAGTTGTCATGTCTTACATCAGAATAATGAAATTGAACACTATGAATATCTGCATACTGATAGCACAGATCCAAGATTGTCGGTTGTGGAATCGTTGCTTAACCATGTTTCCTCATGCGGTTCTGTAGTCGTTTATAATGCCAGTTTTGAACAAGGAGTGCTTAAGCATTTGGCAGACTTTTTTCCTGAACATGCTCCGCCCCTTCAGTCAATCATTGACAGAATTTGGGACCTGTTGGATATATTCAAAAAGCACTATACGCATCCGGACTTTTGTGGTTCTAATTCCCTCAAGGCAGTTCTACCAGTTTTGGCACCTTCTTTAGATTATCAGGATTTGGATGTTCGAGACGGAACAGAGGCACAAGCTACATGGAATCTGATGCTCAATACTGAAGATGAAACCGACAAGAACGAATGGATCAATCGTTTGAAAGCATATTGCAAGACAGATACGCTCGCCACAGTCAAAATCTATAAGGCATTGCTCGCGCTGTAGATTAGCATAGGGTAGAGAGGTTATCTTTGTAGATTAGGGTACGTGCGGCATGCCCAATTCACTGAGCAATCAAGAGGTTTTGAATGGCACGGAAAAAAGTGTTCAATAACTGTCGTATCTGTGGAACACATACACAATTAACATTTGAGCATGTGCCCCCGCGTGCTGCGTTTAACGATTGTCCTGTGGTTGGAAAGCATATCATTGATTTGATCAACAAAAATCCCGACTATTATTTTGATAGTAAAGGACATAAATCTCAACGTGGTGCTGGTGCTTATACGCTCTGCAAGAAATGCAATAACAATACAGGGACATGGTACGGCACTGCTTTTGCCAAGTTCGCACATCAAAGTCTTGATATTCTTAAGCATACAAGAGGTCAACCGTCGCTCTACTATCCATTTCGCATCTATCCGCTGCGAGTGATTAAACAGATTATCACTATGTTTTTTAGTGTTAACAGCGATCTGTTTAGACTCAACCATCCTGATTTGGTAAAGTTTGTTCTCAATAAACATGAACGCTACTTGAGTCCCGACATTAGAATTTTAGTTT
>JAAXHI010000191.1 GCA_012270875.1 Candidatus Poribacteria bacterium | reverse complement strand
TGTGTCCAAAACTACTTATTGCGTTTCGCCATATAAGCAGCAATAAAATCTACAGCATCCGGATCTAAGTTGGTACAATAGTAACCGTCAACGGGTTCATTATCCTCTAAAGTCATAGACATCAGCGAATCGTCCCAACCATCGCTACCAATAAAGGTAGATTCAATTTCCATATCCCGTGCTTGTTTCATTATCCGCGGCACCGCTTTTGGGAAACTGGCGAGAAGGAGGACATCAGGGGCTGCATCTTTAACTGCAGTCAGTTGTTCAGTGAACATCATCGCCCCACTCTCATAGGTTTTCCCGACAACTACGCTCCCGCCAAGTTTTTCAAAACTTGTCTTAAATGCTTGCACAAAACCCTCGGAATACACATCCATATTTTGCCAAATCATCGCGGCGGTTTTCGCGTTGAGTTCGTCCACGGCAACTTGTGCTAAGAGTTCCGCCTGTAACACATTAGAACCTGCAATGAGAAACATAAAATCGTTTGGATCAGTCGCGTCTGCCGTCACTTCTGACCTTGTTGCACCGAGGAGTACCGGGATATTGATAACAGGTCCAACTTTCACAGCATGGCTCGAAAACAGGGGACCCAATATAGCAACAACACCTTCCGATTCAGCCAATTCCGTGGCATCCTGAGCGACGGAGGCTGTGACTTCCTCTTTATAGACGAATTCCACCTGCATACCGAGGACACCACCTGCTGCGTTGATTTTGGCTTGGGCAAGTTCAGCACCTTTGCCAAAACTGGTGTAATTTGGATACGGGTGAATCAAACCCACTTTAAGTGTGGGCACAGCCATCTCATCGGAAGGGGCAACCATCTCGTCGGTCGTTCCCATATCGCCTATCCGATTACACCCAAACAGCAACGCAACTGAGAGTGAAAGGAGGACGCAGAGCATCAACTTAAAAACTTTAATATTCATGAGTATAATCTCCATTAATAGTAACAAGCACATATTATATGCTATAAAGAGCGTATAAACTATACCATAGATAGTTTTTGAGGCTGAGGCACAGAGACCTCATCCAACGGTAAATTTTAGTATCATATCCTACCACAAATCTACTTTTTAATTACACTTTTTTACTCATAATTTAATGCGAGAAAACCCAGTGGTAGTCAGGGATTAACGGAATTATCATATCGGTGTATTCTATTAAAATTAATTGAGATATTATCCAATTACATCAATATGATTTTTCGAGATTTATAGTAGATCCCGTAATTATTTGCATACATGCGAGAACCGTAGGGGTTGGGTCACCCAACCCCTACGAGCGACAAGTGTAAAATTATTTTCGGATTTTGCTATAACATCGAAAATTTCAGAAATATTTAACCAATAGGCATAGGCAGACGATATAAAAATAAGCACACGTTATATACCACAATAATAGCGGTTAATATATAACATGTGCCGTAATGTGCAGGACTATTTAGTTTTCGGTTTTTTGGTTTCCAATTTTGGGCGTCCAGGCCCGGTAGGTGCGGTTTTGCGGCGTACACGCCCAGATGCGATCTGCATCGCGACCACACCATAAGTGTCAATTTTAGAACCTAACGGCTATATAAAATTTCATAGCAAATTTCATAGCAGCCGCTAACAAGCCCACTACGAAAACCGACCAAAACCCAGTTATAGACTGGACTTACCGCACTTCATACAATTCACAACACTTTGGATTTGCTATGAAATGCTATGAAATTTACACCATTTTTCGGCACTCCGATCTATTCCAAGTACCTGTAAAGGTGTACTTCAACAGGAAAAGAATTGTAATCGTAACACCTATTCGGACGAGGGAATACAAAAGCAGTTTCAGCGAAAATTAATTCCGCGCTTCAGGCGTAACTGTCAGTTTTACCCGTTTCCCGTCTCGTAGCACAACAACTTCAACCGGTTCCCCAATCTTCACAGCGTCAATCGCATAAGTGTAGTCGTAGATATTGGTAATCTTTTGTCCACCAAATTCGACGATCACATCGCCACCCTTTAAACCGGCTTTATCAGCGGGACCCTCCGCACGAACACCGGAGAGTTTGACACCTGTGCCTTCCGTTGTGTAGTCAGGAATCGTGCCGAGATATGCACGCAGTGTATCACGACTGCCTTCCTCTGACTGACTCCGTTCTACACGGACGTACTCCGGACGTTCATCAGCACTGATTAAATCTGAAATGATGCCGTGCGCCAAACGCGCAATCCGTTCTATGCCAGTATAATTGAGTTTATCTGGATCATCGGTTGGTCGGTTATAATCCTCGTGTCCACCCGTAAAGAAACTGAGTACTGGCACCTCCTTCGGATAGAAAGCAGTCACGTCTGTCGGTAGATACGGATCGTCTTGGAGGGTCAGATTAAAGCCGATAGGGACATTCCGCTTCTCAATCAACTTCGTCCATACAGGCGATGAACCGACACCTTGCAAGATGAGTTTGTTGTCCCGGAGCCGTCCGACCATATCAAAATTGATGTACGCCGCCACTTTCTCTAACGGGACGACAGGGTGGTTGACAAAATAGGTAGAGCCGATGAGTCCGAGTTCCTCTCCTGACCAGAGCGTAAAAATGATACCTCTGCGAAACTTTTCGGGCTGTTGCTGGTACGCCTCGCGCAACGTTGATGCTAATTCTAATACAACAGCAGTCCCGGACGCGTTATCATCTGCACCGTTGTGAATTTGTCCCTCCTCGCCTTTGCGAGCCAGCGATCCGATTTCACCGCGACCGATATGGTCATAGTGTCCGCCGACAATAATATACTCGGTTTCATCTGTTAATTCCGATGGCGCGAGCAGTGCCACCACATTCTGATCGGTTTTCTTAACTTTCTCAACCGAGACGACAATCTTGACTTTGACATCCGGCAGTGGAAATTGCCCAAGAAAGTGTGGATTCTCTAAATCCAGCCCCGATTGCACGTCCTTTAAGTTCTTATCCGATGGCGCAAAAAGCGCATTCGCTACGGTCCCACTGATAGATGCTGTGACAATCCCTGAATCTGCGAGACTGCTGTCAAAATCAAGTGGGATCAGCTTGCCCGCGTTCGGAGAATTCGGTCCAGCAACGACGAGAAACGCCTTCGCGCCTTGCTCCCGTGCTTGCATCGCCTTGTAACGGAGTCCCGCATACCGATTGAGTTGTTGACGGCGTTCAGGTTCAACACCCTCCGGCACATAGCGGAGCGCAACGACGATCTTATCTTTCACATCCAGACCGGCATAAGCGTCATAGCCTTCACCTAACTCGCCAGGGACGGTTAACCCATACCCGACAAAAACCACTTCACCTTCAACGACTCCGTTCCGAGAGAAGGAGAGCGGTTGGAAATCGCGTTCCACGCTGAATTCCATCACCTGATCGGAGCCGTGCATCTGGCGTGTGAGGTGAAAACTATTCTCCTCGGCTATAATCCGTCTGCCAGCGGTGAATTCAAATTCTTGGAAGTAACTTCCCGCATCACCGATCGGTTTGAGATTAAGTTGTGCGAATTGCGTTTTGATGTGTTCCGCTGCACGTTTCGCGCCCGCTGAACCGGTCATTCTACCTTCCAAGGCATCGTCAGCGAGGAATTCAATGTGCTGGCGGATACGCATTGTCGTTTTATTGGTAGATTCGGTATTGGAAACCGTTCGCACTGAATGCAAAGGTGAATTATGACTTTTCGGTGCTAAGGTAATGGCACGTAACGCCGCTTCGTGATTCCAGTCTGCAAGATAGAGTTGCGAAACCTCTTGACTGTTTCGATTCGAGGTCCAGCATAACTGGTTGCCGTCGGGTGAAAATACAGGAAGCCCATCAAAACCGTCGGTTGTGGTGACCCGAACCGGTTCATGTCTACCTCTTGCATCAACGAGATATAACTCAAAATTAGAGAATCCGAGTTTATTGGAAGCAAAGATAACATAGGCACCACTCGGATGGAAGTAAGGTGCCCACGACATACTCTTGAAATCGGTGAGGCGCAGGATATTTGAACCGTCTATCCGCATCGTATAGATGTCTGCTTGACTCCCGTCGGGCGTGAAGTGCCGCCAGACGATGTGCTGCCCGTCGGGTGTGAAGAAGGGACCACCGTCATACCCGGGGGCATCTGTCAAACGGACCTGATTTGACCCGTCGGCATTCATGATATAAATTTCGCCGAAATAGGAGGGATCGACTTCAAGTTGCTTTAGGTCCTTAGCGGAGAGTCGGCTTTTCGGATATGCGTCTCGAAGTGAACAGAAGACGATGCGTTTACCATCGGGTGAATATGAGGCTTCAGCGTCGTAACCGGGCGCGTCTGTTAATTGCTTGAGGTTGCTCCCGTCTCGATTTGCCGAGAAGATGTCCATCGCTTCATCGTAATCCCAACTGTAGCGTCGCTCTTCACCCGATGCTCGGAATTTCAGTTCTTCTTCCTGTTTTGCCTGCGCAAAAGCGTCGTGGTGTGTAGAAGCGTAAAGTACTTCGTCAGTACCCGGGCGGAAAAAGGCACAGGTCGTCTTTCCGACCCCTGGTGATACGCGATGTGTATTTCCTGTCAGTAGGTCGAGCAGATAAATCTGATAGAACGGGTTGTCCGATTCACGTTCACTTTGGAAGATCAGCGCGGTGCCGTCTTCAGAGAAATAACCTTCACCTGCTCGTTTCCCGTCATAAGTGAGTTGTCGGGTATTACTGAGAAACCGTGATTCTTCAACAGGATTAGCCTCTGTTTCGTCCGGCGTTGTCTGCTGTGCCACAACACTGTCTGTGATAAAAATACCAAAGCACATTGTGCAAAACAGCCCGATCAATTTAATGCAACGCATCTCCATCCCTCCCTCTTGAATGATTTACTATTCTATAGGTACTCGGCTGCCTTCTGTTTCAGGAATGCGAGACCATCTATCGCGAGGCTTTCGGCACTTGGTGCGATATCGCGCCAGATACACGTCGCTGCAGCGATTTCCTTGACAGCCGGTGTAAACGATTCGATCACGAGCCATCTGTCGTAGTTAACCTCTGCCAATGCCCCAAAAACGCCGTCCCAATCGACAAGTCCTGTGCCGGGCGTGCCACGATCGTTTTCACAGCAGTGCATGTGATGCAAGTAATCACCCGTCGCTACAATAGCATCTGCCTGATTCTTTTCTTCAATGTTCATGTGGAATGTGTCCAGATGCACCTTAAAGTACGGACTGTCCACCGCTTCACAAAGTTTAACAGCATCTTCAGCGATGTTGACGAAATAGGTTTCAAACCTATTGAGCGGTTCACTGGCGAGAGTGACCCCACATTTTCCGCCGAATTCGGCGACTTCTCGGATACCGTCAACGCACCAATCCCACTCCTGTTCGTTTCTGGCGCGCCCAACGAGTTTACCGACAGCACTATACATCGGTCCAACGAGCGTATCCGCACCCAACTCAGCAACAATTTCACAACAACGCTTGAGATATGTCTTTGCGTTCTCGCGAATAGCCGGATCCTCATCAATCGGATTCCTATCGCCACCCATGATATTACACCCGATGGTCTCTAAACCGGTATCCTTGAGAAGTGATTGAGTGTAAGGGATGTCCACCGTATCCGGGTCAAAGATAGGGATTTCAACACCGTCAAATCCCATTTCAGCAACTTTCGGAATCAGGTCTGCAGTTTCTCGATCAAACTTATCTGCCCAGAGCAATAAATTTACACCAAACTTTGGCATTGTGTGTTGTACTCCTTAATAACGTGTAATAATTTTTTAGTTTAGCACAAATAGCAAAGCGTTTTCAAGTTTTTTCGAGGGGGCTCTTAAACAAGTATTTCGGTGCCAATGCCGTCAGCGATATACCACGGGCGACCAGAAGTACTGTCAATGCCCCCCACAATCCGTGATTGCCAAAAGGCATGAGCAAGTATATAGCACTTAAAAAGAGGAGTGTTGACAGAATCACAGAATTCCGTAGTGCCTTAGAAGCCGTTGCACCGAGAAAAATACCGTCCCAAATGTAGGCGGCGACATTGACGACAGACGCAACGATTATCCAGATAAGATACGGTTTCGCCTGTTCAATCAGCGGCATTTGATCTGTGAAGAGATGCAATAACGGCTCCCCAAATAGAACGAAGGTTAACATAATCGCACCACCGAACAGAAACGCCCAGAGGAAAATTTGGCGGATCGTCTTTTTGAGGTTTCCCATATCTTGCGCACCCTTATATTTACCAATCAAACTCTCCGCCGCAAAAGCGAACCCATCAATCGCATAAGACATGAGATTGATAAACTGAAGGAGGATTGTGTTAACCGCAAGGACACTATCACTCAGAGCAGCAGATTTCGCTGTGAAAACGGCGTGGCTAAACACGAGACAACAGGTCCTGATGAAGATGTCGCCGCTAATGTTAAGGAATCGCTTGAGTTTGGAAAATGCCAATATCTCCCGAAAACGCCACGCTCGCAAAAGACCGCGATAGTATCTCGAAAAGAGTAGAACCGCTAAAAATAATCCGACATATTGTGCGATGACAGTCGCCAAGGCGACACCCTCTACCTTCATACCGAGCAACCGCACAAACACCAGATTCAAAACGATATTGACGAAGTTCACCACGATCGTCAATAGCATCGGATAGCGGGCATTCTGTACCCCTAAAAAGACACCGTGAAACGCGTGTAGGCACAATGTGGCAGGTGCAGCATAGATACGTATATGAAAATAGGCACGGGCAAGGTGTTCGACCTCTGGACTTGTCCCAATGAGCAGGAAACTAACATCCGCAAGCTGCCACTGAAAAATAAAGAGCAGTAGACTTGCCGTGATCCCGATGCATATCGCCCTTATCAGCAAGCGTCCGCATTCTTGGAGGTCTTTTTCGCCAAAGGCTTGCGCTGTCAATCCGGTTGTCGCCATTCTGAGAAACCCGAAACCCCAATAGATAAAACTAAAGATAATACCACCGATACCGACGGCACCCAGATAGTGTTCGGATTCCAACCGTCCCATCAAGGCAGTATCCACCGCACCCAGAAGCGGAATAGAAAAATTGCTAACAATATTGGGAAGCGCGAGGCGATAGATTTCTTTATTAACGTTCTCAGGGGTATGCGTAGAGATATCCATTCTGCCTTAGAGTCTATCCCAAATCGCAGTGAAAATCAAGTGATATTCCGCTTTGATGCGGTGTGTAAAGTTTTGTCACAGCATTAATTTTTTCGATGGGACGGGTTTGTTTACACAGCACGCCAGCGGCGTGCGACAGAAGGAACACCTCATTTTCTATAGATATATTGCTCCGCGTGAAGTTTAATAAAATATTTGGGTAATTTTATATCTTCTCCAGGTCCGGTAGGTTTGGTTTCCCAACCGAACCGGATCCTACACGGAAACCTTCACCTGCAGCCCCGGTCCCCAGGTCCGGTAGGTTCGGTTTTGCGGCGTACACGCCCAAATACGATCTGCATTCCCAACCGAACCGGATTCTACGCGGAAACCTTGAAGTCTTCAAAACCCTCTTCAGTCCCGTCGCGCCACCCAGGCCGGTAGGTTCGGAAT
>JAAXHI010000281.1 GCA_012270875.1 Candidatus Poribacteria bacterium | reverse complement strand
TGTGATATTAAAGCAGGCGGTGTCGCGGCGCAGTATGTGCAACAAGGACATCGCGTTAAGTTTGTCTCTGTTACAAATGGCGATGCTGGACACCACGAAATGGGTGGCGGTCCGCTGGCACAACGACGCTTCGCTGAAGCACAAGCCGCAGCCGAAGTTATCGGTATTGCGTATGAACTTCTGGACAATCACGATGGCGAACTGATGCCGACGTTAGAGAACCGGTATGAGATTATCCGCACGATTCGCGAGTTCCGTCCGGATTTGATTATGACCCACCGTCCCAACGATTACCATCCTGACCATCGGTATACGTCAATTTTGGTGCAAGATGCGGCGTATATGGTTACTGTCCCGAATATCTGCGCACTTACGCCACATCTGGAGAAAAATCCGGTTATCGCCTATTTGAGCGACGGTTTTATGAAACCCTACCCGTTCACGCCGGACGTGGTTGTCGGTATTGATGCTGTAGTTGAACAAAAGATTGATATGCTCCACTGCCACGTGTCGCAGTTCTATGAATGGCTTCCGTATAACAGTGGCACGTTGGATGCTGTCCCTTCTGATACTTCGGCACGACGGACATGGCTCGCTGAACGGCTTTTAAATCGGTTCAGTGCTACAGCCGAAAAGTATCGAGATTTGCTCATAACACTCTATGGCGAAGCGTCAGGCACACACATCCAATATGCTGAGGCGTTTGAAGGCTGCGAATATGGAGCATCGCTGACAGCAGAAAATATACCAACCCTCTTCCCATTTTTTGAATAAGGAGTTCCGTTTTAGATAGATGCCAACAGAACAAGCCAGTGCCAAGACGCTTATGTATATTGTTTGCGTTATCGGCCTTATCTTTGCGATTGTTATGGTGATCCTCTTTTTCAACGCTGCGCCTGCGCGTTCCAATATTGAGGTACATCGCGCTTCAAATGAAGATGCTGAGTGTCTGAAATGCCATCTGAGAGGCGATGAAAAATCGCCGACGATGCCGCATCTGAATCTCGGTAGATGTAATCTCTGNNCTCTGCCATGGGTTATCGAAGCAGGAACCTGAACCTTAGATAATAGTCAATAACGGGCGGGGAAACCCCGCCCCTACGGGATTGAGAAGGGTTTTTGAAGGTTTCAATGTTTTCGCGTAGGATCCGGTTCGGTTGGGAAACCGAACCTACCGGGCCTGGGTCTCGTTGGTTTAAGATCGGAGTGTTGCCTTGATGCCTACCCACATGATATTGTCTTCTGCTTCACGGACGACCTGCAGGCGTTCAAAATGGTTCGCCTCTAAAGCCGATTGAACCTGTTCGAGTTCGGTCTCTAAAATGCCAGAAAAGATGACAATCCCCCCAGGATGTAGCCGTGATGGACAATTCGGGATAATCGGGAGAATCGCCTTTGTCAGAATGTTTCCGATGATGAGATGGTATTTATTTTCTATGCCTATAAGTCCGTCCCCTTGAGATAAATGGACGGACGGTGCGACATCATTTGTTTGGAAATTCGCTGCGGCGATAGGAATGGCTGTCGGATCGAGTTCAATCGCGTCAACGTGTCTCGCACCGAGTTTGACAGCGGCGATTGTTAAGATACCGGACCCCGTTCCGATGTCGGCGATGTGGTGATGCGGTTCGACGGTTTGTTCTAACAATTCGAGGGAGAGGCGAGTGGTCGGATGGTAGCCTGTGCCGAATGCCATACCCGGATCGAGTTGAATCAAGATGTCCGTCTCATTGTGCGGTATCGTGTGCCATGTCGGTGCGATGAGCATCCGTTTTCCGACCCGTTGCGGTGGGAAAGCGGCTTTCCACGCTTCTTCCCATATTTCAGATTTAACGTGTTCTACATCAATCGTGGCAGGATGTGGTTCAATACCCCATGTTGGGAGTTCCGCGAGGAAGTCTCGGAGTTTTTGCATCCGCGCGCCAACGCGATCATCTAACGGATAGTAGGCGATGAGATCAACATTCGCAGCAGTATTTTCCTTGAATTCAACGCCAGTCGCATCCATTTCAAAGAGACAGTTCGCGACTGCCTCGGATGCCTCTTGAGAAGTGGTTACAGTGATTTTTGCCCAATTCATTTTTCACGGACCACTCGAAAACGTCGCGACGCTTGCTATCCGGGTTCTTCGTCGTCGTGGCGACCGAGCAATTTATCCCAGAAGCCGTGTTCGTGATGATAGGATTCACCACGCAGTTTTGCGAATTCTTCTAACTTTCTGCGCTGTTCGTCATTAAGGTTTTTTGGAGTCTCAATCCCTATCTCGACCACGAGATCCCCTGAATAGGAGCGTTTATAATGCGGCACGCCTTTGTTGGGAATTCGTAGCTGCGCGCCGTACTGTGTGCCGGGTGGGATCTGCAATTCTTCGCGTCCATCAATACCTTCAATTTCAATTTTTCCGCCGAGTGTGGCTTGGACGAACGAAATTTTGGTGGCAGTAATGAGATCGTTTTGCTGACGTTGGAAACGTTCATGGGGTGCGACGTTGATGACGACAAATAGGTCGCCTGGGGGTGCGCCGTTAGCACCCGCTTCACCTTCACCGCGGTATTGGTATTTAAAACCGGTATCAACGCCTTTATCAATATTGATTTTAATGTCGCGCGTATTTCGGACAACCCCTCTTCCGCGACACGGTGGACACGGTTCTTCGATGATTTCACCTTCGCCTCGGCACTGCGGACAGGTACGGGACATCATGAAAAAACCTTGTGATTGGTTGATCTGACCTCTGCCGTGGCACTGGGGACACGTTATAACTTGTGTGCCTTTTTTTGCTCCACTGCCGTTGCATTCCGCGCAAGTTTCGACGCGTGGCACTTGAATCGTGACCTCTTTTCCATGGATAACATCTTCGAGTGTCACATCGAGGTTGTACTGTAGGCTGCGTCCACGTTTGGGACCGCGCTGGCTGCCGCCGAGCCCCCCGAAGAGGTCGCCGAAGACATCCCCAAAAATGTCGTCTAAGTTCACGCCAAACCCGCCAAAATCGGTGTCCATACCTTCTAATCCTGCGTGGCCGTATCTATCATAGCGGTTCCGTTTTTCAGGATCGCGCAGGACTTCGTAAGCCTCTGTCGCTTCTTTGAATTTATCTTCGGCTTCTTTATTATCAGGGTTTTTATCTGGGTGGTATTGGATGGCGAGTTTTCGGTACGCCTTTTTTATTTCGTCTTCATCGGCACCACGATTCACGTCCAAAATCTCATAATAGTCGCGTTTTTGTGTCATGCACTTATCCTTCCTATTCCCTATTCAGCAGGGTCAGTTTCATCAGTATCATCTGCGGGGTCGTCTGATATTTCTTCTTCTTTACTGGGTCCCTGTGAGACGACTACTTGTGAAGCACGGAGAACACGGGTGTGCAGCATGTAGCCGCGCCGGAATTCTTCAATCACTTGCCCTTCTGGCACGTCATCCGATGGCGTAACGAGGAGTGCCTCGTGCTGGTTTGGGTCGAATGCTTCACCAACCGCTTCGATCGGCACAAGTCCGTGGATTTTGAGTGCGTCCAGTAATTGCTTATGAACGAGTTCCACGCCTTCATTAAAGGTCGTAAACGTTGGTGAAACATCGTCCTCTTCGACTTTCTCGGTCACGCTTTTAATAGCAGCTTCTAAGCTATCTAACACCGGTACCATTCCCTCAAGGATCCCTTCGTTAGCGAACTTGAGTTGCCGCTGATAATCGGTTTGTAAGCGTTTTTTGGTGTTTTCGGCTTCTGCTGCCGTGCGTAGCAGGCGATCGCGTTCTTCTCTGTATTCCTCGTGCACGACTTCTACTGCGGTTTCGACTTCTTTTTCGATCTCTGCGCGTAATAATTCTTCCCGTTCTGTTTCGTATTGCTCACGAACGCGTTGGATAATCGCCTCTACCTCTTTTTTAACCTCTGCGGTCAGGTTAGAAGTGCTTTCTTCGACAGGCGAGATGCGCTCTTCTATCTCCCTTTTGACTTCCGATTTGACTTTATCCAGTGCTTCTTCAGCCATTTCTCGCATACGGGTCGTAAAAGATTTTTCTTTGCCGTCGGTGGCATCGTCACCGGTAGACGTTTCTGTATCAGTCGTTGCTTCTATTTCTGCTTCTATGTGTATTTCTTTAGTTTCAGGCATAATGCAATCCTTATATTTTGTTTTAACTGTGTACGGCTTCAGCGAACGCTTTCATGAGTTCAAAGGAGCCGTTTTCTTCCAAGATATTTCCTGTGACGATGAAATCAGCACCCGCTGCGACTTTTTCTGCGGCGATCTTGGGGGTGCGGATACCGCCGCCGATGATTAAGGGTATGTTGATCTGGGCTTTCACTGTGGAAATCATCTCATCAGGGACAGGGTGTGCTGCACCGCTCCCTGCTTCTAAGTAGACCATTTGCATACCGAGGTACTCTGCGGCTAATGCGTGCGGTCCTGCTATATCCGATTTATCGCGAGGGATCGGAATTGTGCCGCTCATAAATTCGACGGTGGTTCTGCTATTCCCCCCTTCAATAAGCATGTAGCCAGTAGGGATGGGTTCCAGTGCGTAGCGTTGTATCCAAGGTGCGGCTTTAACCTGTTCACCAATGAGATAGCTCGGGTTGCGTCCGCTAATCAGGCTAATGTAGAGAATCGCGTCTGCACAAGGTGTGAGGTGCATGGAATCGCCTGGGAAAAGCACAACAGGCAGTTCCGTTTCCTGCTTGAGTGTTTTCGCAATTGGATCCAAGTCGCTCGTTAAAAAGCTGCCCCCCAGTAAGATCGCATCTGCGCCTGCCCGTTCGACTTCGCTGGCGAGTTTGGCGCATTTCTCGACCTCACACTGCTCTGGGTCAACCAGTACAAAGTAGCCAGCCTCATGTTTTTTAAGGACTTCGTGGAAGTAGTCAAGAACCCGATTTGATCTCAAATGCGATTTCCCTTCTTTGCCGGTGTTAAATCTCGGTCTGCAGGTTGTGATTTTGTTGGTGTGTGCGCGTCACCTATTTGTCCTATGAATTTTATCATATTTATGCGGGTTTGTCAAATTCTGTGTATTTAGCCGTCAGCCATCAGCCATCGGAAACCATCAGCAAGAAACCTCTGCGGTGGAGTTCCCCTTACAAGAGAACTATAGTAAAACCTAACGCCAGTTTGAAAAAAAATATTAGAAACCGAGGCGGACGCAAATTGGGCAAAAGAGCAGTATATTCCCTCAAAAAGAAGCGATTTTCAGGAATACAACCCCCTAAATCCCCCTTATCAGGGGGACTTTAAGAGCAAATGCGTCTGTCCTAAGTATTTATCAAACTCACGTTATAATTAAAAAGAAGCGATTTTCAGGAATACAACCCCCTAAATCCCCCTTATCAGGAGGACTTTAAGAGCAAATGCGTCTGTCCTAAGTATTTATCAAACTCACGTTATAATTATAGTAAATCCCATAATTAACTTTACAGTGGCGGGGTTAATGAAGATTAATTTTTTAATTCGGTAATTTCTTGGTGAAGCCCGGTTCGGTTAGGAAACCGAACCTACCGGGCCTGGGGAAGATATAGAATTACCGATTTATTTTCTTAAACTTCATCAAACCCCGCCTGCAGTGGGAGATATTGTCTGTCAGCGTGTAAACATATCTTCAGACTTTACTATAATTGGGCACTTTCAAACTTATTTTTAGGGTTCACCATAATCGTCGCGTTAATTCATAGAGCAGGACACCTGCAGCGACTCCGACGTTGAGTGATGATTGCCCTGATGCCATCGGGATACCGATTAATTCTGTGCAGCATTGACGTGCTTCGGGGGAAAGTCCCGTGTTTTCATTACCGACAACGATGGCTGTCGGCAGTGCAAATTCTGTTGTGTATAGCTGGGTTTCCGCGCTGGCAGTAGCACCCAACACGCGCCAACCTGATGTCCGAAGGGTCTCAATTGCCGGAGCGATGCTGGGTGTCCGAAACAACGACAACCGCCCAATTGCCCCGCGTGATGCACGGATACAGTTTTTGTGAAAAGGGTTTGCCCCGTCATCGGTCAATAGAACAGCAGAGACACCCGCCGCGTCTGCTGTCCGTAGTGTCATCCCGAGATTATCGGGGTTTGCGATATTCTCTGCAATGAGTAACAGGCATCTCTGCCCGAAGTGAAAATTGAGGGTGCCGTCTGCTGAAAGGAAGTTCGGATAGCTGAGATGCACCGAAGCGGCTATCAGCGGAATCGGTCGCGTTGTTGTGACCGAACCCATCACGCCATCGCTGACCTGATAAGCAGATAGATTTTCGGTTGCTGCCTGTTTGAGGAGTGCCTTGCCTTCGGGTGTAGCCACGAATCCGGGGGTATAGAGCAGTGTTTCAATCGGAAGCCCGTCTGCTACGGCACGTTCTACTATTAGATGTCCCTCAATGAGAAATTGAGCGTGTTCAAGTTTCCCTTTCAGGGACGTTAATTTCCGAAGATGCGAGACGATCGCATCCTTCCGTTTCAAGACGTTACGCTGTTCGGCTTTTGTGCTGCTGCCGCGCTTGACACCCCGATAGCAGGCACCGGCATCGGTCTGAACCCTATCGCCCTCTAAGACTTCGTGAATTCTATTTTCTATCCACTTCTCAGTGAGATGAAACAGTCCGATGCGTCGTCGTGGAAATGCGATCAGGAGTTCTCTTAAACTTCGTTCGGTTGTCGCGGTGAGATGGACTTGATAGTCGGCATCAAGCGTCTCTTCTGGTTCTAACAACATAACGCCATCAAGCTGTTGCCAACCGCTGACAAATACCTCGTAAGCGGGCTGCCATTTACCTGTTTTGCAAAAGGTATGGAACGCCTCTTTAAAACGCGAAACCACGTCCATATTTGCGTGTTCTTTCTCTAAGAAAGCGATCACTTTATCGTAGTCTATCATAGAAACGTTCCGATATAGATGGCACCAAGCCCGACGAATATATCCCATTTCATCCAGCGTTGTATGGTTGTGCAATTGTCCTTAGAGGCATCTCGCCATAGACGAATTGCTAAGCCGATAAGCACCAGATCGACCCCAAGCCCAACGACTATCAGGTAGTGCCACGAATACCAACCGAATAGATACGGGATAGGACTGAACAGAATAACCAACGCCATGAAGCCGATGGCGGTCTGGACGGCGAGTTGTGGGTTGAGGATCGCAAGCGTTTTGACGTTGTGTTTCAAATCTCCCTCTGTGTCTTCAAGGTCTTTGACGATTTCTCTTGCTGTTGTGAAGAGGAACGCGAAGGTTGCCGGAATCAGTGTGCCTTTCACTGAATCTATCGCGACACCGCCAGCGACGAATGTTAAGCCGGTTAATCCGCTGACGACTAAGTTACCGACGAAAGGGGTGCGTTTCAGCCAGAAAGCGTAGCTGATGAGTGCGACACACACGAGAATCGCAATGCCTGTTGCGTTTCGATTGATAAGTGCGCCCAGATAGATACCGATGGCGACCAAGATGATTGCGAAAATCAAGGCATCTCTACGCCGAATTCGACCCGATGGGAGCGGTCGCTTTGGACGGTTAATCCGATCAATGTTATAATCACAATAGTCGTTTATGGCGTTGCCAGCAGAGAGCAAGGCGAGTGCAGAAATAGAGACCAGTAGGAGACGGATGTCGAGCATGTTTTCGACGCTGCCTTGACTCGCGAACATGCCGCCGAGCCAAGCGGAGATGAAGGCGATAACACCGTTAAGCGGGCGCGTCAGTTCGAGGTATGCGAGCAGTGTTTTCATTATAAGATCCGGTTCGGTTACAAAGATGCACAATCTGGAAGATTATGCTACAAAGATGGCAACTTGTGTTAAGGATAGCGGATTCCGAAGCGTGTTGTATAATACCAGCGTGTACCCAATAGTACGATCCCAAACCAGAGCAGGTACAGCGGGAATAGTAGACCGGCACATAGGCTTAACACCAGAATGCCGACGCGTGTTGCCCAGATGATAACGTTTTGTTTCAGTCGGAAATTCATATAGATAAAAATTGGGAGACAAACGATCCCGGCTGCACCGGCGATCCAGTCTCTAAAAAATACGGCGGAGGCGATTGCAGCGATTAGAAGCACCAAGCTTAACCGGGATGCCTTCCTTTTACCGAGCCATACGCCTGTTGTGCGGTCGTTTCCGAGGCTGTCTCCTTTGATGTCAGGGAGTGTTGTATTCACAAAGGCAGCGGCGACAGAGAACAGATATGGGAGACTTCGCTGGAGAGCCTCAATGCCGATGGGTGCGATTGTCAACCAGCCGATGAGAAAGGCGATACTCCCATAACCGAATGCGTTTGCACATAGATCGACAATGGGTATCGCTTTGAGACGAAAAGGACGGACAGAATAGGTAAATCCGAGTATGATTGACAGCAAAATGAGGATGAGATACGCGGGGGTTTTCCAAAAGACGAGGAGGCTCAACAGAACGGAGAGTGTGATGAGTATACCGACCTGCCATTTAAGGATCTGTAGTTTAACGTATCCTTGGGCAACGAGATAGAGTTTATCGTTAGCTGCATCCGTCTCTCTATCTGCTATCTGATTGACGATGTAGACGGCTCCCATGAGGAGTGTATAGAGGCAGAGGGTTGCGCCTAACTGTAGGGGTTGGATAGCCTCTGGTGTTTCTGCTGCGGTGCGTCCGTGATGGTAGCCCAAAAGGACAAGTGTCCAGACTGGAAACAGGAGCGTTGGTCGCAAGACAGCCACGTAATCGAAAAGATGAAACATCTTGTTCAAGGGAATGTTGCTACGATGCATCCTCCAACTCTTGAAGTTTTGCTTCGAGTTCCTCTACCCGTTTCTGGAGTTTGGCGAATTCGGGGAGCATATCTGGCAGTTTTCGGGTAGCAGCGTGGATTCGTAGTTCCTGTTTATGCGGACGTGCGGGGAACCCTGAGAGATGGCTGCCAGCAGGCATATCCTTTGTAACAGCGGACTTCGCGTAGACGACACTATCATCACCGAGGGTTAGATGCCCTGCGGCACCCCCATGTCCTGCGATATTTACGCGGTCACCGATCGTGGTGCTTCCGGCGATGCCGACCTGTGCTGCGAGGCAACAATCCTCTCCGATCACGACGTTGTGAGCGATTTGGACGAGGTTATCTAATTTCGTGCCACGTTTGATGAGTGTTTCAGAAAGTGTGGCTCTGTCGATCGTCGTGTTGGCTCCGATTTCAACATCGTCTTCAATGACGACGGTACCGATCTGCGGGATCTTGTGGTGGCGATTGCTAACGGGTGCGAATCCGAAGCCGTCGCTGCCGATAACAGCACCGCAGTGAATAATCACGCGATCACCGATGGTAACCTCTTCTCGGATATTAACGTGTGGATAGATCAGCCCATCTGCCCCGATTTTAGTGCCTTCGCCGATATAGACGAAAGGTTGAACGACGGTGTCGTTACCGATTTCAACATTGTCAGCGATGTAGGTAAAGGCTTGGATAGAGACGCGCTCTCCGAGTTTGACGTTTTCCCCTAAAATTGCTGTTTCATCAATTCCTGGTAGTGCGCGACGGCTTTTGTCCCATGAGAACATTTCCAGAACTTTGACAAATGCCCAGTACGGGTTGTCAACACGGATGGTCGGTTTTCCGTTGCCAGAGACACCGTGCCCAATAATAATAGCGGCGGCTTCGGTTGTTGCTATAGCGGCGACGTACTTCGGATTGGCAACAAAGGTAATCTGCGTCGGGAGTGCCTCATTGATTCCAGAAACTCCTGTAATTTCAATATCACCATCACCGGAGAGGTCTCCATTGAGGTGTTCACAAATTTCCCTGAGTTTCATACGGATTTACCCCTAATCCTTTCTCCATAGATACAAAGCGTTCTATATTACGGAGTTTAGGCGGTCTAACATTATTCAGGATTTTCGTCATCTTTCTTGTCTTCGTTCGTCAAATCGATTAACCGCTGTGTTAGATCGTATTTTTCTTTCACATAAAGCGTGATGAGTCGTTTTTCGAGGATGATGTCATAGTTTTCGTCTTTGCCGACTTTGATGATTAAGTCTTCAAGGCCTTTGTAGATCGGTTCAAGCAGTTCCCTTTCTTTATCAAGCAGTGCTTTTTGACCGTCTTCGCGCGTACGTTGGTATTCCTGCTGTTTCTGGAGGATTTCGTTGTTCAAATCTGCGGTCTGCGCTTCTTCAACGAAGAGTTCAGTCTTCGTCTTCTTATCTTGAAGCATTCGGACCTCTTCGGCGATCCTTTCCAAACTTTTTTGCAGTTTTTCGCCTGCGGCTCTGAGTGTATCGGTTGCCTTCATCGCTTCGTTGGATCCTTTTAGGACCTCTTCTGTGTTGACGACTCCGATTTTGAAGGCTTCCTGTCCGATACTTCCAGAGCTGAAGCAGAAAGCGGCTATAGAAATAATTAATAAAGTTAGGCGTGCTTCGCGAGCACCCAACCGAAATGATTTCATAATTTAGATCCTTTTTTTCATAGGACTGACGCAAAAGTTGGAATTCTGGTTCTTAAACCCCCTAAAGAATCAGAATCAACGGTATGAATGCCTTATGGGCATTCACCGCCCCTTATCAGGGACTTTGAGGATTTCCGTTCTCTTAACCCCCTAAAGAATCAACGGTATGAATGCCTTATGGGCATTCACCGCCCCTTATCAGGGGGACTTTAAGAGGACAATGCGTAAGTATTATTCAATATTAAAATTTGTTTAGAAGCCGGGTCCGATTGTGAAGTGGAATTTACC
>JAAXHI010000386.1:1812-7069 GCA_012270875.1 Candidatus Poribacteria bacterium | reverse complement strand
GTCATATCCGGGGTAACGTCGTAATGTGCCTGCGCGCCACCCGGTGCAACTCGGAACCCTGTGATAACCTCGTCGAAGATCAGTGGGACATCGTACGCTTCTGTTAACTCACGTAACTGCTTTAGAAACACCCCATTCGTCGGGACGATGCCGAAAGAGGCTCCCGTCGGTTCAAGGATAACACAAGCGATGTCTTTGTCCGTTTTCAGTAGCGTTTCAACGGCATCAATGTCATTCGGTGGAGACAACAGAGTTGTCCCCTTCACCTCCTGCGGAATGCCCGGAACGCTCATATCAAAAGGCGGATACGCGCCTAAGATGAGACTGTCGTGCCAACCGTGAAAATGTCCGGTGAATTTCAGCACCTTGTTCTTGCCTGTATAGGTGCGAGCAAGGCGGATCGCCATCAACGTCGCCTCTGTACCAGAACTGACGAACCGGACGCGCTCCGCTGACGGAACCAGTTGCGTTACGAGCGAACCCCACTCCAATTCCAACGGATGACATGCGCCGTAGTGTGTCCCTCGGTGCATCTGCGTCGTTACCGCTTCCACAACCTCCGGCGGATTATGTCCGAGGAGCAAAGCACCGTGTCCTGCCCAATAATCAATGAATTCCTTGTCTTCAAATCCCCATTTTTTTGAGCCATCGGCACGGGTAATATAGACTGGAAACGGGGTCATATAACGTCCATCGTGCGTCACACCATCTGGAAATAGGTGGTTTGCAGCCTCCGACAGTTCTCTATCTTTCGCAAAGGTTTTTTGATAACGTTCTAAAATGGTGTGCATTTTTTTCCCTCGTTATTGCGGTATTTGTGAATAAGTATAGCATATTTTGGTTTTATATGCGAAACGAATTTTTCGACAGAGGCATTTAGTTTTCCTCTTTTCAATTTTATGCGGGGTCCCGCGACCGGGAGGACGATCAATCAGAAGATCAAACTATTGGAGAATTGATGCCTCTGTAAATGAAGAATTTCTGTTGACTCCTCCGCATAAATAGTGTATACTTTATCAATACTGATTATTATTGGAGATACACGGAACACCATTCGTTATAGATATGGAAAAGCTTGATGTCTACTGATAACCCGATGGCGGATCGCCATTTTTTAGATCCTATTTTCAAAGAGGTAATGACACTTAACTTCGCTCAACTCGCCTTACCTGTTGAAACGCAAGTGGAAATCAGTCGACTTCCTCGGACAATGGACGCTCTTGTTATTCTCGAACAGACCGCTGAACGGGAAAAGGTTCATGCACAAACAGCGTTTAATTATTTTCGAGTCTACAATCAGATTGAATTCAAAGGGAAAGAGGATCCGCTAACGTTAGATGAGTATAACCTTATTAGAGGTCGTAGCTATCTCTATCTTGGTGAGAAGAAAATCTCAGCGTCTTTAATGACCGTTACAATCATCTCTGCTCGACAACCAAGGAATGTCTTGCATCACTCTTCTCTTGATGTGAAATGGGAATTGGAAAGCAAGGGACATTACAAAAGTATAGACCTCTTTCCGGTGAACCTATTTGTATGCAACGAACTTGAACTCACCAAGAAAAATTACCCGCTTCTTTTGTTTGCAACATCAAAAGAGAAGTTTCGCCAATTTGTTGAACGAATTATAGGCGAGGACAATTTAACCTACATTTATTACGCTTCCCGTGTTGAACCGGAGATCACGAAGGAGATTTTAAAAATGGCAGGAAAACAGAGTTTATACGAAAAACAACTTCAGCGAATCATTGATAGCATGGGGATAGATCTGCTAAAAAAAATGACTCCAGAAGAACGCGTGCGTGGATTGACGGTTTCTGAAAGGTTGGCAGGACTTGGCATAGAAGATTTACGCACATTGGATCCCGAAGAAAAAGCAATACTCCTACAACTGTTGGATCAGCCAGACAAAACTCAGAGTTAAACAAGATTTGTGTAAGTTAAACGTAGAGGAGCGTTTCATGAAACAGATAGATGGCGGGATTACCGCTGTTTCGGGTGTTCGGGCAGCGGGTGTTCATGCGGGTATTAAAGCAGCCGATGCCAAGGACGTAGCACTCATCGTTACCGATACACCTGCGACTGCCGCGGGTGTCTTCACAAAGAACAGCGTGACCGCTGCCCCCGTTTTGGTATGCCGTGAGCATCTCAGCGATGGTCAAGCGCAAGCAGTTATTGTCAATAGCGGGAACGCCAACGCTTGTACCGGTGAGGTCGGCATGGCGAACGCACAACAGATGGCTGTTGCAACCGCCGAGCAACTCGGTATAGACGCTGAACTCGTGCTGGTATCCTCTACCGGTGTTATCGGGCAGCAGCTGCCCATGGATAAAGTCACAGACGGGATTCAAACTGTGGCAAGCGCGCTCAGTACCGAAGGTGGAAGCGACGCAGCGGAAGCGATTATGACGACCGATACGCATCCGAAATCTGTCGCCGTCGAAATTGAGATCGACGGCACACCGGTGAGGATCGGCGGGATTGCCAAAGGCTCTGGTATGGGTGCTCCGAATATGGCAACAATGCTCTCCTACCTGACAACGGATGCACGAATTAACCCTCAGACACTTCAAACTGCTTTAAATCGCGTTGTGGACGATACTTACAACCTTTTGACGATTGACACGGATCGCAGCACAAATGACACCGTGATCCTCCTTGCAACAGGACACGCGAATAACGTAGACATCGTTGCAGCAGGGGAAAATTACGAAACGTTTTGTGAAGGGCTTCAGTTTGTCTGCACCGAATTGGTGAAGATGCTTGCTCGCGACGGTGAAGGTGCAACGAAACTTGTCGAAGTACAGGTCATACGCGCGAAGAACCGGAGCGATGCTGAAAAGGCTGCACGTGCCGTTGCAGAGTCACCGCTTGTCAAGACCGCTATTTTCGGCAATGATGCCAATTGGGGACGCATCATGATGGCAATAGGTAAATCCGAGGCAGGATTCGACCCATATCAAGTGAATGTCTATCTTGAGAATTATCAACTCGTTAAAAATGGAATGGACGCCGGTTATGACGAAAACAGAGCCACCGCTTTATTAACGAAAGATTCGGTCTTAATTACCATCGACCTCTGTGCAGGGGACGCTGAAATAACGATGTGGACCTGCGATTACTCCTACGACTATATCCGAATCAACGCCGATTATCGGACATAGCGCAAGACAGGCAAAAGCATCAAAAATTTTTCCCGAAAATCCAACTTTTGCTATTTTAATGAAAAATTAACTTGACATTCAAAAGCAAATATATTAAACTATATATGCTTTTGAAATCGCGGGTTCTTTCCACGCGGATTTTCAAAATTATGCGGGAGTAGCTCAGTGGTAGAGCTCCACCTTGCCAAGGTGGAGGTCGCGAGTTCAAATCTCGTCTCCCGCTCCATCTTTTGGTGGCGTAGCCAAGTGGTAAGGCCAGGGCCTGCAAAGCTCTTACTCGTCGGTTCGATTCCGACCGCCACCTCCATCATTTTGCTCCAGAAATGGGTGGTTAGCTCAGGTGGCTAGAGCGTTTGCTTGACATGCAAGAGGTCACAGGTTCAAGTCCTGTACCACCCATCCTTCCCAAATTTTTGTCCCAACTCTTCTGAACGACTCAAAGTGCACCGCTTTGGGCATTTTTTTCAACCGATTGCCCTTTTTCGTGCAATCTCAGCACCGAAATGTTAAACTTATCGGCACATTTAGCGGATTCGGTTTTGGCATAAAAATTGCAATATCTTTCACAACTAACAGCCGAGTTCAGAACTTTTGCTACGGTCATTCAGAGGAGGCAAACCGTGCGAACAATTTTTGCTAAATCAACGATTGCTTTTGTGATAGTAACGCTAACTCTTGTTATTCACACAGGTTGCAGCTTGCGTGTTCCTGCGCAAAACCGAGGATCTGTTACGCCCGTAAAAACGCAAGAGAATGTTTTCATTGTTATAGACACTACGGATGTGAAAAATCCGACAGTTGCGAGTTCTATTCCACTGCCGTTCCGCGTCGGTACGAACAATAATGTCGTCTTTTCAGGGCAGCACGCCTATATTACGACAGCACAGCACTTACACGTCATTGAACTTTCTGACCCTCAGCATCCATCATATCTTACATCTCTCGCGTTCTCTGATGATATTGGCAAGGCACGTGTATCTGGACATCAGGTTTTTGTAGAGAGTCGTTACAGGCTCTATATCGTCGATGTCTCAAATCCGACGCGTCCGACACTGCAATCCACCGTCCGTCTAAACCACACAAACAAAATCAAAGATTTTGACGTTCATGAATCTTACCTATATGTTATGGATACCGATGACTATCTGCATGTTTTTGATTTATCTGGAGAGAATGCACAATTCGTTGAAGCCGTTGCATTGCCGCAGTTCTGGTTCTTAGGGCTTATACCGAAGGGACCCACAGTAAAACCGATTCACAGAGCGAAGTCTTGGCAAGTACTGCTCGCGTATCAAAATGGAAACTTCTTGGAGTTATGTGGGGATAGATATAGTAAACTCCGGTTTTCAAAGGATTATCTGGTATTTGCTAACGATAGTGGCTCAAACCCAGATATTACGATTGTCTGGCCAAGATCACGCTATGTGATTCGTGGCGGTATGCTTGAGCATTACGATGTGACGGGGAACTGCCTCGCGCATCTCTATACAGTCAATCTCGGAAAACCTACAGATGCTTATACCGCTGACTCAGGAAATGTGCTTTTGGTCGCTCAAGATCAGTGGAGCCATCTGATATCCGCTGAAGACAAAGTGGGAGCACTTACAGATTTTCAGGTTTCAGGTGATCTGCTGTATGCATCAACCGCAAAGGGATTCTTCTCTATTATTGACCTTATTGAAAGTCACACGGATCGCTTTTTATCTGTCACGACACTTGGCACATTTCACCCGATTAGTATAGCCGTCGGTGGAAACTACGCTGGCGTGTTATGCGATTTGGGCGATTTGGAATGACAAAGTCCTTTGCTGGTAGATTCCACTCCGAATCTTAATAGCGTGTGTTAACTAAGCAATTGGGTTTCTAACCTCTGGGTCTCTTATCAGAGAGACGTAGGGGTTTTTCTTATTGGACGATCCCTGCCCTCCCCGAAAAATACCCTCAAAAAATGAAGCGGTTTTAACTTTACGGGTTTTTAATTGGTATTTCTAACCTGAATCGTGTAAAATTATTCGTAAACAGCGTACGAAAAAAGACGTTAAGTTTATTAAGACCAATTTTGAAACCTATAGGAACGGACATATAGAGAGTAA
>JAAXHI010000386.1:0-1761 GCA_012270875.1 Candidatus Poribacteria bacterium | reverse complement strand
ATCATGGCGTATGCCGTACAACAACTATTTCCAGATGGCGAACGTACCGTTAAACTCGCAATCGGACCACCGATTGAGAACGAGTTCTATTACGATATGGAGGTGCCGCGTCCGATTACACCCGATGATTTCCCCGAAATCGAAAAGCACATGAAGGCGATGATTAAAGCCAACGTGCCTTTTGAACAGGAGACCTGGACCTACGACGATGCGCGTGAATGGTTCAGCGAACGCGACCAGAAATTCAAACTCGAATTAATCGATGGAATCTCTGACCGGGAAGTTAGTGCAAGCGATGAAGGTGTCGCTGACGAAGGCGTTTCTATCTATCACAACGGCGATTTCACGGACCTTTGCAAGGGACCGCATGTTGACAAAACAAGCGAGTGTCGGTATTTCAAACTGCTCCGCGTTTCTGGAGCCTATTGGCGCGGTGATAGCAATCGCGAGCAGTTGCAACGAATTTACGGCACCGCATGGGAGACCAAAGCCGACCTTCAGGCATACTTGACACAACGCGAAGAAGCCGCGAAGCGCGACCACCGAAAACTCGGACGTGAGTTGGAACTCTTTCAGATGCATCCAGAGTCACCGGGCAGTCCGTTTTGGCTTCCGAAAGGCGCGTTCATCTATAACCTCTTGTCTGAAAAGGTGCGGAAACTCTATCTCAGTGAGGGGTATCAGGAAGTGCGGACACCTCTCATCTACGATAGTAGTCTCTGGAAAACCTCTGGGCATTGGGAACACTATAAAGACGATATGTTCATTGTGGAAAGCGAGGACGAGGGATCCGCGAGCGCGCTCAAACCGATGAATTGCCCAGCGCACATGCTCATCTATAAAAGCACGCGCCATAGTTACCGGGATCTACCCTACCGTCTGCATGACCAAGGCGTGTTGCATCGCAACGAAGCGACAGGAACGCTGAGTGGTTTGTCGCGCGTCCGTCAGATGTGTCAAGATGACGCACACAACTTCGTCACAGAAGACCAAATCGCTGATGAATATGAACGTATCCTTGGGCTTTTCCAGCGGATCTACGGCACTTTCGATTTGCCGTTCCGATGCGATTTGAGCACACGCAACCCCGAAAAATTTATGGGGGATGTAAACGTCTGGAACCGCGCCGAAGTGATACTTGAAGATGTGTTGAAGAACAATCAGGTCGAGTATACCGTTGATCCCGGCGAAGCGGCGTTCTACGGTCCTAAACTCGATTTTCAGGTACGGGATTCCCTGAACCGAGATGTGCAGTGTGCCACCGTACAACTCGATTTCCAGCTGCCCGAACGGTTCGAGTTGATCTACGTCGCACCCGATGGGTCCGAAAAGCGTCCTGTCGTTATCCATCGTGCAATTTGTGGGAGCTTTGAACGGTTCATCGCGATGCTCATTGAGCATTATGCCGGTGCCTTCCCGACGTGGCTCTCTCCGGTGCAGTGTGTCGTGATGACGATTAGCCAACGCTTCGTTGACTACGGTAAAGAGGTCGAGCAACTCTTGTTGCAAAAGGGGTGTCGTGTTGCATTAGATAACAGCGACGACAAGATCGGTGCGAAAATCCGCCAAGCCCGCTTACAACGTGTTCCATATATGTTAATTATTGGTGGACGTGAGGAGGAGAATCGCACGGTTAGCGTTCGGAGCCGAGATGAAGGCGACATCGGCGCGATGGCACTTGATACCTTCGTCGACAAAATTGTTCAAGAAGCCGACTTAGATTTTTAATTAGCAATCAGCAGTCAGCGGTCAGAAAAAGAA
>JAAXHI010000254.1:19652-30266 GCA_012270875.1 Candidatus Poribacteria bacterium | reverse complement strand
CAAGGCTTTTCCGTCAAGGTTGCAGATACACACGGCATCGTCTACACACCACAGCCGATCGTCGATTTCATGGTCAAAAGCGTCGAGCATGTCCTACAGACCGAGTTCAAACGTTCAATGTCCGATACCGGCGTACATATCATAGACCCGTTCGTCGGCACCGGCAACTTCATCGTCCGCATCATGCAAGCACTTGACCCGATTTCACTGGAACGGAAATACACCGCCGATCCGCCGGAACTCCAATGCAACGAGGTGATGCTCCTACCCTACTACATCGCCAGCATGAACATCGAGCAAGAATTCTACACCGCAACCAACAGGTATCTACCTTACGAAGGCATCTGTCTCGTGGATACGTTTGAGATGATAGAAGACCAACAGATGCAACTCCTCACGCCTGCCAACACGGCGCGCGTCGAAAAGCAGAAAGAGACCGATATGTTCGTCGTCATCGGCAACCCACCTTATAATATGGGACAGGTCAACGCTAACGATAACAACAAGAACCGGAAATATGAGACGATAGATAAGCGAGTTGCTGAGACCTACGCAAAAGACTCCAAAGCGCGGAACAGAAATAAACTCTACGATCCATACGTAAAGGCAATTCGGTGGGGATTGGACAGGATTGACGATGAAGGCGTTGTCGCCTTCGTCACAAACAACAGTTTTCTCAGCGGCTTGGCGTTTGACGGGATGCGGAAACATCTCGCCGAAGACTGCGACGTAATCTATATCCTCGACTTAGGTGGAAATGCAAGGAAAGGGTTGAAGGTCTCCGATGCCAACGTGTTCGGGATTCGCGTCGGTGTGAGTATTAACCTGTTCGTGAAGAAAAAGGAAAACTTGTTGGAATCACCGCGTATTTTCTACTATCGTACCGATGACATCTGGAACAAGCAACAGAAATTCGACTTTCTGGGTGAACGCCAGCATACAGGCAATATTCCGTGGCAACCGATCCAGCCCGACGCACGCCAGACATGGCTCACTGAAGGACTCCATCCCGAATTTGAGACCTTTATTCCGATGGGGACCAAAGAAACACGGGCATCAAAAGATAATCCAGCGAATGTGATTTTCAAAACTTATAGTATTGGTATCAATACGAGCCGTGATGCGTGGACTTACAATTTCAACCAAAGCGTACTGACTGAAAACATAAATAGGATGATTCAAACTTATAACACCGAAGTTGCTCGATGGAGGCAAAGAACAGATCGAAATGCCAATCTTGACGATTTCGTGGTGTCTGATGACGAAAAAATCAAATGGAGTCGTAATTTAAAACGCGACCTAAAGCAAAACAAAATTGCTGAATATGCTGAACATAAAGTTAGAAATTCACTTTATCGTCCCTTCACAAAATCTTATCTCTTTTTTGATCCGATTATGAATAACGATGTCTCCCATTTCCCTTCTATCTTTCCTACACCAGAGGTAAGCGGCGAAAATCGGGTCATAATTGTCAGTGATCGTGGTTTTCGTTCAGGATTCAATACATTGGTAACAAATCTTATTCCAGACTTTCACACACTTTCAACAAGCGATGGGTTTCAATGCTTCCCCTTTTACATCTACGACGAGGACGGCACAAACCGCCGCGAAAACATCACCGATTGGGCATTAACAGAATTCCGATCCCACTACAATGACGACACCCTCACCAAATGGGACATCTTCCACTACAACTACGGACTCCTGCATCATCCCGACTACCGCGAAACATATCAGGCGAACCTCAAACGCGACCTGCCCCACATCCCCTTCGCCAAAGATTTCCGAGGATTCGCAGACGCAGGCGCACGCTTAGCAGATCTCCACCTCACCTACGAATCCCAACCCGAATACGATAAGCTGAAGTTCGTCCAAACACCCGATACACCGCTCAATTGGCGTGTTGAAAAGATGAAACTCTCCAGAGACAAAACCGCGCTCATCTACAACGATTTCCTGACGTTATCCGGTATCCCAGAAAAAGCCTTCGACTATCGCCTCGGCACCCGTTCCGCATTGGAATGGGTAATAGACCAATATCGCGTCAAAACAGACAAACGCAGTGGCATCGTCAACGACCCAAACCGCACCGACGACCCGCAATACATCGTCAAGTTGATTGGCAAGGTGATTACCGTCAGTTTAGAGACGGTGGATATTGTTAGCAAATTGCCTGCGTTAGAGATAATGGAGTAGGTCCCTATCTCGTGCCGAAACCATAACCACAAATTCCATTTTCCTTGATTTTCCCTGTCAAATATGCTATGATTTTGTTAAGGTAGATTATGCGGACATGTGTAAAAGGATTTCCGTTGGTCTCTTGCAGTGTCATTTTACAATAATATTGGAGAACAATTCGTATAGCATCTCATAAGTTTTGGCACTTCATAGGCTGGTCGGATGCGCTTAAACTCGTCTGGCGGCTTGACGAGGTATTTCGGTAAGTTGGCTTTACTGTCTGAAAAAGGTGTTCCTTCATAGGAGAGTTTTCATGCTTAATATCAATCCGAAATATATTGTTGATGACAAAGAAGAAAAAACTGCTGCTGTTCTTACAATGAAGGAGTATCACTTTCTTATAAAATGCCTTGAAGATTTAGAGGATATTTTAGAGATGGACTCAGCAGTTGAAACCGCAACAAATTTCCGCGATTACCAAGAAATACGGTCAGACCTACAGAAAGAAGGAAAACTTTGAACAGTTCGCCGATTTATACTGTTCAATTGGAACGTCATCTGAGCGGGAAATTATGAAAATAACAGAAATTCAGAATGAGTTGGCAGCGTTAGAATTAGACGCATGGCTTCTATACGATTTTCGTGGGATAAACCCGATTGCGCAGAACGTCGCAGGCTTGGCGGGCGCACATATCACGCGCCGATGGTTCTGCCTGATTCCAGCGTCCGGTGAACCACGGTGGCTTGTCCATCGGATTGAGACATCAAATTTTACCAATGTGCAAGGACAGGTCGCACTTTATGCGGGATGGGAAGAACTTAATGAAGCCATACTGACCCTGCTTGCCCGTATAAAAACGGTTGCGATGGAGTATTCACCAAACGCCGAGATTCCTTATATTTCGCGGGTAGATGCTGGCACACTGGAGTGGATCCGTTCGTTCGGGATTGAAGTGCAAACATCTGCGGAACTGGCGCAGCGGATAGAAGCACGGCTAAATGAGGCACAAGCAGCAGGGCATCAGAAATCCGCACACTTAGTATTGCAGGCGAAAGATTACGCCTTCGCGTGGATCGGTTCGCAGCTGCGTGACGGGAAAAACATCACAGAATATGACGTTCAGCAGGAGATTCTCGGACAATTTGAAGCGATGGACTTGGTCACAGACCATCCACCGATTGTCGCTGTGAATGCCAAGAGCAGCGACCCGCATTACGCGCCGACTGCAACGGACACTCAAGAAATTAAAGCGGGTGATTTCATCTTAATTGATTTATGGGCGAAACAGAAAGACCCTGATGCGGTTTTCGCGGATACGACATGGGTGGCTTATGCGGGGAAAACCGTCCCGACGCGGTACGTTGAAATTTTCGATATTGTCAAGGAAGCACGGGATAAAGCCATACGGTTCATCCGAGAAAAATGGGCTGTCGATCAACCGATTCACGGCTATGAAGTGGATGACTGTGTCCGCGGATATATCACTGAAAAAGGGTATGGGGATTACTTTATTCACCGCACGGGACACAACATCGGCACTGTTATCCATGGGAACGGTGTAAATTTAGATAACTTAGAGACGCGGGATGCACGGGTCTTGATTTCGGGGGTCTGTTTCTCAATTGAGCCGGGTATCTATCTTACCGATTTCGGCGTGCGGACAGAAGTTGACGTTTTCTTAGCCGGTCCAGGGAGAGACGGCGTAAAAGTGACAACCGCTCCCGTTCAAAATCAGGTATTACCATTGCTGTAATCTTATAATTCCGTTTTTTCAGATCAGTGAAAATATGCGAAAGATAGAGGCGTGCGTTGAGGATCCACTGCTCGGCATACGCTGCGGCGAGCAGCGGCAGTGCTATCGTCAAACGCGGCGATTCGAGCAGCCACTGCTCGGCGTATTCAGCAAAGTCTGTGTCCACAAGCTTATTACTCCCCAACTGATAAACCACATAGCGTTTGTCTTCACGCACATCCATTCTTGAATTAAGCGGTGTGTTGAGTGTAAGCCGTTTTGTGCCGTCAATCTCAAGCATCCAGAAGAAGTAATCTTCGTTGTATCCGAGGTAACCGACTTCTACATCAAGCCGATGCGCGGTTTCAGTACGGACTGGGCTTGCCACCATGTCCCGTTTGAGTAAGACCGGATAGATCGCTGCAAAAAAGATTTGTTCAAAACCGAGCGGTTGGTGTGCGTGTGTCAAGACATCTAAAAGCACCTGTTCTTGTTCCGGACGTTTCAGTTCTAAGCAGCTTTTTGCGAAGACTTCATCCCTGAGCGCACGCATTTCAGGAGGGGCATTCGCATGAAGCGGTTGGAGCTCTTGTATCAACTTAAGAATGCGGCGGCGTTTAGGCATGACACGCCAGAGTACCCAATGCCATAAGGTTTGCCACGTCTCCTTTTCGCGCAGTTGACTGAGAAGTGCGATCGCGCTCATAAAGATGCGTTGGAATATGTTTTCAGATGCTGGGGTTCGCTGTTGGTTCGCCATGGTTGTTTAGTTTGCTCCGCAGTGAGAGTTACAAGTAAGGTTAGGAGAACCCTCTTAACTGATTGCTGACCGCTGACCGCTGATGGCTAATTGAAAATTTGACTTTTCGCTAAGAGTGTGCTATAATATATTGTTGCTCAACGGAGCCGGAGTGGTGAAATTGGTAGACGCACGGGACTCAAAATCCCGCGGGCCCTAGGTCCATGTCGGTTCGAGTCCGACCTCCGGCATCAGGCGATGGCTTTTCATAGAGCCATCGCTTTCGCTTTTCCGATTACATTGAAACAATGGTACGCATCCGTTTCGCGAGGTCGATTTGGGCTTCCCTGTCGCCACCGACTTCGTGAATGACGTAACCGTCATACCCGATTGCTCGGAATGCTTCCATTACCACCTGCCAGTCCGTATCCCCATCTAATAAATTGACGAACTGGTGTGCACCGCGGGCGAAATCTTTGAAGTGTACCCGTTTGATACGGTGTCCGAGTTCACGGATCCAGTGTTCGGGATAGCCGTAAGCCATCATATTTGCTGTGTCGAGGTACGTACCGACCCACTCGCTATCTATTTCGTCCACGATGTCGCGCATCTCTTTAGGACTGAGCAAAAATTTGTTCCAGACGTTTTCAAGTCCGATTGCGACACGGTGTGCTTCCGCAGAGGGTGCTAAGTCTTTCAGGATACCGACAAGGTTATCCCAAACTTCTTGGTATGTTCCCTCAGCAGTAAGTTGACCGGGGTGCAGTAGAATCCCACCAACACCGAGCGCGCCTGCGACTTCTAAGCCACGGGCAAGGGAGACAGCCCCTTTTTCGCGCTGCGTTGCATCCAGACTCAGGAGATTGCCACGGTCAGCGTAGCCTGCTGTGATACTGCCGATTTCAATACCAGCAGACGCACATTTCGCAGCGATCCCTTGAAGTTCCGCATCGCTCATATTGATGTCCGTATCTTTGCCTTCACCGAAAGTGAGTTCAACAGCATCGTATTCCGCATCTTGGCAGAGGGAGAGCGTATCGTCTAACGACATACCGCCAAGTATAATTTGGGTAACACCTATTTTCATTTTTTTTCCTTTTCACTATGAAACTGTGTAGCGGTTAGAGATTGTATACAGAGGTGCCGGATTTCGAGGCATTGTGGGCACCGGATCGCAACATAGTAAGCGTCGTTGAATACTGCATCGATCCAGTTGTGCGATTGATCTTCCGATGGACTGCCGAGGAATTGGTCGAGCACCTCGTATGCCCTATCACAGTCTGGACAGATTTGCAAGTCGTGTCCGATGTCCGTCTGGTCGAGCCATCGCATGATTACTGCCGCTCCTTAGGAAGACACCAAAAATTCGGAGACCGATTTGAGGTAGCGGCTCGGTAGGCGTGCCTTGACGTGAATGGCTTCCGCTGCGTATTCAGTGTTAAGCACGGTGCCGTATTTGTAGAGTAAATCGAGCGTTTTTCCTGCTGTGTATGGTATGCTGAGATCCAGATTCGTACCGAGATCGGAAAAACGGTTTGCTAATGCCTCCATTAACGCCTCAACGCCATCACCGTTTTGGGCGGAGATCGGGAACGCATCTGGGTACTGAGACCGTAGGATTTGCAAGTTATCCTCTGTTTTGAGCCTATCAATTTTGTTGAAAACCATAAACGTCGGGATGTCAGTCGCATCCAATTCGTTGAGGACTGTGTTGACAGCGGCGATCTGCGCTTCTGCTTCGGGGTGGCTCGCATCAACGACGTGGAGCAGAAAGTCTGCCGCTGCGACCTCTTCAAGCGTCGCTTTAAACGCAGCGACCAATTGGTGTGGCAGTTTCTTAATAAATCCGACGGTGTCGCTCAAGAGAATCTCTTGCTTTTGTGGTAGATCCACCTTCCGTGTCGTTGAATCTAAAGTTGCGAACAACTTATCTTCAGCCAAGACACTTTCACCTGTCAATCGGTTGAAAAGTGTCGATTTCCCGGCATTGGTATATCCAACAAAGGACACCTTGATTTTTTCGGATCGGTTTCTGCGCTGCACATGACGTTGCTTCTCGACGGATTCAAGGGCTTTTCGGACGTGTGCGATGTTCCTGCGGACCCAACGTCTATCCATTTCGAGTTGTGTTTCACCGGGACCCCGGAGGTGTCTACCGCCGCCACCGCCAGTGGCAAGTCGTGAAAGGTGTGTCCACATCCGAGTGAGACGTGGCAGCGCGTATTCGAGTTGTGCTAAGGCGACTTGTAACCGGGCTTCTTTCGTGAGTGCGCGTTGCGCGAAAACCTGAAGGATGAGACCTGTCCGGTCAATTGTGGCAACGTCAAGCGTCTGTTCAAGATTCCGGTTCTGTGCCGGTGACAGCTCTTCGTCAAAGATGATTGCGTCCGCCTCAAGTTCTTCGGTAAGGGGCTTGAGCTCTTCAACCTTCCCTTCGCCAATAAAATAGGTCGGATTTGGCATGTTTCGGGGTTGGATCGTTTCACAGACGACTTCAATGCCGGCAGTCTCTGCGAGTTGCCGAAGTTCTTGTAGCGATTCTTCTGTTTCGTGCATCTGGTTATTGCGTAGTTTAACACCCACCAAAATCGCACGTGAAGGCGGATTTGGAGAACGCGTATCGTAAAGTTCTGGCATCAAGGGACCCCCATTCTCTGTTTTAGCGTGCAATCGAAACATCGTACGTTGATGCTTCCAATCGCGCGGCACTTAAAGTATATTTTATCAGATCTACTTCCAGTTTTCAACTAAAATCCTGTTTTGAGAAAAAACTTCAAATTTTCAGCAAGTACATTACCGAAGTCAACCGCATTGGGGGGATTGTCGTTAATTAAAAAGAAGGCGGATCAGTATTCAAAAGTTCAAACAACCAAAGGGAAGCTGCCGAAATATTTACACACGCCATTTTTTCTTGCATACGAGTTGTTTGTGTGTTATACTTAACGACGGCACTATGAAAGGTACCAAAGATTCTGCAACCTCAACGATCACCGTTAATCGCAAAGCGCGGTATGACTATCACTTACGTGACCGATACGAAGCAGGTGTCGTCTTGCAAGGCACTGAAGTGAAGGCGATTCGCGCCGGGCGGTTTAACCTAACAGATAGTTATGCACAGGTGGCAGATGGCGAAGTATTCCTGATGGATGCGCACATCGGTCCGTATGCACACGGGAATATCGCCAATCACGAACCGAAGCGGAGACGCAAGCTGCTCCTAAATCGTCGAGAGATTACGAAACTTGAACGTTCAATCCGTTCAAAGGGGATGACGATTGTTCCGACGCGCGCGTATTTCAGTAATGGTAGAGTGAAGTTGGAGTTGGCAGTCGCAATGGGCAAGCAGGTTTACGATAAACGCGATAAGATAGAGCGTGAAGCGACCGCGAATGAGATACGGTCATACAATTGACTTAGTTATTAACTAACGCAAGTTGCCATCTTTGTAGCATAATCTTCCAGATTGTGCTTGAGGAGACGCAAACTAAAAGTGGACGCTTATGAGTAGCAACTTGGGTTATTAACGATCAGATGGTTGTGGCAGCCATGGTAAGCCTACTTGCTACAAGGTGCCTAACTGACTGCTGATTCATGACGGCTATTCCGGGGGTGTCAAGGTTTCGACGAAGGTAAATGAGATATAGGTTGCATGCCGAGGTCTCCGCAGGCCTCGTTAAATAGGCGGAACATTTATAAATGCTGATGAAGAATTAGCATTAGCCGCTTAATAGCGCGGCTACGCTTGACCGACCTGCTGCCCGTCAGGGAAGTTAAAGCGTCGCAATACGGGCTTAGCCGCTCGCTCATTCTCAAGGAGCGTGCCGCGAACCACTTTTGAGATAGTCTATGCTGAATCCTGCACAGGGGAGTCTTATAGGCGAACCTCAAAACCTGTGATAAGCATGTAGTAGCCTCTATTAAACTGCCTTCGGACGCGGGTTCGATTCCCGCCACCTCCATTTCTACGTAACCCCTCTGTTCTTACTGGCAATACACCTGATTGAAAACAAAATGGCTGAATTTGCCCAAATGCCGCCTCGTATCCAAAGAACTGTACAGGCACACATACACGCGGATGAAGATGTCGATTTATGTATCCTCGGGCGTTCGAGTGTGCTACGTCCAGATTTCGTTTTTATCACGACACGGCGGGTATTGGTCTTAGATGAACGATATATAGGGAGCCTCGCAGTCTCTTACGCAAATATCCGGTGTAACCTGTTGTTCACCGAGATTCGCGAAGTGAGATTAGTCCGACAATTCAGACATCGGTTGCTCAGCCAAGCGAGGCTCGAAATTAGCGTCGTACGTAATGTCCATTGGATCGATAATATCAACTTCCGATCAGCGCGATGTGCCTACATGTATATCACTGAGCAGATCACAAAGCGGAAAGGGATGCCATGAAAGAATTCCTGACTTATTTCCTCGCCTCCTATAACGTCTGGTTTACGGCACCGTTGGTGATTGTGTTCCTCTTCGCGCTCTTTCGACTGGCTATGGGCGCAATGGACTTCGGTGATGCCGATGTGGATGCCGATGTTGACGCTGATATAGATATAGATGCCGATATGGATATTGATATAGATGCCGATGTGGATATAGACGCAGACATGGACATAGATGCCGATGTGGATGCCGATGTTGACGCAGATGTGGATGTAGATGCCGATGCTGGCGCACACACACCTTCTTTTGGAGACGTGTTTGGGTTCTTGAACGTTGGCAGGGTACCCTTGATGGTTGTGCTGATGTCGCTATTTGGGACATGGGGTATTGCTGGACTTATTGCCAACGCATCGCTTAATGTTCCAGCAAAACCCGAGTGGGTTTGGATATCGTGTGTTATCGCGCTTTTCTCTTGTTTTGTCTGTACTCGCTATATCTCTCTCGCACTTTCAAAACTATTCCCTGAAAGCGAAAGAGCCATCAGCGATGTACATCTCCTCGGTCTAAGTGGACGCGTTATTAGTGGACAGATTACCTCAACTTTTGGAACGGCTCGTGTCCAAGTGCCAGATGGACCAGAGTTAACGGTCAGTTGCCGTGCTAAATCTGATGAAACGACTCCTGTCAAAGGAGATACCGTAATTCTTGTAAACTATGATCACACAAAACGGATCTTTGATGTCAAAAAAAGCGAAGTAAATTAGCGTCAGTTCAACTGACAACTCTATATAAGGAGCAATGAAATATGAATCCCAATTTGTTTTTCACGATTATCGGTAGTGTTGTTGCGCTGATCATTATTTTTCTGTTAGTCTATCGTTCTTTCTATAAAAAAGCGCCAGCAGATGCGGCGTTAGTCATCTCTGGCGGACGCAAAAAACGCGTCGTCTTTGGTGGTACCCTTATCAACCCAATTACAAACACACACCAACTCATTTCCTTAAATACTCTCCAGTTACCTGTTGAACGCACAGGGCAAGGCGCGCTGATTACAAAAGACAGTTTACGGGTCGATATAGAAGCACAATTCTATGTCAAAATTGAACCAAACGAACAAGATGTACTCAAAGCCGTCGCAAGTCTCGGTGATAAAACCCTAACCCCGGAAGCCGTTAATAAACTCCTCGAAGGTAAACTTGTTGGAGTCCTACGAAGTGTCGCCGCAACCATGGCCCTCCAAGAACTGCACGAAAAACGCCAAGAATTTTCTGACCAAGTTCAGGAAGCCTGTCGCGATGATCTTGAACAAAACGGCTTTAAATTAGAGAGCGTTGCCGTCACGAATCTTGACCAGACCCCGCTTGATGCACTTGACGAGAACAACCGTTTTGATGTTGTCGCAATTCAGACCATCAAGCAAGAGGTCGAGGACAAGCAGACGCAGACCGCTCGGATTGAACACGAAAACAAAGTCAAGCGTGAAGAAGACCGACTCAAAGCCGAGTTAGAAATTAAACAACGCGAAGAGGAGACGGAAACGCAGGGATTAGAAGTCGATAAACGGCTTGAGTTTGC
>JAAXHI010000254.1:10318-19616 GCA_012270875.1 Candidatus Poribacteria bacterium | reverse complement strand
GCACGGATCAAACAGGAAGAGGCGGTGCAAGCTTCGGAGATCATGCAGAAGCAGCGGTTAGAGACGGCTCGGATTGAACAGGAACGCCAAGTTCAAGAGACAGAAATTGCACAAAAGCAGGCAATCGAAATTGCGCGTGTCCAACAAGAACAGACGGTTCAGGAAGCAGAAATCGAGCGCAATCTCTCTGTTGAAACCGCCAAAATTGAGCAGGAACGCACTGTAGAGGAAGCGAGTATCGCCAGTAGAATTGTTCTGGTTGAAAAGGATCGCGAAGAGAAGGAAGCACAAGCCGAAAACGCGATCCAGGTGTCAATGAAAGAAAAGGAACGTGAGGCAGCACTCGCTGAACTCTTGGATGTTACTGCACAAAAGGCGAGAGCTGAAGCAGCTGTATTAACCGCCGAAGCACTTGAGGAAGCGGAACGTCAAAGCAAAATCGAACTGATCCGCGCCGAGCAAGAAGCGGATGAGGAACGCATCGGTAAAGAACGCAACGCTGATGCTGAGGCTTATGCTGTTATCGAAGCCGCTAAGGCAGAACTCGAAGCCGCTGAACTTCAGGCACAAGCACAAAGAATCCTCGCAGAGGCACTGCTCGTTGAGGCGAAGGCGAAAGCCGATGGCGAGGAAGCATCTATTGCCGCGAAGAATCAGGCGGACGCAAAAGTCCTCGTGAGTGATGCTATATTAGCACTCGTTGAATCACTCCCCGCAGTAACAGGCGAATTGATGAAACCCGCGGAACGCATCGAAAGTATCCGAGTACTTGACCTCGGAAACAATGGCAACGGTAGCAACAGTATGAACCGTGTCCTCAGTTCGATCGTTAACGCTGGCGCAGCGGTTCCCTTATTCAAGGAGATTGTCGGCTTTAGCGGCATTGACACCGATAAAATCGCACGCACCGTTCGGGATTACACTTCCGGATTGGTCGCGGACACACACGTGGATTCAGGTGATTCACCTGATACCGAAACACACACCGGTGATGATAACGAAGAAATAGTGCCTTAAACGCCGGTGCGTATGAAAGGAGGCACAGATGGATACTGAGAAACAGACCAAAACTGAAGTTAAAATTCACTTTCTCTCGATTGATCGGAGGACAGGAGCACCGATAGTTGTCCTGAAAGAGAAAGAGGAGGATTCCAATCGGATACTCCTAATTTGGATCGGCGAATCAGAAGCGGCAGCTATTCAAATGCATTTAGAAAATGTCGAACTCCCGCGCCCGATGACACACGATTTGCTCAAAATTATGATTGAGACGCTTGGGGCAAAGGTGACGAATGTATGTGTGCGTGATGTCGAAGAACGGACTTTTTTTGCACACGCCACTTTGCAAGTGGGCGACAACGCGATTGAAGTGGATTGCCGTCCGAGTGATGCGATTGCGCTTGCGCTCCGCTGCGAGGCGCCGATCTATGTTGCTGAAGCCGTGATTGCAGACCACGGATTCTCTGAACAGGAACTGAGCGAAGGAGAGCAACACGATCCGAAGAATGCTTTAGAGAATTTAGATGACGACACGCTAAAGCAGTATACCGTCTAATCTGAATTACGTAAGACTTACGCATTTCCTCTTAAAGTCCCCCTGATAAGGGGGATTTAGGGGGTTTATAGTAAAATCTGAAAATAATTTTACACTTGTCGCTCGTACGGATTGGGTAACCCAACCCCTACAGTTCCCATGTGTGCAAATAATTACGGGCTCTACTATAAAACTAAAAAATCTACCATCGCTTGCTAAATTTGCGTAAGTTCTATTACGAACACACCGAGTTGTGCCTCTATCCCGCAAAGGAAAAAAATAGTGCATGATCTCATCATTCGCAACGGAACGGTCATTGATGGCACGGGGAACCCAGGTTTCAAAATTGTGGGAACATATAGACACCATGGGCAATTCATCTAAAAAAAACTACCGCGTCCGACAGGAAAATTGCACAACGGCTTTGGATAGCCGCAACTTTGCTGCAAAAGTAGACCTCTCCTTTCTCGATCCACCCTTCAATCAGGATAAGGCTTACAACGCTTGGAATGATAACATGCCACCCGAAAAGTATTGGGAGTGGATGCGCGATATCTGTGCAAAAGTCTACGCATTGACTTCTGATGGCGGCGCGATTTATTTCATGCAACGCGAGAAGAACACCGAATTTGTTCTGAAATGTCTGCGCGATGCTGGGTGGACTTTCCAAAATCTAATTATTTGGAAAAAAAAGACCTCGGCAGTCCCCGGAACCAAGCGTTTCGGCAAGCATTATCAAGTTATTGCATTTGCAACGAAAGGCAAAACCCCGCGCGTTTTCCATCGTCTACGTATTGATCCACCGCTCCCTGCAGATTACAAGCACGCACGGGAAAACGGTATGTTTGTTACCGATGTGTGGGATGATATCCGTGAGTTAACCTCTGGCTATTTTGCTGGTGATGAAGCGTTGCGCGATGCAGAGGGAAATCGCTTACACAAACAACAAACACCTATCCAACTCCTCCTTCGGATTATCCTCTCTTCCACGAATCCAGGTGATATTGTTCTCGATCCGTTCGCAGGTTCAGGAACAACACTGGTTGTCGCAGAGCAATTGGGCAGAAAATCAATAGGCATTGAACTGGATTCGCACAACGTTGCGCTCATTGAAAACAGACTTTCTGAACAGAGAGAATCGGACGATGTCTCGCGCTTTTTTATCGATTACGCATGCACTCCGGATTTAGAAGCAATTTGGGGAGAACGTGGGATAAGCAAAGAATTCTCGCCTTCCGATGAATTTACTGCTGAACAATTAGCTCTCCTTGAGTCAAATCAATAATGGCTTATTCAATTTATCACTTTTTTGCTGATTTATGCGAGAAAAAACGGGAATTCCTCTCAGAAAAAAAACTTGAGAATTTCCCGTTTGATAAACAAATTCTATCCTGTGTTGGTGATGGTAAATTTCCCGATTTAGCCATTAAACTCAATGATGGCGATGAAATGCTTTTTGTTGCTGTTCTTGAAACAGGGACCTTTCAAGACATTGAAATACCTCAGTTTCGCTTGAACCCTGCACGAGGTGTTGATATACCAGACCTCGACTTGGGTATAAAAGCACCTTCTCAAAATTACGCTACCAGTGAACCTTTTGTATCAGCATACGAAAGACTTCTCGGAAGTGAATACGATGCTCTTATTGTGTTGACTGACTATCAGAAACGAAAATTGCATCCGCCGTTGAAACTTCAAGTCATTGAATGGCACTATTTCTTAAATACGGAGTTGGCAGATTTCGCTTTGACTGCGATAGCGCGGAAACACCGGGATTGGTTGATAGTCCAAAGTGAGGCGTGGACACAAAAGATTTTTCGATTTCTCGCGTATATTAATCAGAGCGATTGGCGAGCATCACGACTACTCCGCATTGTTGACGTTATGCAGAATGAAGAGCAGGTCCAAAGATTGGTATAGAACTTATGCATTTTTTTATAGATCCCTGCATAATAAGCCTTTATGCAACATTTCGCCCTTTACAAGCGTCACTATATTATGAAACCAATATTTTCTGTCAGGAGATATAAATGAAGGCAAATGATGCAGATCTCATTCAACGGGTCTTAGATGGGGATCAAGACGCATTTACCGCGCTCGTCAATAAATACCAAAAATCGGTTCATGCGCTCGTTTGGCGTAAGATCGGTGACTTCCATATCGCTGAGGAACTCACACAGGATGTTTTTCTGAAGGCTTATAAGAGACTCTCAACCCTGAAACGTCCAGATCAGTTCCCCGGCTGGCTCTACGTAATTGCGACGCGCCACTGTTTTTCATGGCTCCGCAAGAAGCAGGTGCCGACAAGGTCTCTCGATGCCATGTCCACAGAAGAACTTGAAGAAGCCTGCTACGCGCAATATGAGGCGGACCGTGGTGAAACAGCAGCGATTGAACAGCGGTGCGAACTCGTCAAGCACCTTCTGAAAAAGTTGCCAGAGAGCGAACGCACCGTCGTAACGCTGTACTATCTGGCAGAAATGTCGGGTGAGGAGATTAGCCAGTTTCTGGGTGTATCACCGAACACAGTTAGAAGTCGGCTGCATCGTGCCCGACAACGCTTAGAAAAAGAAGAATCTCTAATTCAAGAGGTCTTCGGCAGTTTCCAACTCTCTCCAAATCTAACAGAGAGTATCGTGCAAGAGATTGCACGCATCAAACCGGCATCCGCTCCCGTGAGCAAACCATGGCTACCGTGGGGTTTCTCTTTCGCTTCAACCCTTTTAGTTATCCTGATGATGGGGACGGGTCCGCGTGCGCTATCTCGTTTCCAGCAGCCTTACGATTTAGATGCGACATCGGAGATGACAATAGAACTCGTTGACACGCCAGTTATTCAAATGTCAGCACGCAAGTCCGACACACGTACCCAATTCGGAATATCTGACATACACGGTAAAAATAGCGGTGCCGGATCCCAATCGGAACCGATCCTGCTCGCAGCTGCGCAAGCAGACGAGACTGAAGGCAGCTTAGCATCCGAAAAAAGAGAAGGTTCTACAGTACAAGTGCACTTGGTTAGGAAATCTGGCAAACTGGCTGGGGTTGGTAGTGGTTTCTTTGTGGCGCGTGATAAAATTGCAACCAACTTTCACGCTGTCGCTAACGAAAACCTCATCTTTGCAAAGTTAACTGACAGGGAAACAATATTGGAGGTCGAAGGAGTCACAGCATTTGATTTCAAAAATGATTTAGTCATCTTAAAGGTATCGGGAGTAGGCGTACCCTTTTCACTTGGGGACAGTGATGCTGTTGAGATCGGCGAACCGGTTTCTACTTTGGGATACCCTGAAACAAAATACAGCGTCACGGAGGGCATCATACATGGTATTAGTAATAATCGCGAACGGTTTCGGGTGAAAGCCGAATACGTTGGTGGCATGAGTGGTGGACCCGTCTTGAATCGCAAAAGAGAAGTGGTAGGTATTGCTTTTGGCGGTACAGGAATTTATGGTGCCGCCAGTGCGTCAAATGTTCTCAAGGCACTACTCGCCAAATCAGATTCAACAGAACCTCTGAAACAATTTCGGAAAAGAGCTCCCGTCCGCGCCTACACTCACGTAGGTCGGGGACAGCGCGAAATCTTCCGCGGGGACTATGTTGGAGCGATAGGGGCATTTGATAAAGCGATTGAGTTATATCCAGCAGAGGCTGACATCTACGGAATACGCGGACACGCGAAGTGCCTTCTCGGTGAATTCAAAGCAGCTAAAGGAAATACAGCGGAAGCTCAGAACCTCTATAACCAAGCGATTGCAGACTTTAACAGAGGCATTGAACTAAATCCAGACGATTCAGATTTACCCGAGGGTTACAGGATCTTCGGTTATGCAAAGATTAAACTTGGTGAATTTGAGGATGCTAAAGGAAATGTAAACGAAGCACAGGATTATTATTTCCAGTCAGTTGCAGACTTTAATGAAGCTATCAGACTTAACTCAGAATATGCTAGTGCCTACAGCAATCGCGGTTATGTGTGGATTAAACTAGCTAAATCCGAAACCATCCAAGGAAATGTAGACAAAGCCCGGATACATTACCAAGCAGCTATTGAGGATTGTACTAAAGCCATCAAGTTAAGTTCAAAGTATGCTGAGGACTCCCTAATGCGCGCTTATGCGAAACTCTTGCTTGAACCAGAAAATGTTGATGCCTACAAAAATCGTGGTGATGCGCAGCTTTACCTTGCTAAATCCGAAGCTGCCCGGAACAATACAGAACAAGCGGAAAGCCACTATCACGCAGCTCTTGAGGATTATACTGAAGTCATCAAACTCAAGTCTGATCACGCACTCGCCTACTACAACCGCGGTCGCGTAAAGCAAGCACTCGGATTACAAGAAGAAGCCCAAGATGACTTTGAAAAGGCTAAGAAACTAAATTCGGATATCGGAAAACAGACCAACGAAATAAGATCATCGCAAAAACATCAAGATATTGAGAAATCACAGGACAATTGAATAATCCCGACTACCGATAAATGGGCAAATCGGAGTGAGTTTGCCCTTCAATGGCGATACAACTTCGCGAGAGTATTCAGAGGTAATTGAAGGAGGTTTGGATTTTGAAAAAGTGCCGATGCTTGAAACAGTTTCTTATCTTTTGTGTTATAATATGTTTTTTTGTAAGTGTTGACGGATTTGCTAAAGACATATCGTTTGATGAAGTTCCTGAGGCTATCCAGAAAATTGCGCTCCGCGAAATCGGGGATGTCCCAATTAGCGATGTTGATCGAGAAAGAGAAGATGGTGAAACTGTCTACGATATAGAGGCGAAAGACGATAGCATTGACATCGAGCTTGAAATCGCAGCTGATGGCACATTCAGGGAAAAGGATATTACAGAGAAGATTTCTTTCTCAGAACTCCCGATTCCCGTTCAAGATACAGTCCATCAACAGATCGGTACGTTGAAAATTAATGATGTCGAACGCAAAACTGAACTCGGCATGAGTATTGTAGGAAACAGTTTACAAACCGAGACGGTTTATTATAACGTTGAAGCCGAAGAGTTCGGTGTAGAAATTGACTTAGAAATCGCACCAGATGGTAGATTGCTGGATATAGATGTAAGCGATCCTATCCGACTCAAGGTAAAACTCCTCGCGAAATCCAAAATCCCGACGCTTTCCGACATCACACCCTATCGAGAGGCACTCGTTTTTTACGAGTATAGCGTCCGGAAACGCATTGAAAGTGAATTCAAAGGCAAAAAACTCCGCGTCGCACATTGGGCAATCTACGACAATCAACCGCAGGCAATTGGAAAAGCAAAAATAGGAAGTTCACATACACTCCATCTCTATCCATACCAGCAATTCAACGAACTAAAGAGCCTTTACACCAGCGATACGCTTGCTTTAGACGCGGACGTTCCGCTCTATCACGATGTCGGACAGAAGATTCTCGAAAACCGAACTATTGAAGAACGGTATGATTACGACAGTATTTTTTCTGAGAAGATGCCGATTTTCTGGCGGATAAAGGACCAACTCAAACTTGTAGCCTTAGGCGACTCGCGCGGCGCTGCAGGTGTTCAAGCGGAAATATTTTATGGTGAGGAGAACCAAAAGACTCCGGTGGCGTATAACCTCGCAATTTCAGGGGGACCGTTGGAGTTCCAAAAGATTGTCGTTGATAAATACCTCACAAGAATGCCCAACTTAGAATGGGTCGTTTATCAGATGTCGCCCCGGGCAGTGAACCGACACTTTGAACATTCGGCGGATCGCGAATTGTTAAAAAGTCGCGGCTTTGCTTTTGATAGAAAACACACTAAAACCCTCTGGCAGAGACCCGATATGCATACAAATAAGAAGACAGTTGCTGAAATTACTTCGGTCCCGCACGTCTCGGAATATTGGAACGAACGGCCATGGGGTTGGAAGTTTAAAGCTGAAGTATGGCAGAATCCGAAAACAAAAAGATTCAAACAGAGATGGGAAATTTCTGAAAAACGGTGGAACCGTCTTATATCTATGATAGACGCGTTGAACGAGTGTGGTGTTAAGGTTTTACTGTATTTGTCACCTCTGCATCCGGTTATGCAAGGTCAACCCGTCGTGGACGATGATGGAACAACCCAGAAAGGGTATCGGGAATTGGTGGGTCGATTAAAACAACTGGAGGCTGAATCCCTGAACCTCGTCTTCGTTGATTTCCTTCAGGGTGGAAATCACGACTTCCTTCCAGAAATGTTTAAAGACCTTGACCATCTAAATGCACTTGGGGCAATGAAGTTAACGCAGGCGTTAGAACAAGTTCGCCAACGCTACGAGTGAATCTGCTGCCAAAACAGACTATTGTCAAAATCGGATTTCTGACGAAAGCAGAGCAGCAGTGCAACAGGGGCGCACTGCGGATATACGGAGAGTGCGTTTGAAAGCTCAAACTTCCTGAACCGAACCGCAAGGTTATTTAAAAAAATGGTTTTCAGTTCGCATATCTTCGTCTATTACTTTCTTCCGATTGCCCTGCTAAGTTACTATCTGCTCCCGCACCGAACGAAACATTTCGGGTTGACGCTTTCCAGTTATATCTTTTACGGTTGGGCAAACCCTTTGTTCGCTCCCCTTATGTTCGCCTCAACGCTAATTGATTATACGTGTGGACGCGTCATCTCAGGAAGTGAACGTCCCCGCAGCCGCAAATTGGCGTTGACAATCTCGATCTGCTCAAATCTATCTCTTTTAGGATTTTTCAAATACTTTAATTTTGGCATAGCGAACGTAAATGCTATTATAGGATGGCTCGGTCTACCGATATGGGAGAGCGTTCTGCACGTAACGCTGCCCCTCGGCATCAGTTTCTACACCTTCCAGTCGATGAGTTATACGATTGATGTCTACCGCGGTGATGCCAAAGCGATTCGGAATTTTATTGATTTCGCGTGTTATGTGTCCATGTTTCCACAACTCGTCGCGGGTCCCATCGTTCGGTTTTCAGAAATTGCCGATCAACTTCAGCATCGCGCACATACGTTGCAGAAGTTCGCTCGCGGTATTGCGTTCTTTTCGCTCGGAATGGCAAAGAAGGTTTTGATAGCGAATCCATGTGGTAAGTGTGCGGACACAGTTTTCGATGCGGGTGTCGTTGGTCCGCTTGATGCGTGGTATGGCGTAATCGCGTATGCGTTTCAGATCTATTTCGATTTTAGTGGCTATTCTGATATGGCGATCGGTTTGGGGTTGATGCTGGGCTTTACTTTTCCGAAGAACTTTGATGCCCCCTACCGTGCTGAATCTATTACGGAATTCTGGCGGCGGTGGCATATCTCACTTTCCAGCTGGTTNNGCACTTGTGATGTTGCTCGGCGGTTTATGGCACGGTGCGTCTTGGAATTTTGTTATCTGGGGCGGAATTCACGGCGGCATGCTCGCACTTGAGCGGAAACGCGGAAAAGCGAGTTTTTACGGATCAATACCGAAACCCTTACGGGTCGCGGCGACGTTCCTGCTTGTACTGATAGCATGGGTTTTCTTTAGGATTAATGAACTTCCACACGCAATCACCTATCTGCAGTGCATGTTCAGCAAAGTCCATGTTCAACCCAGCACCGATCTAATTTCAGGCATCCTCTATCAGCCTTACTATCTATCGGTTATGTGCGTAGGCGGCGTTGTCATGTGGTGTTTTCCACAGACGTGGGACTGGACGCGACAGTTGACACCTTTCAAAGTGGGGATATGTCTATGTCTGTTCGGGTTATCGCTCGCTGTATTGGCAACGCAGGCGTATAATCCGTTCATCTATTTTATTTTTTAAT
>JAAXHI010000254.1:1303-10170 GCA_012270875.1 Candidatus Poribacteria bacterium | reverse complement strand
AGAAAAACACGCTCTCGCTTATGAAATCATAAAACAGGTCGCTCGGTTGGATATTCCGCCTCTAACTGATGAGGCACTCACCGAAGTTGCTGACGCGCTTTTCCTTGAACACGACGAAACGGAGGCAGCCGATGCCGAAGCAAAATCGGGGAGAAGTCTGGCTCGTTGATCTCGGAATGGTCGCTAAGGTGAGACCGTGCCTCGTCATCAGTACCCCTGCTCGCGTTGAGGATCGCGCACTTGTCACTGTTGTGACACATACAACAAGCACACGCGGTTCACGGTTTGAAGTCGCTATAAAAACAAGATTTCTGGATACCGGTGTTTTCGATGCACAAAGTTTGGTCACGGTTTCAGAAGCCAAATTCTTGAGGAAATTAGGGAATCTCCAACCTGACGAGTTATCTGCAGTTGAAGACGCAGTCCGTCAATGGTTGAAACTCTAATCTCCTACCGTTCTCAAAGTAGTAGGCACGCTTCACCATGTTGTAGCCAAAAGACTCGGCTCGACATCAAAATCCTCCCAAGATGGAAACGGGATTTTATCGCCATCTACTGCGGATTGCCTTCGTAAATGCAAAATTTAGCTGAACATCGCCGAGAGATGGCTCTAAAAGAACTCGGCACCACACTCGTCAAACGAAATGCAAGTCTCGTCAGTCTTGTCATCTTTAGCGCGACACTTCTATCTGTGCCAATTTGCCAATTGGTTTCTGACATCCAGCGAGATAAGTCGCCTCATATCTTTCGGGCGGTTAGTTTACTACCGGTACCCAATCTCACAGCGATTAAGCAGTACGAGGACACACTGGAAGAAGAATCCGTACTGACCGATTGGCTCTTGCCGGGTGTACAGACAGTTCTGACGCGAGTATTCCGGACCGGTAACGAGCAAGCCTATCTCGGACGCGATGGCTGGTTGTTCTACCGTGCCGACGTAGATTCTCTAATTGGTGCCAATCCCCAAAAAACAGCAAGCGCGGCACTTGCCACTCTTATTGACTTCAATCGTCAGTTGGAAGCACGCGGTATCACACTTATCGTTGTGCCAACACCCGTTAAACCGACGATTCACCCTGAGAAATTTTCAGCACGCTACCAAAACGCTGAGGTACCGATACATAATCCCGATTATGCGGCGTTTATTGATAGACTCATGTCAGAAGGCGTTTTGGTATACGATCCATCGCAACTGCTCTTTGAAGCTGCTCGCCAAGAAACACAATATCTCAAAACAGATACGCACTGGAAGCCGGCGACGATGGAACGGGTCGCACAACATCTATCTGCATTTATTACGGAACAGATTGAATTATCCACAGATCAATCAACTACCTATGTCAAAACAGCCGAGGATACCGTCAATATGGGGGACATCGCGAAAATGCTAAAACTGCCTGAGGATCAGACCCTGTTTCCTTCGGAGCGCGTCACACGGCATGTTGTCCAGACCCCTTCAGGTGAGTTATGGCAGCCCGATCAGGCATCAGAGATTCTATTCTTAGGGGATAGTTTCAGCAATATCTACTCACTCGCTGGTATGGGATGGGGTGCCTCAGCCGGTTTCGTTGAACACCTCAGCGCGGCACTCGCACGACCGATTGATAAGATTGTCATCAACGCTGGCGGTGCCGATGCGACGCGTCAGGCACTTGTCCAGGAACTCAACCGAGGGAATGATCGCCTCGCCGGTAAACGCGTGCTTGTCTATCAGTTCGCAACGCGGGAACTCTTTTCTGGTGACTGGAAACTATTATCAATACCATCCGATAAAGCACTCCAGCGGAGTGCCATCTCTATAGCGGAGGACATAACCGTCACGGCAACTATCAAGGCAAAGACGGAACCTCCGATACCGCGAACCGTTCCGTATGCCGAATGCATCATCGCGCTGCATCTCGAAAACGCAGATACATCTGATCTGCCGGAAGCGTTCGTCGTATTTCTGTGGGGTATGCGTGAAAATCAGTGGACAGATGCTGCTACTTTCAAAGTGGAGCAGAGAGTTAAGTTGCGGCTCCGTCCGTGGTCAGCAGTTGAAACCGAATACGGCAGCTACAATCGCAAGGAATTAGAGGATGCAGAGACTTGGCTGCTGGATGTCTATTGGGGAGAGATACCGTAATGCGTTTTTTGAAGAGCAGCTTGCAAGTTACGCTTTACATATTGTTATCTATTCTACTGCTGATGATAGTTTCTGACTTCGCCGCTGCTGAAACGGAACTTTTCGGACAGTCATTGGCTGAAAAGGCTACCGAAGCAGAGACACAAAAAACGACAGTCGTTTCTGGAAAAGAAGGATGGTTGTTCTTTGCCCCCGAACTGCGTCATCTAAGCGTCGGGCAATTTTGGGGAGCGGCAGCGCAGCGCGTCAGTCGGGCATCAAATCCTGAATTCGCCGATCCACTTCCGGCTATCCTCGACTTCAAAGCGCAATTGGACAAGGCAGGTATTGCGTTAATCTTCGTTCCAATACCAGCAAAAGCCACGATTTATCCTGAGATGGTTTCGGAACACGGAGACGCAACGGGACGCGGTGATACATACCATCAAAAATTCTACGACATTTTGCGAAAGCACGGCGTGAATGTGCTTGACTTGACCCCACTTTTTCTTAAAAATCGGTTCACCGATGCCGGGGCTGTCTACTGTAAACAGGATACACATTGGTCGGGGCAAGGGTGTGTTTTGGCAGCGGAAGCGATTGCTGAAGCCATCGGTACGCCTGCGTGGGTGGCGGAAGTCCCTAAGAGAGATATTGAGATAGAAACGCGCTCGACAGAAATTATGGGTGATCTCTGGAGGGAACTTGGCGACGAAAAACTGCAAAAAGAGCAACTGCAACTCACTTACGTCAAAGAAGGCGTTGGCGCATCGTGGCGCGCAAGTCCAGTTGTTCTACTCGGAGATAGTCACTGCCTTGTTTTTCACGCTGGCGCAAACATGCATGCACAAGGAGCCGGTCTACCGGACCATCTCGCCTATCAGCTCGGATTTCCTGTCGATGTCGTAGCAGTTCGCGGTTCGGGCGCAACGCCGTCAAGATTAAACCTTTATCGGCGGCGCGATAACATGAAAGGGAAGCGGGTTGTTGTTTGGTGTTTAAGCGTCCGAGAATTTACGGAAGGACAAGGGTGGCGTTTGGTTCCGGTGATTCGGTAGCGTAGGAACAGGCTTGGGCAACCTGTCCCTACAAGTTTCATTATTAGAATATGACTTCCGCATTTGCTCTTAAAGTCCCCCTGATAAGGGGGATTTAGGGGGTTAAATATACTCAAATATAGTGCTGTATGCTAAATTTGCGTAAGTCCTGTAGAATTTACCCGATTTCGTAAACTATGGTGACGTTAATGGTGACAGTGAGTTCGCCTGCTGCAATGGGAGTTGAGCTACGCCCATCGTCGGCAGCAAATTCAGCAGTCTCAGCATAAGCAATCGGCGGTCCCACAGTGTGCGTTGTCTCTGTGATAGTAATCGGTTTCCCAAGAATAACACCGCTCGCTTCCGCTAAGGTTTGCGCCTTCGCTTCCGCATCTTTTACCGCTAAGGCACGCGCCTGCGCCTGCAACGGTGTCGGATCTTCAATCATAAATTGGATCGAGTTGACAACGACAATGTCGCCACCGGCTCCGATAGCATCATCAATTATATCACTGAGACTGTCGAGTTCTCGCGCTGTGGCACTGACGGTGTTATTGACCCTGTATCCGCGGAGCACACGTCCCTCTTCCGTATAGTCGTATCGCGGATAGATACTGAAGTTCTCCGTTTGGATGTCGTTTTCGGCGATGTTATTGGCTTTCAGGGAGTCTATCACCGCTGTCATCGCGCTCGCGGCTTCTTCCCGTGCCGCCTCGACCGACTCTTTTTCGACAGATACGCCTAAATAGAGCGTTGCGATGTCCGGTTCTCCTGTGATTGAACCGCTTCCTGTGACGTGGATACTCCTGCTTACTGACGACGACAACAGTGGGGAGACAATTTGTTGCTCACACCCGGTGAGAATTATAGCAAGCAGCGAACCAAAACTTAAACACAAAAATTTAAATCTATACATAATAAATCTCCTTTGATACGGCATCTGTGCAGCGATTTCCATACCTGAAAGTCCACTATTCGGTTTCAACTGCTGGCGGGAGATTCTCTGCTTTGAGCTTTTCAGATTTTTTGAGGAGTCTATCCACATTCGATTTGAAAAGCCTGAAGACAGTCTCCTTATCGTCGCGTTTGACGTAAAGTTTCCCCTCTACCTCTTTTCCGATGTAAAGCGTCGCCGTTGTACCATCATTCAACGCTGTGGATATAACAGATTGCGGCGTATCTAAACCGTATTCAGCAGGGTTGTCCTTTGCTTCAGCGAAATCGTCTGTGTCCAATTCGCTAAAAGTCGTAAGGAGCGTGTCAACTTCGGTCGCATTGACAGCCGAGGCTTCAGGTTTGAGCATCTGCCATGTTCCGTTCGTATCAAGACGCAGTTCGACTATTTCCTCTGGTGAAGAGATATTAAGTTCGGTGACGTTACCCTTATTAAAATCAAAAATAGTGCGATCTTTCCAAGTGCGTGTGCCTTTGTTAAAAACGGATTGAAGGTTGCCTTGTGCCACATAGACATCGTTGGAATCCGCTGCGCGCACGTAACTGCTAAAGAAACCGGGTGTTATTTTTCCGACGAACAGGTGTGCCAACAATTTATCCTTTGCGTCCATCAGTTTCGCTTCAACACCGGTGCTGTCCACCTCGAATTCCGCCTGTTTTTCTGGGTTATTGGAGACGCGCTGCGTATTCTTGAATTCCCCCATTTTGGTCAGCAGTTCTGTGACACTTTCGCTATCCGCGGGGTAGTTGTCCATTGAAGCGACCACCCAGTTACTATCCTGTTTAACAAGCATTGCCGTTCCATCGGTCGCGATGATTTCTATTTTCGTAACCTCTTCTTTGTCGAAGTCTGGAAACAGTGGCATTGCTGTTTCAACCTTCTTTTCATACTCGCTTTTTCCGAAGGGGTTCTCAAAAATTATGACGACGAGTAGTAAGAAAACAAAAACGCCGCCTAAAATAAGAAGTTGCCTTGTTTTCATCTTTTTAACTATGGCCTCTGAGCACCGTTCCACTACGTTTTGCGGCATCCCCGCCCATAAGCGATCTGCTTCACGGTGGTTTTTGATTGAAGTGAACATCCTCTGGTAGGTGTAGTTTAAAACCGCGTCTACCGAAGTGTAAAGGTAATTATAGATTCTACTATATTAGAATTTCCGCTGTTTGTTCTTAGTCCGAAGTCATATTTCGGGTACTGAAGGCTTCTACCATCCTTTTGGCTCGACTTTTTAAGAAGTACCGAACAAGCCCGAAGATAACGACGAGCAGTGGGATGCCTACGGTACATAGGTATTTAATAAAGTTTTTCTCAATTTCTGAGACTTCACGGAACTCGCCACTACGCGTCTTTATTTGAAGGGGACGGTCTGTGATCGTCTGTGAGCGGATACCGATGAGTGCATCGCCTAATGTTAACCAGTCCACGGTATTTAAGAAAAAATTAACGCTGTTAGCATTCAACTGAATTAGCAATTGCGCTGTGCCTACGACGACGATTTGTGTCTGTGCACTTTCAGTTATCGTTGTTCGTTCCGCGGTATCCTGTGTTGGCACGGGTGTCTCGTTGTCCTCGACACTTGTGGCATCGTCGGTGGCTACTGATGGAATCTCTTTATCGGTATAGAAACTTTTGAATTGCCCTTCTAAGGCGACCGCAACAGGATAGGCTTGTGTTTCAGCATCAGGGATCGGGAAATCCGGTCTGAGATTATAGTACCCTTGGAGCGTTTGTCCAAATTCGCTTGTTTTTGCTAATACTGTTCCGGTGATGTTTTCTTTCCCGATGACTTCCAAGGAACTTGTCCAAGGCATCGTCAACGCTTCCAGTTGATTCGTGATTGCGTGTTCTGCCGAGAAATTCGGTTTAATAATTTTCACGAAATACGGATACGGTTGGAAAATGGTCATAAATCCTTGTTGAAACCGAGCATTTTCGTGGAATCTGCGGTCAACAAGGAGGTTATTGCCGAGTTTGGCACCGTAATGCTCCAGTAAATCGTTCAGTCCAGTGCTCAGCGGTGTCCCTTGCATTGTGCCGGGTTGCATTTGAATAGGATCGATTAAGAAGATGGCTTTACCCCCGCGCATGATAAACTGATCGAGTTCATATTTCTCGCGTTCTGTCAAGGGTTGCTTTACGCCAGCGACAACAAGTGTTGTCACGGTAGCATCAACGGCTTTTCCGTCTTGTAGGTTCACAGACGTAATGTTATATTGTCCTTGTCCATTTTTATCCAAAAGTTGACGGAACTGCTGATACTCTTGCGCGTTGATATCAAATTCACCGTGTCCCGTCAAAAACCCGACTGTTTTTGCCTCTTTGGTGGTAACTTTAAGGATAGTGGAGGTGAGATCATACTCCAGATTAGCCGTTGAGCGCACCATCGGCAAGGTTTCCTCTTTACCACTGTAGCCGATAGAGATGCCCATATAGACGTTTGCTATCTCCATTTTGTCTTTTTTCGGGACATTGACTTGCACTTCGGGAATCCCTTTGAAGCGGAGTTCCTGTTTTTGTGCGTCGTCGAAGTTTGCCGGATTCACAAAATCGATCTGGAGTTTATTTGAAAATGCGTTGTATTCGTCAAGGACATCTCTAACATCGCGGCGTATTCGAGCGACTTCTGCCGGGTCTGTGGAAAAGTAGGCAGTGATTGTGACAATATCATCTAACGAGTTCAGGACACCTTTAGTTGCTTTTGAGATTGTGTAGCGCTTGTCCTCGGTGAGGTCTGCCCGGATGAAACGCCGCGTGGACAAAAAGTTAATCAACGCAAGGATACCGAAGATGATGACTACAAAAGCGAGGGTGTTCCCACCGAATGTGATGCGTTTATTTTTCAAAACAGTGTACCTCCGTTCCTAACGCCATTTGCGGCTTTCAACTGCCAGTGTACTGAGATAAAGGAAGAACCCTATCACCGACAGATAGTAGATGATGTCGCGAGAGTCAAGGACGCCTCGGAGAATGCTACTGTAATGTGCGCCGAGCCCAAGGTAACTGAAAATCGGGTACAACCAGTTCGGGGCATTGAAAAGCACGAAGTCTTCACCAATGATGAGTAACACAAAACAGGTACTAATGCCAAATATGAAGGCGACAATCTGATTCTCGGTCAGCGTTGAAGCGAAGAGTCCGATTGCCAGATATGCCGCACCCATCAGCAGGAGTCCGATATATCCTGCAATGAGCGTGCCGCCGTCAGGATCCCCAAGGTACGTGACTGAAAAGGTAAGAACGAGTGAGAGGAGTACGGTTACGGCAAGGAGCGCGAGGCTTGCCAAGAATTTGCCGATGACGACCTCAGCATCTCGGATAGGTAAGGTCATCAGGATTTCTACGGTGCCGAGTTTCTTTTCTTCAGCCCAGAGTCTCATAGTGACAGCCGGGATGAAAAATAGGAAAATCCACGGCATTAACCCGAAAAAACTGCGCATTTCAGCTTGATTTTGTATGAAGAAACCCCGGAAAAAGAGCCATGATGAAATGCCGAGGAAAAAAGTAATGAAAATATACGCGATCGGTGAGTTGAAGTAACTTCTGAATTCCTTTTTGAAAATGGCTGTAATGTTCGTCATAATTTTTTCTAACAGTTATCGGCTATCGGTTTCCATCGGCTTTCAGATACTTGTAGCAGGAATACTTTTAGCTACCCCTACAAGTTTCTCCTACTGATAGCCGACTGCTGACTGCTGACAACTATTCTGCTATATTTATTCTTTGTCGTCTGTCAAATTAAGGAACACATCTTCCAAATCTACGGATTCTTGACGGAGTTCTGTTAGACTCCACCCATTCTCCACAACAACGTGGAAAAGCGCCTCTGCGGCATCGCTATCTTGGGCAGCATTGATCTGGTAAGCGAGTATATCGTCAGTCGTTTCGACATGCGTCCACTGCGAGACGAATTCCAACGCATCAAGTTCCGTTTCAATGGCTTCTTGTGAACCTCGGATAGCGATATGAACAATATCTTCGCCCTTCGCCTGACTGGCGAGCTCCTCTGGTGAACCGTTAGCGACGATCTCCCCATTGTTGATAATCAGGATTCGACTGCAGGTGGCGGAGACTTCAGACAAAATATGTGTGCTGAAAAGTACCAGTTTTTCTTGTCCGATGTCTCTAATCAAGTTGCGAATTTCGATAATCTGGCTTGGGTCTAACCCGGAAGTAGGTTCGTCTAAAATCAGGATAGGAGGGTCGTGGATGAGGCTCTGTGCCAATCCTAAACGTTGGCGGTAACCTTTTGAAAGTTCGCCGATGTCTTTTTGAATAACGTCCTCAAGTCCACAGATGTCAATTACCGCCCGGATCCGTGCTTTCCTGTCACTTTTGGGGAGGTGTCGGACCTGGGTCATGAAATTAAGATATTCAATAACCCCCATATCGGTGTAAAGCGGTGCGCTTTCGGGGAGGTAACCAATCTGTTTTCGGACTTCAATGGATTCCTTGAATATATTATATCCTGCGACGGTGGCACTCCCCGCGTCTGCGGAGAGGTAACAGGTAAGGATACGCATTGTGGTCGTCTTTCCTGCACCGTTGGGACCGAGGAAGCCCAATACTTCACCGGCGTGGGCATCAAACGAGACCTTGTTGACAGCAACCGTCGGACCATAAGATTTTGTGAGTTCTCTGACTTCAATCATATATCTAAAAAAGCAGCAGACGGTTGACGAGAAGAGTCGCGTTCCGACGTGCCTAAAAAAATAGGATAGATATTTGTTTAAAATAATAGCATAGAATTTGCCGAATGTCAAGGAAAAAATTG
>JAAXHI010000254.1:0-1236 GCA_012270875.1 Candidatus Poribacteria bacterium | reverse complement strand
AAGGCTCAACAGGGGCCAGAAACATCCCATCAATGCCTCACCTAATACCAGACCGATGAAAAACGGCACCGCTTTCCGATATGCATTGATTCCGCCATGTTTTAAAATGAGCCACTTCGTTACCATCGCAAGGAGCAGCGGAAACCAGATCACGTCCGTTGTCCCCGGTGCAACGCCGATAACGTATCCTGCTGGATGCAATGGACACCACACAAAACGCGAGCGTAAGACCATGATACCCAAGTTTGCTGCAAACGCTAAGCCTAACACCGATGTCGCGAGCCAATCCGTCGGTTTCGGGTTCACTAACCATGATGAAAGGAAGTTATATGTATCCGCGCCGCCAGCATGGATCTGTTCGGAACCCGCAGCCACGCCTTCGCTGTAGATCGCATACGGATAGAGAATCAGACTTGATAGGATACCGATGAGACTTGCGATGACCAGTACACCGAACATCGTTCGGTTTCGGATACCGGTACGCTCGGCAAGTTTGAAGGCTTCCAACTGATCCGGCATAGGGTGTGTTCGGAAGGAGGCATAACTTGCACCGCTGAGCCAGTTCAGGAGCGACAGCATCGTTAGGTTGCCCGGTCGCAAACGCCGTGTACCGAGTAGTGAGATCATCATATATTGTGGGGTGAGATAGCCGATAGCGTGTATCGGCGGTCCCAGTTCCGCTCGCATCCGAGTTAATCCGACAACGATCATCAGGTAGATACCGATGAAGATTGCAAACGCCCAGAGCGACATCCCACCACGGATACAGAAAACAGCGAGAAGTAAAAGGCAGATCCCAAGCGTTATCACAGTGCTCCGATATGAAATTGCTTCAGTCTGTGATTCCGTGCGATTTGGACGCACTACTTGTCTCAACACGGATGCAAAATGGTTTCGCGCAAGCCAGCACGCAATCGCGAGCAGTGCCAACAACGCTCCAGCACCCTGTTCTCCCAAAAATGGGTAGCCCGGTAACGTAGCGATTCCCATGGTGCTTCCTATGAGCAGCTGCGCCTTCTTCATTAGATAGAAGAATGTACACGAAAACGCTAAATCCAACGGTAGAATGAACGAGAAACCGATCAGATATGGATGGAATCGGAGGGGTGTACTCCCCATGGCGTTCCACGGTTTCTGTGTGAAGTAGATGTTGAGATCGTATTTCCTGACCGGGATCTCTGGGAGTACCGGAAAGAAGAACTGCAGTCCATTGAGCAGGTTGATACCCATGGCGAT
>JAAXHI010000206.1:14975-21883 GCA_012270875.1 Candidatus Poribacteria bacterium | reverse complement strand
TTCAGTTTTGATTTCTGTTTATAGATGTTGATGTTTTTTCTCAAATATCGCGAGCACAGTTCGCTCCTACAGAAGAAGTATGTTCATGTAGATGAAGTAAATGTGTAAAACTAAACCCCCCTGCGTGCAGACTGAATTTAGATTGCAATGCAATCTGAATTTTGTTATATTATACCATGCTTATATTTTATCTGGCAATTGCTGTGGTGACGGTTCCACTCGGTGCAGGCATTGCTTTTGTATCCCAACTACAACAAAAACATTTTGGAAACATTTTCGGCTTAACGGCTGGTGCAGTGCTTGGGATCACTTTGGTAATGATGATACACCTTTACACCGAAGTAGGGTATGTCACAATCTTCGTAATGTGGGGTGGTTTCCTCCTAATTTCAGTAGCAGAACGCGCCACAACACGCCAGCGCGATGAAATAGCAGGGCGCACTGATAGGCGAGAGCGTGATTGGGGTGTTAACTTAACAGTGTTCGGTCTATCGCTTCACTCGCTTGCAGATGGACTTAATTTGGTTATCGCAGCGAGAGATGAGGCTCTGGGCAGTGCCCTTGCATTCGGTATATTGATCCACCGCTTGCCAGTGGGGACACTGATTACAGCTGCGCTCCTGCGTGATCAGAAATTTGTTAAAGCATTGGCACTGCTAACGCCACTGATAATTGGACCCGTCGTAGGAGCAGTATTAGGGGAACAGCTGCTCCGTGGGGTTTTCGCAGAATTGACAGAATACCTAACAGCATTCGCCGTAGGTACGCTTTTGCACGTCGTGCTGGATGGGTTCCGTGGCAAGTATACCGCCGAAACGACTGGTTTGCGTCGTTTCGCGAAAGTGCTGTTTGTCATCGGATTCGTGCTGACCTTTTGCGCTATCTATTTTCTTCAGGGATTTGAGGGTGAACATCTTCATTAAATGGCTATCGACGAGAATAGCAGTCAGCAGTCAGCAGTCAGCAGTCGGCTTTCAGCGGGTGCTCTTTCGGTTTTCTAAAACTCTCAAACCAAATAGGAAACTGAAGGTTTTCAGAAAAGACTCTTTGCTGATGACTGACAACCGACAACCGATAGCCACTTTGCTGACGGTTATCTTCTGCTTTGTGATATGCGTTGCACCCGCAAAGAGTAATGAAATTCCGATTGCGGTCTCCGGCGAAGCGCGGGCGACGCTTCAAATCGGGGCGAACGCTTCAGAACAGGAACAGTTCGCTGCCGAGGAGATCCAAACTTTTATCGAGCGATTTACAGGTGCCAAGCTCGACATCCGAACCAACAGACAACAGACAGAAACCCCAGTAGCGATTGTGTTAGGTACCCCCCAATCAAATCCGACAATTGCGGGACTACAAGCCAATGTAGAACTTATACTCGGAGCAGAACTTGGAGACGAAGGCTACCGTATTAAAACAGTAGAGGTCGGCACTGAAATCGTCATCGTTGTAACAGCACACACTGAGAGAGGCGTTATCTATGGCGCGTACGCTTTCATTGAACAATGTATTACAGCGTTAACCGGTTTAACACCCGTGCACGCGGAAGTACCCGTTGCTAAAGCGAAGGCACTGCTTGTGCCGTTCATAAACGAAACATCAGCCCCGTTTTACCCGGTACGTGCCGTGTTAGAGATAGAAGATCCAGATTGGCTCGCACGGCATCGCATCAATATGAGTGGCGGTGAAGGCGTTTGGACCGGCACAGGGATCGAAGACGGATTCGGGACCGCCTTCAAGTATGTCGATGCACCGGCATTTGACGCACTACAAGATGAACCGATAACACAGCGGCGGAAACGTATCGCGACACTACAAAGTCGGTTTAGTGCGCTCAAACGGCGCGGGATTGATGCTTACCTCTTTATGTATGTGACCGGTGAACCAACTGAAGCATTGATTCGACAGCGACCTGATATCTTGGGACCGACAGTACTTTACGGGGCATCCCGAAACGAAGTATCTTATCGCCCCTTCTGCTGGTCTAAGCCCGAATTTCATGCGCTCGCCAGGGAACTGACTCAGGCGATTGTGCGCACTTATCCGACCCTTTCGGGTTTCCATCTCAGGTCGTGGGGACATGAGACGCGCGCGTGCGATTGCCCGGATTGCGGAGATAGAACAGAACAGGGACAGGCAAAACTCTGGCAGGTCTATTTTACGATTATCAACGCAGCACGCGAGGTACGCCCGGATTTCAAATTCTACATCTCTGGGTATGACAGCAGTTGGCTTAAAGATGCTGAGGGTGTCTATGCCCGGCAGTTGCCCAAAGGGACTATTTTCTCGCGAAAGTGGGGTGCCGACGGCGAACCGGTCGCAGATGCAGGCGTGCCTATCCCGCAAATCAAAGCACTCGGTGAGATCGGGCATCGCTTCATAGTCCTATCGCACGAAGTCGAGGAGGTCATGCCGTTCTGGATGTTGGAAAGTGATACGTTTGTGCAAGGGGTCCGACAACTCGCTAACGATCCTGAAGTCGTCGGTTTAGGCGGGTTCACTGTCCAAGGTGCAACACAGGGATTGGGGTATCTTGACCGGCTCGTTAGCGCACGCCTCAATTGGGACATCGAGCTCGACTATTTTCAACTACTCCTCAACGAATTGATTGCCCGATACGGTACTGAAGCGGCACCACGCATCCTGAACGCTTTGCGGGTAAACGGTTGGAACATGACGAGCTATTTTTCAGATTATGCTGGATCTCTAACCATAGGTGGCACTTATGGAAGTGGCTCTGCTGGACTTGCCACACGGTTCTGGACACTCATCGGGCCGCGCGCAGTGCAAGACACGCTCGCCATCCCCGAATTGGAGATCGCTCAATTTGCCGAAAACCGGTTCACGGCACTCTTAGCACCGCAACAGCAAGCCGCAAACGAGATGAGGATAGCAAGCGAGATCGCAAAATCCTTTGACCTTGAGGCAACCGAAGACTTAAACGATGCCGTTCACTTGATGGGGTTATGGGTGTTGTTGTTTGAAAGCCGATCCAAATTAGTAGAAGCGATAGCACTCGGTTATGAACCCGAAACAGAAGAGGTGATCCGTGCTAAACTCACAAGTGCCATAGAGTTTTCAAAGGCTATACAACCACACATCACGGGGATTAAGGAATTTATTCCGCTTTTCGGATATTCCCATCAGACGATTGAAGCGGAATTGCTGAGTACCCTAAATGCAGAGATCGCTTGGTTAACAAGTTTCGATCATCAGACGCTTCAGAAGCATGATGCAGATTTCTCACCAGAGGAGACACCCTTCCGAATTTGGGATGTTCATAACTACCCGAACCCTGTGAGGCGAGAGACAACATTTACCTATAAATTATCGCTGGATGCCGATGAAGTCTTTATCACAATTTACACAGCATCCGGCAGAAAAGTAAAAGTCTTAGAAAAGGCTTCTGGCGATGAAGGTTACAACGAGTGTACATGGGATGCCCGAAATGATGACGGTATGTTGCTTGCCAACGGTGTCTATTTTTACAGGATACGGGCTGTTACTGGGGAACAGACTGCGCAGCTGCTTGGACGGTTGGCAGTGTTACGATGAAGCGAAAAAGGAGGTCAATGATGTCTCGTGTGTATATTGTATGCCTGACGCTTCTACTTGGGATAATCAGTTGTAAATCGCAAACTTTGCAGGAACATCTTTTAGAACCGCCACCACCGCTCACCAATTTCGCACTAAGTCGTAACGGTGCAACTGTGGAGGCATCACAGTCCGTCCCAAATCACCGCGCCGAAGAGGTCATTGATGGCGATACCACCTCTGAAACATGGGACGAAGGCAGCGGTTGGGGCAGCAGTTTAGAACATCTCCGTACCTCGGACCTCAACAAACGTCCGTATGTGGCAGTGACGCTCGCTAAACCCGTTGACATTCGTAAGATCGTTATGTGGACGGTCAACTCTGAGCAATATCCAGCACCACAATTTGGGTTGAAGGACTACCGGATCGAATACTGGCACGGCACCGGCTGGGGGTTGATCCCGTCGGGTGATACGAAAGATAAGCAGTATACGGCTCGAAATAACACGAAGGGTAAGCGCGTCCATGAAGTCCAACAACGTCTAATTGCTAAGAAGATAAGGTTGGTTCCGGTATCCTCAAACGATACGGTACGGAATTACCAACACATGGCGGGTAAGCGACCTGTTTATGAAGTGGAAGGCATCGCTCGGGTAATGGAGTTAGAAGTTTGGGGTTATGCTGCCCCGGAGGTATATACGCTAAAACAGCTTGTGCAGGGTATCCCACCTGAATCAGTGGGACATGCCGTGCTGGCAGAAACACAAACCGATAACGATCAGACTGAACCGACAATCAAGGAGACGATTCAGAGCGTTTTAAACCGATATGAACTCGGATACGACATGGCGGATCTGGCAGAGGTTATGTCCTGTTTCTCAGAGACGTATCTATCAAATGGTCGTACATATCAAGACGTTGAGACCAAGGCAGCGCACTTTTTTGAAATGCATCATCAGATAGACATGACGCTAACCGACATCCATATCCATCCGAATATTGTCGATGATACGGCAGTCGTAACGGGCGGGTATACTTTGCAATATGTCACGAAATCGGATGGACAGGTTAAACAGACATCTGGCAAAGTGACACTGGTCTTCGCCAACGAAGCGGAGACGTGGCGGATCATCCGCGCAGAATAATGGGCGGTTTCAAACTCGCCTACAAAGGATCTGAAATGGTACACGAGCAGTCTAATCTTTGGGCAAAGTCATATATCAACGACGGATACTTGATGCTTCCAGATCTCATTACATCGGAAGAATGCGAGACGTTGAAAGCGGAGATGTTGAAAATCTTTCGCGGTGATTACGCATGCGACGCGATCCCACCGATGCCGGAGACGGTTAGTGAATTGGAAGTATTAGATAGAATCATGTGCGTCGGTGAACCGCACGTCTATAGTCCACTCGTTCGCCATTACATTGAGCATCCGAAAATTTGTGAAGTCCTTCGCGTGATTGTTGGGGCACACATCCCATTTTGGGACGGCGGCGTAAAATGTGTGCAGTCGATGATGTTGAGTAAAGTCCCGGGACATACCGGTAACCCGTGGCACCAAGATGAGCACCCGATTCCGACACGGGATAGATCGCTTGTTGGCGCGTGGATTACCTTGGATGATGCGACGATTGAAAACGGGTGTCTCTGGGTGCTACCAAATAGCCATCGTTCGGGTGTAATCTATGACCGTTTCCCACACAACAAACGTCACGAATTCGATAGTTGTCATGAAGCCGCAGGTTTTGATGACACTGACGAAATTCCGATTGAAATGTCAGCTGGCAGTGTCCTCTTTTTCAACGGTTACCTTTTACACCGCTCGAAAAAGAATCGTAGCAATGCATACCGACGCATTCTTGTGAGCCACTACTGCTCGACAGCATCGTGGTTGGGGTGGAAAGGAGATCGGAATTACCGCGGGGTTATCACTGTCGCTGGCGAAGATCCGTATATTGATGAAGGGTATGTCACACCGAACACCTGGGCGCGATGGGAGTAGTGCGAACAACTCGTAGCAGAAACGGACTGCTTAACCTAAACGCACCTAACCGAACCGCAAGGTTTTTTAAATATTGGGTTCTGCTCCGATTTTTCCGATTTGATCATCAACTCGTGCCTTTCTATATTATGGTCGGAGTCGAGTTGATGGTCAAAAAATCGGGGTTCCGATGAAAAAGATCAAGAACGTAGTCCGTAATGAAATGTAGGACGGATATACGGGAACGGACTGCTTAATCTAAACGCACCTAACCGAACCGCAAGGAAATTTAAAAATATGAAACTGACAGAACATCAGGTCAATTTTTTCAATACGTTTGGCTATCTCGCAATACCCGGTATGTTTTCACTAAGCGAGATGGACTGGATTACGGAAGAATTTGAGATTTCGATTCAGGAATTCGGGGGCGGTAAGAACCATGATGGCACAAGTCGGACCATGTTCGGCGGTCCTATAGAGCACCGTCCACGCCTCTGTACCTTGCTTGATGATGAACGGGTCAAAGGACTTATCGGTGGCGTAATTGGTGAGGATTTCAACTACGCTGGCGGTGACGGAAATTATTACGCAGGCGATACGGGTTGGCACCCTGACGGCGGCTGGGGGCAACTCTTCGCGTGTAAAGTAACTTTCTATCTCGATGATCTAACAAAAGACACTGGATGCTTGCGGGTAATCCCCGGCAGCCAGAATCCGACACATTTTGTTAGAGCCGACAAGATTGATCCGAATCAATCAGAAGCCCTCTACGGCATTCCGGCAAAAGACTTTCCAACCAGCATCGCTTTGGAGACTTCCCCCGGCGATATTGTGATTTTTAATCACGATACCTATCATGCATCGTTTGGTGGGGGTACCCGACGGCGGATGTTCACGATGAATTGCACACGCCATTGCACAACCGAACCCGATTTAGAGACCTTGCATCAATATCTGAGCGTCCATTCAGCAGGCGGCTATCAGATTGATACAGGGGCAGGTATGTTCTTCCCAACGATGGTTGATACGGCGGATGAAAACAGGAGGATCCATCTCCAGCAATGTAGTGACATTCATGATGAATTATTCCCACAGTATGCTCGACGCGCTTAGCACATATTGTTCAAGGCTTGCACAAAATCCTTTTGTTGGTGAGGTTTCCAACCTCACCGACGGCATTTAGTGTATAGGAGATAGGGAAAAATTGCGTAAGTGGCAGGGTTTTTGTTGCAATTCCTGCAGTTTTATGGTATTCTATAGTATAGTCTAAACTGTGAGTTGGCATAATCCGCCCGCCCGCAAATCCAGGTTAGATGAGAAATATATCCATTATTACACCCTCATTTGATAGGTACTTAGGATACATCAGGAAGGCTGTCATCTCAGCAGCATT
>JAAXHI010000206.1:0-14817 GCA_012270875.1 Candidatus Poribacteria bacterium | reverse complement strand
GATGCTGACACAGACTTCACACGCTACACGTTCGCCGGTGGACAGCATTTGGGCAACTCACTCTATTGGGGCACGAGCTACAGCTGGATGAATTCAGATGATAAAGGCTACGATGGATTTCGTTCTCTCTCCCTTGGCTTGATGTACCGACGCCGCTACTTCTCAATCGGAGCGATGGCACGCGATCTGAATCGCCCGAAACTACTTGGCGAAAAACTCGGTCGCACCTATGATTTAGGCTTAGCACTCCGTCCCGGAACATGGCGAACCACACTCTCGATTGATATGCAGAAAACCCAAGGTGTAGAGGACTTAGAATTCCGATACGCCTTAGAAGTACGTCCTATTCGCGAACTGATGCTTCGCGGCACCTTGAAACATGATCTGAGTTTTGACGTGCGTTTCGGTATAAATATCGGGAATTGGGGATTCGGGACAGGTAATGCCTTCGACAAAAACCGAGAAGCACAGACCGGCATCGGCTATTTCCGTTTCTCCAATATCCCGAAAACGAAACCCATCCTTCGCCGCCGTATGTTTCTCGATCTATCAATGCGGTCTCTTAAAGAGGTCCTCCCAATAGTAAAATGGGATAAAGATGTTGCGGGTGTCCTCATTCGTATCAACGGTGGTAGTTACGGAATGGCGCAACTCCAAGAGATGTCAGATGCGATCTTAGATTTCAGGGAGTCCGGGCGCGTTGTGCTCTGCTATCTCTCAAATTGCTCCACTGGTGACTATATCGTCGCGGCTACGTGCGATGGTATTCTAATTCACCCTTCCGCTGAAGTACGGTTGATCGGTTTGCGGACGGAACGTTCATTCTATAAAGGGGCATTAGATATGATCGGTGTCAGGGCGGATATTGAACAAATCGGCAAATACAAATCGGCATCCGAGGCATTCACACGTCAAGAGATGTCCGAAGCACAGCGCGAAATCCAGAATATTATCCTTGACGATCTCTATGCCCAACTTGTAGATGCCATTGCAGAAGGCCGCGGCTGGACGCACGAAGATGTAAAAAAACGGATCAATGCGGGTCCCTATACCGCCCGTCAAGCACTTGCCACTGAACTCGTAGACCGCGCCGTCTATGCAGATGAACTACCGGACGTTGTAACAGAGATCACAAACGACCGCACGGATTTGGTAACATTAAGCGACTACGTAGGACGCGGATTGGATGTGCAAGATTGGCAGGTCCCGCAGCCGAAGGTTGCGATTATCGAGGCGAAGGGTTTGATGTTAACAGGCGATAGTTTCGTTGATCCATTTCTCGGTACACAAGTGATGGGTGCGGATACAATTACACAGGTCATTAGGGAGGTAAAAGATAACAGTGACATCAAGGCAGTTGTGTTGCGAATTGACAGCGGTGGTGGCCTCGTTACTGCAGCCGATGCGATATGGCGTGAATTGGTGCGGCTTACACAGGTCAAACCGCTTGTGGTGTCAATGGGTGATGTTGCGGCATCAGGCGGGTATTACATAGCAGCCCCCGCAGATACCATCGTCGCCGAACCCGGAACGATTACCGGCTCCATCGGCGTTATCAGCGGCAAGTATAGTTTTAAAGGACTCTATGAAAAACTCGGTGTCCATAAAGAGGTGCTCAAGCGCGGGGAGCACGCCGATTTTTACTCAGACTATGGTGACTATCCACCGTCAGAGCAAGCGATCTTGCAGAAACAGGTACAGGAAATTTACGACGACTTTATCAAAAAGGTAGCACTCGGACGCGCTGAATTAACGATAGAAGATGTGGATAGACTCGGACAAGGACGTATCTGGTCAGGTAGGCAAGCACAGGCAAATGGACTCGTGGATCAGTTGGGAGGTTTAAGCCTCGCACTTGCGATTGCCCGCGAACGCGCGGGACTCGGAGAAAAGTCATTTGAGATTGTCCAATTTCCTAAAAAAACGTGGTTGTCCCAAATATTCGGCACGCTTCCGTTGCCATTTACCACTGAACTTGAAAACAGCGACCTGAAGAATGTCGTAGAAGAGACCGAATCCCTGCTACAATTTATTAGGCAGTACAGCGGATTAAACACGACGATGCGGTTACTAAATATAATTAAAAAACAGCGTTTTTTTCTCCTCATGCCTTATCATATAAGTGTGGGGAACTAAAAATAGAGTAGGGTCAACTAAATTTCAAAGCTAACGTTCGAGAGGCGTTAAAGATGTTGTTCGCCAGAAACCATTCAACACTGCGCCAAAAAATGGTTCAAAACCAAATTGAAGCGCGCGGTATCCGTAACCCGCGGGTGCTTGCTGTCATGCGAAAGGTAGAACGACATCTATTTGTAAAACCTCAATATCTCAATGTGGCATATAAAGATGGTGCCCTACCGATTGATTGCGACCAAACGATCTCACAACCGTATATTGTCGCACTGATGACAGACTTGTTGGAGCTCACACCAACTTCAAAAGTGCTTGAGATTGGCACCGGGTGTGGCTATCAGACAGCGGTACTGGCAGAGTTGGCAAGCGAAGTTTATTCTATTGAGATTATACCGTTGCTTGCTAAGAATGCGAAAGTACGGTTGGAGGCACTCAACTACCAAAATGTCCACCTGAAAAAAGGGAACGGTCATTATGGCTGGCAAGAATACGCACCTTATGATGCAGTGCTTGTCGCAGCGGCACCTAAAGCCGTGCCGAAACAACTCATTGATCAACTTGCCGCGGGCGGTAGGATGGTGATACCCGTCGGCGGTTCCGAACAAAATCTCCTTTTAATTCGGAAGGGGTTTCAAAGTACGGAGACCGCAATCCCTGCGCTTGAAACGACTGAGGTTATCCCTGTTCGCTTTGTACCAATGACAGGCAGGACAAAGTGAATACGCTATCAAAATCTTATCATTCATCGCGATCGAGTTGATGTCGGTTGAGAGATAAAATAAAATTCCATGATTCACTGTAAAGGAAACAATAGTTTGAAACAGATACTTCAATTAACGCTATCCATTGTTCTACTTTTCCCTGTTGTTACTTTCGCCGCATTTAACGACATCGGCGTCGGCGCGAGACCCCTCGGTTTAGGTGGTGCATTCGTCGCACTTGCCGATGATAGCAACGCCGCGAATTACAACGCCGCAGGTTTAGGCTACATCGATGCAATCCAGATCGGCGGAACACACGCGCAGCGTTTTAATGGGCTGATTACTTATAACGCGATCAGCGGCATCATTCCCTTTGGGAAAATAGGTTCGATTGGGGCGAGTTTCGGAGACTTGGCGGAAGATTCCGACATTTACCATGAACAGATAGTGCGTATCTCTTACGGAAATGCCCTTTTCAAGCAGTTGGCGATCGGTGGAAATCTGAAACTCTTCCATACCTCTTTTGACGAAACGAATGAATTCGTCATTGAGAACCCCTATTTTGCGCAAACATCCAGCTCAGCCACTTCGTTTGACCTGGGGGTGATTGTGAAACCATTCAAGAGCCTGAGCCTTGGCGCGTCCGTAGAGAATTTACTTCCGGCAGATATGCGTATCTCTGATGCGACCGTTGATGACACATCTATAACCCCAGTACCAATGAACATCCGCGTCGGCTTAGCATACAGACTTGAAACCATCGCAGAGATGAGTACACAGGGCGCAGCGGTCAGCAATTTGTTGAAAGGTAGTTTAGGAACTTTCGAGGTCGCATCTCGTAATGATGCAATTTATATACGTACAGGCATAGAAGTCTGGTTGAATAAATCAGTCGCTATCCGTGGTGGTTACGGGTTAAAAAACGGCAGCGATTCCGCTACAACCCTCAGTTTCGGTGGAAGTGCCAAACTTCCGATCAGCAGAATCTCCCTCCAACTTGATTACGGAGTTCAGCTGCTAAGCGGGGATTTTCAGAACAATATAACACAACGATTCTCCGTCAATCTATTATTCTAAAGAGAGACTTTCCGAATGAAAAACACAGCAATTGCTTTGCTACTTATCGTTAATCTATTGATCACCATAAACGGTTATGGAGCCGTTACTTCTGTCGGCGAGATAAACGTCGTAGGTCAGACGAAAGGCATTGTGCCTGCCAGTTCAACGGTGCCTTTGATTGTGACGCTTGTCATAGACAGGTCACTCGCAGAACCCGGGGAAGAAATTAAGACTATCGAAATCGCAATGCCAGCCGGGTTCCTGACCCAATCATCTTACTTCAAAGGTATCTTGCGGGACCGTAACCCAATCGTAGCGCGAGCAGTCGTCTCCGGTGGAAATGTCCTACGCGTTGAACTCGCAGAGGTCATCAACGATTTCCAAAATTCAATCTATGAAATTACCTTTGATTGCCAGACACCGAACACTGTCGCATTAGAGGCAACCTTCAGAGTGCGCTTGCGCAACAATAATGACGCGCCTATTGGTGAATTTATCCGACCTCAACAAGCAGACGGGAAACTCAACAACGACGACTTTACATTACAGGTAATTCCGAATGTGCCACCTGACCAAGTTATGGGTTTTACGGTTGAAGCCGATACGACGGGTGAAAATGATGTAACGCTCCGCTGGCAGAAATCAGATGACCCGGATGTCAATGGTTACCTTATCTACAGAGACAAAGACGATCCTATTAATGTCAAAGACCGTTCCTCAACTACATTCCGCGATGTGAACGTTTTCCCAGGCGATCATACATATCAGATTACTGCTTACAAGACACTTTTCTTGCAATCGGAACGTTCCGAGATACAGATCGTGAGCGTATCAGAGGATACCGCCGCGCCCGAACCACCAATGATGCTCAACATTACCACCTCAAGCGATGGCGTGGAAATTACGTGGAAACCGAGTGCCAGTCGTGATGTCGTAACGTATCAAATTCAGTTCAGTGCATCAGGAGCCGGTGGACTTGAACTTCTCCCAAATGGCGAGATAGGGGCAAAACCGGAAGACGAACTTACAGGATACACATTTATTGATAACCAGATATTGTCTATAGGCAGTTTTACTTATGCGGTCATTGCAATTGACGAAGCAGATAACAAATCCGCACCGATACAGAAAAAGCTGCGTATCTTTGATAAACCGTATCCCAATCCGTTTACACCGCTCTCTTCAAACGAAGATTTCAATCAGGTTGTATTCCCAATGCGTACGATCGAAGATGCTTCAGGCGAATTCACAGTGCACATCTATGACATTGATGGCATGCTTGTTAAGACCTTAACAGCACTGCCCGGTGAACCGAAATTGATCTGGGACGGTCGCGATGAAACAGGCGAAATTGTGGAAAGCGGGGTTTACGTCTACCAACTTCAGGTAGGAGAAAGTATTAAAACAGGGACGCTCATCGTTGCGAAATAGACAGGAAGCTATTACTTTTTTAGACGCGTGCTGCTGCCTACAACACACGACCGCTTTGCTAACTGAAAAAACTGTTGACTTAATTCACAATTCAAGGTTATATTATACTTTTATTAATTATGACAAATTTCTGGCTTGTTAAGCCACATTAAATTTTTATAACAGCAAGTTTTTAGAAATCTACAAACTGTATCAAAAGACATCTGCTGTTAATCCAACATCAAAGAGGAGATACAACAACAATGAAAAGGTTTGAGTCACGCCCCTCATGGCGGATAACCCTACTCGCAATCGCCGGGATTTTAGCAATCGTTTTACCGGCGGCAAGCAATTGGAATATTCTACAAGAACGCGACCCAGAGGTTAGGGATTACATGTCAGTCGTTTTTACGAGCAAACAAAACGGTTGGACAGTCGGTGTTTCGCCGTTTGAATTAGACTATCCCGGCTTTATCGGATACACGACAGATGGCGGCATAACATGGAACAAAGTCGAGATTGAGATTGATGCCCAACTCGCCAGCCTCTATTTTCTCGATGACAAGCACGGTTGGGCAATTGGTGAAAAAGGGAAGATTGCCGCTACAACTAACGGCAGGGATTGGGAACTTCAAACAAGTAAGGTTGACAACGGACTTAAAGGGATCTACTTCGTCAATAAGGATGTAGGATTCGCTGTTGGTGCTAACGATACCATTCTCTCAACGACAACCGGTGGTCGTTCTTGGAAAATTGTTCAAGGTGGGGTCATCGGTGCTGTTGGTGATGACGAAGCAACAATGTACAACGCCATTCAGTTTATCAACGAATCCACAGGTTGGGTCGCCGGTGTCCACCTTGTTCCGCAGGTGAGTCAAAGTAGCGTGATTCAGAAGACAATGGACGGTGGACAGACCTGGGGGGCACAAGAGACTGGCGCCGAAGATGTGCTTCAAGACATCTTTTTCTTAGATGATAAGCACGGCTGGGCGGTCGGTGAGAACGGTCTGATTCTTCACACCAGCAACGGTGGCGGAAAATGGGCAGTGCAGATGAGCGGGACCGAAGAAACATTACGCAGCATTCGGTTCGCTGATAAATATATGGGCTGGGCAGTCGGTGGAGATCTCGGTGTCGGCGTGATTGTGCATACCAATGACGGCGGTAAAAATTGGGAAGTTCAGGATCCGGGTAACGACATGGTCAGCAAATTTCAAATGAACAGTGTCTTTATTTTAGGTAAACAGGTCTGGTTAGCAGGCGGAAATGGTGTAATCTTGCAAGGGAAATAGATTGCCTTTGTACGGATAGCACCCTACTGGCAAAAACCAAACAACGCATATTCAGTCATCAGCAAAATGGTTAAGGGACGGAGGTATAATTTTGGAAACATCCACATTCGCAACGCGGATGAATCGGTTAGGGACAGAATCCGCATTTGAGGTGCTTGCCAAAGCCAAACAACTTGAGGCGCAAGGCAAAGACATCATCCACTTAGAAATCGGACAACCTGATTTTCCGACACCGATTAATATTATTGAGGCAGCTTACAAAGCGATGAAGGAGGGGCATACCGGCTATTGTCCGTCCGCAGGTGTACCAGCGTTTCGAGAGGTTGTCGCTGAGCATATAACGGAAACGCGCGGCATCACAATACACCCGGACGAGGTCACGGTAACCCCCGGCGCGAAGCCGATCATCTTCTTCACTATCCTCGCTTTAATAGACGACGGCGATGAAGTGATTTATCCTGAACCGGGTTTCCCAGTTTATGAATCCGTTATTGACTTCATCGGCGGAAAAGCCGTGCCGTTACCCCTTCGGGAGGAGGTGGATTTCCGGTTCCGGCTCAGCGATCTTGCGGATGCGATTTCTGATCGGACCAAACTCCTGATTCTCAACTCACCGCAGAATCCAACAGGCGGCACCCTCACTGCTGACGACCTTGATGCTATTGCTGAACTCGCACAGAAACACAATTTTTATGTCCTGACGGACGAAGTTTATTCTCGTATCCTCTACGAGGGCAAACACCACAGCGTTCTCAGCCTCCCCGGTATGAAGGAACGGACAATTCTAATCGAAGGACACTCCAAAACCTACGCAATGACAGGCTGGCGATTGGGGTATGGTATCGCTCCACAGGCAATTGCGGATAAAATTACGCAGTTAACCATCAACTCAAACTCCTGTACTGCTACCTTTACACAACTCGCTGGTATAGAGGCACTCACAGGTCCGCAAATCTTTGTGACGGAAATGGTCGCAGAATTTCAGAAACGGCGTGATGCGATTGTAGATGGGCTGAATGCCATTGACGGGATCAGTTGTATTAAGCCCCTGGGTTCATTTTATGTGTTTCCGAATGTAACACAATTGCCTATTTCATGTGAGGCACTCGCGGATTACATCATGGAAGAGGCAGAAGTCGCACTTTTACCCGGAACCGCTTTCGGTAAGTACGGTGATGGTTACCTACGGCTTTCATACGCCAATTCGTTAGAAAATATCCAAGAGGCATTGAGCAGAATCGAAACTGCTATTTCAAAATTGTAGCACTTATGAATGGTTATCGGTTATCAGTTTGCCTCGCAGTGAGAGTTATCGGTTAACAACTTGTGTTGGAAACATTTACTGTTACTGCCACAAGACATCTCTTTAACCGAAGACCGAAAGGTTTTTTCGCAAGAAAAAATCGAACCGAAGACTATTCCCACTGACAACTAATCACGGGAATTCCTTGTATGCCTCGTATTTTTGACCAAAAAGTTACCGCATGTATTCCAGCAAGTACAACAAACTTGGGTCCCGGGTTTGACGTGCTGGGGCTTGCCCTCCAACTTTATAGCAAAGTCACGTTGGAAACCATTGAAACCGACACGCAAGTTGTTGTGAGCGGCGTAGACGCGGATAAAATACCGAGTACACCGGAGCATATCGCATTTCAAGCAGTAGAACTCGTTTTTGACCGAAGTGGTACCAAACGTCCAAAAGGCTTCAGATTGCAGATAGAGAACGGAATACCTGCGATTCGTGGATTGGGTGGTAGTGGGACAGCGATTCTTGGCGGGTTGCTCACGGCAAATGTGCTGTGCGACTCTCCATTTTCTGATACAGACCTCCTCAACTTTGCGACAGAATTAGAGGGACACCCGGACAATGTTGCTGCCTCGTTGTATGGTGGCATCGTTGTATCGGCACAGGAAAATGCACAAGTGCATACCATTCGGTTGGAATGTCCACCAGTGCTTTCGGTGGTGCTTGCAATTCCGGATTTCCCGCTATCAACGGAACAGGCGCGCGGGGTGCTGCCCACATCAGTAGGTTTCGCGGATGCAATATATAATACGAGTCGAAGTACCCTATTAATTGCGAGTATTGCCACAGGTCAATTCGAGATGTTGCGCGTCGCTATGAAAGATAGGTTGCATCAGCCATACCGTACTTCGCTGATCCCAGGATTTGATGATGTCGCAAAAGCCGCTACTACTGCCGGTGCCCTCAGTGTCGCTTTGAGTGGTGCGGGACCGACGGTCGCGGCCTACTGTTTAGATCATACGGATCAGGTGGCTGAACAGATGCAGGCTGCCTTCAAAAAACATCAAGTTGCGTCTGATATTAAAATTCTCAAGCCGGATGCCGATGGCGCGAGCGTTCACATTGAGAATACCTGACAACCAACACATCGCGACACAGTTCGCTCCTACAGAGGAAGATATATCCAGATATAAAGCGAATTTGTAAAACTAAATGATCCTGAGTCTAAGCGGCTTTCGTTTAGAACTGCTCTTTTGTACCTGAACACTAAAAACCGATTAAAAAGATGTCAGATTTTCATACAGAAAACATTGCATCAATACTGAATAAATTCGACTCTAACATGGACCAAGGGTTGAGCGCGGAGGCTTTTAGGAAAGCGAGCGCGCGGTACGGCAAGAACGAGTTTGGTTCAGCAGAAAGTGGTTTTCTGCTTAGGGTATTTCTGAAGCCGCTGCTGACGTGGCGCATTATCGTTTTAGCGCTCACGACGGTCATCTTGGTTGTTTCTTTTTTTAATGGCGCAAGCAGCATTAGCCTTCATACAGCAGGTATTGTCGGCGCAGTTTTGGTCATTCATATCGTTTATGCTTGTACAACGGAGTATCGTATTAGCGATCGTGATATGGGTGTCAACAAACTCATGGGGCATAGTATCAAGGTCATTCGACAAGGGAATCTTGAAAAATGTGATCCGGAAGACATTGTACCCGGCGATTTACTCTCGTTCACAGCAGGCGACTACGTGCCTGCTGATGCCAGAATCATTGAATCGGAAGGGCTTACGATTGATGAATCTGCGCTCTTTGGAACGGAGGGGACTGTAGAAAAAACGAGCATGGATATCCCGGACCCGGCTTTACCTCCAGAGAAACAGAAAAATATGGCGTTCGGTGGGACATACGTTATCGGGGGACATGGCGTCGCGATTGTTGTAAAAATAGGAAAACAGATAGAAATATGGAAACAGCGTCAAGATGCGCGTCCGATGCCGGTAGCGAATACCTTCGCTGAAAACGAAGCAGGGGACTTACAGACGATTATAAAGATAACGGGTATGATCGTCGCGGCTGTAGCCGTATCAATTTCGTGGTGGTTTGAATACCAGAATCAGGTTACCGATTGGCAGTCTTTAATCCATCTGGGTATGCTTTTCGCTGTTGCTGCCGCGCCCCACGATGTGATTAGATTGCTCCGATTGTCATTTTCTAAACATGCCCAGAAATTGATGGAAAAAGGGGTCACGTTACGTAATTCACGCAGTCTTGAGAAATTGAGTCGTATCACCACCTTTTGTGCGAATGAGAATGGACTTGCGACGACGCGGGCATTAACGATCTCTCACCTTTTCGTCGATGAACAACTCGTTGATGGTAACACGTGGCAGACATGGTTGGATACCTTGAAGGATCTTACGCCTACAGAACGTCAAAAAGCCGTTGAAGCGATATCGCCGGGTGGAAAAATTCCGCAAGGTGCCCCGCATTTGATATTTACTGCAGGGCTCGGCACCTCAGGTGGTCAGGGTATAGGCGGCACGGTTACTTCCAATAGCGCAACGACCTCAGAAGCCGCAGGTAACGAGGCAACACCTTCACTCCAAGTTACTATCGAAAAGAATATGGAAAGCCTCGGCTATGAACTCGATGGGGTCAAAGCTAAACTCCCTTTAGTGGATGCCTATCCCTCGACGCGTACCTACGGATACCAGATGCAGGTGTTTGAATCGGCACCCGAAGACTATCTCAACATCATTTTTGGAGACGCTCGAATCATACTTAATACCTGCGATTCAGTACTCATCAACGGAGAAATTACCCCTCTGCTTGATGCCAAATACGAAATGTACCATGAAATCATAGACTATCTGCTCAATACCAAAGCTCAGGTCTATGGTGTAGCATTTCACTCCTCTGATGTTATTCTGAAGCCACAGGAGATAGAAAATAATCCCATCTTTTTAGGGTTTATGGCTTTCTCTGTCAGCAATGACGAGGAGACGAAGTCAATTCTGAAATCCAGTCTTGACACGGGTCTTAAAATTATCCTCATCTCCGAGAGCAAAGAGCAAGAAACTGTTGATATGGCAAAAGATCTCGGTCTTATTCACAACCGAAAAGCAGTGGCATCAAGAGAAGAACTCGAAGCAGTCCCGCGTGAACAAATTGACGATGAGACAGCGAATTGGCTCGCTTATTCGCAGCCGACTTGGGAACAGCGTCGGAATATTATACTGAGTCTGAAACGTCGAGGACATGCTGTAGGGTTTTTGGGTCAAAATAGGACCGATCTCCGCGCGATGACCGTTTCGGATATCACGCTTGCGAACAGCACGCATGCATCACACGTCGTGCAAGCTGCTGCCGATGGGCTGATTAGCAGTAAAGGTTTCCAAGCTGTAAGAGATGCGCTGCTTCATGCCCGCGAGGCATACCATAATGCAGCCGGTTTTCTGCGTTGGAATTTCTCCTGCACACTCTCACTACTGCTCACGCTCAGCATCGGGACAGTGCTACACTATCTCTATAAAATGCCGATGCCGTTGACGTTAACGCAGATACTTTGGGTGCAATTTCTCTCAACCTTACTCCCATCATTCGGTATAGGCGCGGAACACATATTTGCTGATGAAAAGCACCATCGACCGACCCTTTTTTCAAGGGCGCGTTTTTTCTCTAAAACGACAAGCGTAGACATTATTTGCCGTTCCGTGACCATCAGTTTAATGACAACCCTGCCGTTCTTCTTTATGCTGTGGCGTTCCCCTGCTTTGTCAGATACACTCGGCGTTTCGAGCCTAATGAGAGAGGTGTTTTCAAGCGGAGATGTTGGAACGCTAAATGCCCCCGATATCGCGATTGCACGCACAGTCGTATGTACGACACTCATCTTCACACAACTGGCGACATGCTGGCAAACGCTACGCTATCCATGGGAATCCCTATTTCAAAGAATGTTCGCGAATTCTCGGTTTATCATTATCTCCATCATCGTTATCGCACTTCACTTGACAACGCTCTATGTTGAACCTATCGCGCAATTGTTAGGGATGGTACCCCTTCAATGGGAATGGCAATGGACGCTGCTGTTTAGTTTGATATTGTTCCTACTCCCCCTAAATCTGTCAATAAGTTCTCATCCAGACGATGATTAAGACGATTACACCCAAAATCCATAGGTAGGAATTCCAGCGATAATCCCGAAGATTGTCCAGAGACTCCCGATCGTAAATTCCCCTAAGATTAGCCCTAAAAAGAAGGGGGCTACCTTCCGATGCCGCACAACACCGCCATATTGGAGAATTAGCCATTTGATTAACCAACTCATGAAAAGGCAGCTCCACGTGACATGCATGCCCCAACTTGTAGAGATTGCAAACCCTGCGGGATGAAAGGGCCACCATACAAATCGCATCCGAAAGAACATCAACACTGTCGTCAGTAGGAAACCGATCCCCATAAACCCACTTTCGGCAATGAGTGTCTCTTCCGGAGCTTGTAGCCACCCCGCAAGGCGGCGATACGGCTCTATCCCAAAAGCACTCAAAGAGGGCCAATAGGCACGTACCTCCATCCCCAATCGGTAGCCTCGGTCAATTAATGCCCAAAACCCTGCCAACGAACCCAAAACGGTCGCCAGCGTTAAGGCAAAGATAATGCGATGCATTGTCATGTTCGTCCGTTCCATGATTTTAAAGCCTTCTAACTGATGCGGCATAGGATGACTCCGATGCGCACGGTTAATAAACCAAAACATGGAGAACATGATGAGGTTGTCTCTTCCCAATCGACGTGTGCCAACAGTTCGCGTCAAAATTTCGTCGGGACCGGAATAGTGTAGATCGTGTACAGGTGTACCGAGTTCAGCGCGCATCCGAGTTATAGCGATCGAAATCATATAATAGATAACAAAGAACGCGAACATCACCCAGAGTTCAGCGCCGCCATAGTAGCAGAAAAGTACAAGGAATGCCATTACAGCAATAAGGCCGATTGTCGCCCCGCGATAGGACATCGCTTCCTGTGTTTCGCGCCCTGAAGCACTGACGACGGTATTTTCCTGTCGGGTATTGAGTCCTGCGACGGTTTTGGCGACATGCAATAGATGTCGGCGACTCGCCCAAATTGCCAGAACGCACAAAGCGAGATAACCACCGGCTGCTTGCTCATTCATATAGGGAAAGCGAGGCAGGGTGCGTAGGCCGAGTGCAGCACCGAGCACACGCATCAACCGCCAATACCAGAAGAAGAACCAGCATGAGAACGAAAGGTCTAAGGGAATAAAGAAGCCAAGCCCGATTGCGAATGGATATAGTGAAAACGGGATTCTGCCCATAGCGTTCCACGGGCTTTCTGTGAAGACTTGAAAACTCCGTATACGGGTTCTGAATTCGGGTAAGATTGGAAACAAAAAGTTAATACCGTTCCAAAACGCAAGTCCGCCAGCAATCCCAAAGCCGATCCACATCAACTTGCTCTGAAAGAGCCGCGTCCGTGGTGTCTCTGTCAGCTGGAGCGGGAGTTGGATGATCGGGTAACTTAACTTTTCGTGTTCGATCCACTGTTTTCGGACGATTATATTGATGCAAAGCATCCCGAAAATCAACACAGTAATAAAAGCTGTCCACCAAAGGACAGGTGTCGCCCATCCGAGCAATGTATCAGTCGTATAGAGCGGCAATTCGCCTTCATAATAACCACTTAGAAGCGTTGGATCGCTGACAGTGAGCCACTCTGGGAGAAACTGTACGAACAATTGTTGCCACTCGTTTTCTGGGGTCGCAAAGCGGAATGCATGCCCCAACATCGGCACCAAAATCTCAAGCATATCGTGTCCAGTGATCCCCGAAGCGATAGAGAGCATCAGGTAAACAATCACCAACTCGCTCTGGACCAACGCCAGACTCGGCACAAAACGGCGTAACAATTGGTTCACACCGATAACCAAGAGCAGACTGAAAATTACGTTGAAAAAGAGGGAAATCGTCACAGGGTGCCCGGAATACCGAATAACCTCCATCTCAATAACCCAATAACAGTTAATCGGTATTAGGACAACGGCAATAAGAATAGATTTGAGTGTGACACCGTGGGCGGGAGTTTGTGATGATGCTAACGATGCGGAAGTTGAAACTTCCATATAAAATGTGACTCCAATGAACGCGAAATGATTTCTGTCTATTTCGGAGGCGAAGCAAGGGTGGGTGATACTTTTAAATTTACGCCTTACAGTGCACCAACAAATATCTTTAGTATAAATTTATCATAAACCCTACGACGTGTCAACTTTTAAAACTTTAATTGGGCAGCAGGTTCAAAACCATTGGTGAACCGAGACAGTTAGCGAAAATAGACTTTGTTTTAATAGTTTCTCCATGTTATAATAAAATTCGGTATATGTGCGTGTGCGTTGCTGGCTAATTGCAGCTTGCGAAAACAAATTAGGATGGAAAAATGAAGCCATTCCGCTACATTAAAAGACAAATTGAAAAATTTTTTTATAGGGCTTACCAACGGCGTTTGGAATCCGAGGCAAACACATGGAACATACCCCGTCATATCGGCGTAATTCTTGATGGGAACCGCCGTTACGCTAAAGCCAGTGGACTTGATAATGTTATTAAAGGACATCACGAAGGGGCGAACAAATTAGAAGAAGTCCTTCACTGGTGCGACGAACTCGGTGTCGAAATTTTCTCGATCTGGATTTTCTCGCTTGACAATTTCAAACGCGCAGCGCATGAAGTCGAAGGAATTCTCGGACTGATTGAAGGAAAGATGCGGGAACTCGTCACAATCGAAGGACTTCACGCCAACCAGATTAAGGTTCGCGCAATGGGGCAGATAGAACTACTCCCCCAAAGTCTGCAAGAAGCGATTCGGGAGGCGGAAGAAGCGACTCGACATTATGACAAATTCATCTTAAACGTGGCTGTTGCTTATGGCGGACGCGAAGAAATCATTGAGGCTTTTCGGGG